>JAFQEM010000025.1 GCA_017399035.1 Clostridia bacterium | reverse complement strand
TAGGCATCTCTAATATCTGACCTGCGATTGCTGCGTGAGCAATACCTGCAGTGCTAGTTCCAAAAAGAGCCTCTGCCTCGGGATATTCTCTCTTTACAGTTTCTGCAATAGCGTTTTCAACAACGTTTCTTGCTTCGGGAGAAGTGAGAATAAGTCTATTATCACAATAAATAGGACTTTTAATTCCACTTGCCCACGTAAAAGGTTCGTCTGGTCTTAAAAAAACCGCTTTTATTTTAAGTAAATTTTCTGCAACTTTCTTTGCCGTATCCATAATTTTTCTCCTTTATATATTATCCTAAAAATTCTTCAACACATTTTCTATAAGCCTTAACTGGGTCTTCAGCACCAGTTATTGACCTACCTACAACTATATAGTCAGAGCCTATTTCTTTTGCCAAAGCGGGGGTTGTTACGCGTTTTTGGTCGCCAACGGCATCACCTGCAAGTCTTATACCTGGGGTTATAGTTAAGAACTTTTCTCCGCATACTTGGTGAACTTTACCTGCCTCTAACGGAGAGCATACAACACCATCTAACCCACAGTTTTTAGCGTTTTGAGCATAACTCATAACAACTTGGTCTAAAGGTTTATCTATAAGAAGTTCGTTGGTCATCATTTCTTGATTAGTTGACGTAAGTTGAGTAACTGCTATAAGTAAGGGACGAGTGCCATCTGCCCTGGTCAACCCTTCAAGCGCGCCTTTCATCATACTTGAACCACCGCTTGCGTGAAGGTTTACCATATCAACGTCATAAGCGGAAAGCACCGCCATTGATTTTTTTACGGTATTTGGAATATCGTGAAGTTTAAGGTCAAGGAATATTTTATGTCCACGACGTTTAATCTCTTTAACGATTTCTACACCGCCTGCGTAAAAAAGTTCCATACCTACTTTAAGGTAAGGCTTTTCATCTTGAAATTTATCAAGAAAATCAAAAAGTTGCTCTTTTGAATTAAAATCACACGCTATAATTACGTCTTTTTTCATTGATGTGCCACTCCTATAATTTCATTTAAATCTTTAATTTTATATTTTTCCATAACTGACGGCAAAGAATTTATTATGTCGCTACAAGCGTAAGGATTAACCAAATTCTCTGCGCCCACTTGAACGGCGGTTGCGCCTGCCATCATCATTTCAACAACGTCTTCTGCTGTTGCCACTCCGCCTATACCCATTATAGGTAACTTAACCGCCTCGTAAACCTGCCAAACCATTCTTAACGCAATAGGGAAAACTGCCCTACCAGAAAATCCGCCTATTTTATTTGCTATTATGGGTTTTCTTTTGTTAAGGTCTAATCTTAAACCTTGACAAGTATTTATCAAACTTATTCCGTCTGCTCCGCCTTGTTCGCACGCCTTTGCTATTGACGTTATATCAGTAACGTTAGGTGTTAATTTTATGAAGACGGGTTTTGTTGTTACTTTCTTTACTGCTTTTGTAACAGCCTCAACGTTTTCTGGCAAAGTTCCAAAACTCATACCGCCGTTATGAACGTTTGGGCAACTTACGTTTACTTCTATAATATCTACGTCTTTAACTTCGTTAATTTTTTCACAACAATAAACGTATTCGTCAATAGAAAATCCGCTTATATTTGATATTATTGGATTTGAATAAACTTCACGAAGTCTAGGAATCTCTTTTTCTATAACTGCGTGTATGCCCGGGTTTTGTAAACCAACTGAATTGATTAAACCTGACGTACATTCTGCAATTCTTGGCGTGGGATTTCCAAAACGGGGTTCTTTAGTAGTTCCCTTAATAGATATTGCGCCAAGAATATTTATATCGTATATATCGCTAAATTCATAGCCAAAACCGAACGTTCCGCTTGCAGGAACTACGGGGTTTTTCAACTTAACGCCACAAAGACTAACAGAAGTGTTTACCATATAATTTCCTCCTTAACTAAAACGGGACCGTCTTTACAAATACGCTTGTTTCCGTATTTAGTTTTGCAAGAGCAACCCATACAAGCACCAAAACCACAACCCATTCTTTCTTCAAAAGAGAATTGACCGCTAGTGGTAACTGCATTATAGAGTGCTTTTAGCATAGGTTCTGGACCACAAGTGTAAAGATAAGTATATTCGCCAACTTCTTTAATAGCGTCGGTTACGAAACCTTTTATACCGTAACTGCCGTCTACCGTAGTTACGAAAACGGTAACGCCAAGCGCCTTAAATTCGTTTTCATAAAACACTTCGCTTTTAGTGTTAAAACCTAAAATAACGGTAGGCTCTTTTCCTTCTTTGATAAGTTCCTTACAAAGTTTATACATAGGGGGAACGCCAACGCCACCGCCTACCAAAAGGGGTTTTTCGCCCGAAAGGTCGGTAAAATATCCGTTACCCAAGCCCGTGAGTATATCAAGGATTTCTCCGCCTTTCATATAAGACATTTTTTCCGTTCCCTTGCCAACTACTTTATAAATTATGGTAAGTACGTTATCTTCAACGTCGCAAACAGATATAGGACGACGCAAAAACAATCCGTCTATTGCAATGTTGACGAATTGACCGGGGCGTTCGATTGCGCTAACGTCGCCCATCAAGGTCATTTTGCATACGTTTGCCGTAAGTTTTTCGTTTGTTAAAACTTTCAAATAAGACTGTTTCAAAACTACTCTCCTTTATATTAAGCGTCTATAGTTGATATGCTCAACGTAATTTCTTCTAATACGTCTAAAAGAACTTTAACGGTATCAAGCGCAGTAAACATAGTTACGTTATTTTCAACTGCAGCACGACGAATTTGGAAACCGTCGCTTGCCTCGCCCAAAGAATTGATATCACGAGTGCTGATAACGTAAGTAACGTATCCACGACGTATTGCGTTAAGAATTTCTTCACTTCCCTCACTTATTTTTGCCTTAACCCTTGTCTTTATGCCGTTTTGTTTAAGGAATTTTGCAGTTCCTGCAGTTGCCTCTATGTTAAAGCCGAGATTATAAAATCTTCTTACTAAAGGTAGAGCCTCTTCTTTATCACAATCTGCAACCGAAACGAAAAGCGTTCCGTAATTCATAACGTTCATTCCAGATGCTTGCAAAGCCTTAAATAATGCACGGTTAAGTTTATCGTCGTAACCGATTGCCTCACCAGTAGATTTCATTTCAGGTGAAAGATATGCGTCTATTCCGCGAAGTTTACTGAAAGAGAATGCAGGCGCTTTAACGTACCAACGTTTCTTTTCTGCTGGATAAAGTTCGGTTAAACCTTGTTCTTTAAGACTCTTGCCCAAAATTACCCTAGTACCTATATCCGCAAGAGAATATCCAGTAGATTTTGAAAGGAAAGGTACTGTTCTTGACGAACGTGGATTTACTTCAATTACGTATACGTCTTCGTTTTTATCGACAATAAACTGAATATTATAAAGCCCTACTATACCTATACCAAGACCTAACTTTTTGCCATATTCTATGATAGTTTGTTTTGCTTTTTCGCTCACAGAGAAGGTTGGATAAACGCTTATTGAGTCGCCAGAGTGTACGCCCGTTCTTTCAATAAGTTCCATTATTCCTGGAATAAATACGTCTTTTCCGTCGCAAACTGCGTCGATTTCAAGTTCTTTACCTACGATATATTTATCAACCAAAATAGGATGGTCTTCGCTTATGTCAACTGCATTTTTAAGATATTCACGAAGCGCTCTTTCATTACCTACTATTTGCATTGCTCTACCGCCCAAAACGTATGAGGGACGAACAAGAACTGGATAACCGATTTCTTCTGCAACCTTAACGCCGTCTTCTACGCTGAACACCGCTTGACCTTTTGGTTGAGGGATTTGCAACCTTTCCATAATTTTTTCAAACGCATCTCTGTCTTCTGCGTTGTTTATAGCCTCACAATCCGTTCCGATAATCTTTGCGCCACGCGCCCTAATAGGTTCTGCCAAGTTTATTGCAGTTTGTCCGCCAAGTGATGCAACTACGCCCATAGGGTTTTCAAACTCAATAACGTTCATAACGTCTTCAGCCGTAAGTGGTTCAAAATAAAGTTTATCACTTACCGTATAGTCGGTTGAAACGGTTTCGGGGTTATTGTTGATGATAATTGCCTCGTAACCACTTTCTTTTATAGTTTTAACTGCGTGCACGGTTGAATAGTCAAACTCAACGCCCTGACCTATTCTTATAGGTCCACTACCCAAAACTATTGCCTTTTCTTTATCGGTAACTATTGAATCGCCTTTTCCGATATAAGTTGAATAAAAATATGGTATATAAGCACCGCTATGCAAAGTGTCAACCATTTTAAACACGGGCTTAATTCCGTTTTCTTTACGAAGGGCATTTACTTCAACTTCTTTCAATCCCCAAAGTTTTGCAATAAACGCATCTGAAAAGCCCATTATTTTTGCTGCGCCAAGAGCCTTAACGTCGCCTTTCTTGTCTTTAAGGATAACTTCCATTTTAACTATTCTTTCAATACATTCAAGGAACAATTCTGTAATTTTTGTTACCTTGTGAAGTTCTGCAACGCTAACACCCAAACGGAAAAGTTGCGCTATTGCAAATATATTGTCAGACTTAAACTCTTTAAGATAATCAATGAGTTGTTCTTTACTCATATTATCAAATTTTGAAAGATAGAAGTGATTTACGCCTATTTCTAAAGAACGAACGGACTTTAACATACATTCGTCAAGGGTTGAACCTATACCCATAACTTCGCCCGTTGCCTTCATTTGCGTTCCAAGAACGTTTGACGCTGAAGTGAATTTGTCAAACGGGAAACGTGGGAATTTTGCTACTATATAATCAAGTTTAGGTTCGTTTATTGCGGTAGTTCCCGAAACGTGAATTTCATCAAGGTTCATACCAAGCGCTACTTTTGCCGTTACCTTTGCAATAGGATATCCGCTAGCCTTACTAGCAAGCGCAGATGAACGTGAAACTCTGGGATTTACTTCTATCAAATAATATTCACTGGTTGTGGGATGCAATGCAAACTGAACGTTACAACCACCTTCTATTTTAAGTTCACGAATAATTTTAATTGCCGCGTCGTTAAGCATTTTTAAATCGTGGTCGTTAAGTGAAAGAATAGGCGCAACGACTATAGAGTCGCCAGTGTGTACGCCAACTGGGTCTACGTTTTCCATACCGCAAATGGTTATAGCGTTATCAGCAGAGTCGCGCATTACTTCAAACTCTATTTCTTTATAACCTTTAACGCTCTTTTCAACCAAAACTTGATGCACGGGTGAAAGTTTGAGAGCGTTTTTCATAATCTCTTCTAATTCTTGTTCATTATCGGCAAAACCACCACCAGTACCACCAAGAGTAAATGCAGGGCGCAAAACTACTGGATAGCCTATTTTTTCCGCCGCCACTTTAGCCTCTTCTATACTATAAGTGATTTCCGATTGAATTACGGGTTGACCGATTGATTCGCACATTTCTTTAAACAGTTCTCTATCTTCAGCGCGCTCTATACTTTTAGCGTTTGTGCCTAAAAGTTTAACTTGACATTCGTCAAGTACGCCTTTCTTTGCAAGTTGCATTGCAAGGTTAAGACCAGTTTGTCCACCTAAACCGGGAATTATTGCATCAGGACGCTCGTAACGGAGAATCTTTGCCACGTATTCAAGTGTTAAAGGTTCCATATAAACCTTATCGGCAATAGTAGTATCCGTCATAATGGTTGCAGGGTTGCTGTTAACCAAAATTACTTCGTATCCCTCTTCTTTGAGCGCAAGACAAGCTTGCGTGCCTGCGTAGTCAAATTCAGCCGCTTGACCTATAACGATAGGACCGCTACCGATTACTAATACTTTTTTAATATCTGTTCTTTTAGGCATATAAAAATTCTCCTTATGTAATATCTAAATAAGATTATTTTGCTAATTTATTGTAAACGAGTTTGCCCATATGAATATTCATTAAGCATTTACCACTCAATTTAACACCGTCAAACGGTGAACTTTTACCCATTGATATAAAGTCTTGCGCATTCACTACGTATTCTTTATTAAGGTCGTATACGCACAAGTTTGCATCTTTACCCTCTGCTATTTCAATATCTAAACTGAAACGTTTTGCAGGGTTTTCACTCATTATTTGTATTGCTTTTTCTAGGGTGATTTCCCCAGTTTTAACAAGTTTTGTATAAATTACGGGGAAAGCGGTTTCTAACCCAACCACACCGTTAAGGCTCAACAAACCTTTGCTCTTTTCTTCTTTAGAGTGCGGTGCGTGGTCGGTTGCAATCATATCAATAGTTCCGTCTTTTATACCCTCAATTAACGCAAGCCTGTCTTGTTCTGCCCTAATAGGCGGATTCATTTTGAAGTTTCCGCTCTCTTTAAGCATCATATCGTTATACGCTATATAGTGAGGACCTGTTTCTGCCGTAACGTCAACACCACGAGCCTTTGCCTTTCTTATAGCATCAACGCTCTCTTTTGCGGAAACGTGGCAAACGTGATATTTTACGCCTATTTTTTCAACAATCTCTAAATCTCTTTCCACTTGCTTATATTCGCTTGCGGAACTTATACCTTTATGCCCGTGAATACGCGCATATTCGCCGTCGTGAATATAACCGCCGTTAAGTAAACTATCGTCTTCACAATGCGCAACAATAAACCTATTGTTTTTTTTGGCAATTTGCATTGCTCTTTGCATCATTTCAGAGTTTTGAACACCTCTGCCGTCGTCCGAAAAACCTATAACTTTAGAAGAAAGTTCTTCCATATCAGAAAGTTCTTGCCCCTTTTCACCCTTGGTTATCGAGGCTAAAGGATAAACGGAAATAACTGCGTCTTTATCTATAATATCTTGTTGAATTTTAAGCGTTTGTAAACTGTCGGGTACAGGGTTTAAGTTGGGCATTGTAAACACTGCGCTATAACCTGCGCTTGCCGCCGCCTCCGTCCCTGTTTTAACAGTTTCTTTATAAGAAAAACCCGGCTCGCGAAGATGAACGTGCGCATCAACGAAACCGGGAAAAATAAACAAATTATCACAATCAATAACGGTATAAGAAGAAAGACTTTGAGGCTTTAAAAAGGAAACTTTACCCCCTGAAACCGTAAAGTCGCATTTAACCAACTTACCACCCGTATAAACTGTACCATTTTTGAATAAAAAGTTCATAGTTTCTCCTTAAAAGTAGAAAAAAAGCCGTGCAAAAGCAAGGCTTTAAGTAGCGTAAATCACGGGAAGCCCCGCCTATAAACTAAAACCTTGCCGGTCTCTCTGTACCGAATTAAAGATTTATCTTATATAGGATAACATTTAAATATAAATATGTCAAGAAATTAAATTAGCAATTTACAAATAAGTGGAATTTACTTGTTTAAATCTTTTTTAATTTGAGTTGTAGATATTTCAGGTGTTCTTGGTAAATATACTACTTCGCAACCTTCTTCTTTAAGAAAGTCAAATTTACCTTTCCAGTCATCACCCATAACAAAAACATCAATATCATACTTGTGAATATCTGTTCTTTTTTGTTCCCAGTTCTCTTCTGGAACAACTAAATCAACATATCTAATAGCCTCTAAAAGTTGTTTTCTTTTTTCATAAGGAAAATAGCATTTCTTTCTTTTCTCATTCCAGTTAAATTCGTCAGTAGATAACACCACTACCAAATAGTCACCTAACTCTTTTGCTCTACGCAATAAATTTACGTGTCCGTAGTGTAACAAATCAAAAGTTCCATACGTAATAACTCTTTTCATTTTTATTATTCTCCAAAATCTAAAACAGCAGGCTCATGCTTGCATACTCTTTCTTCTTCAGGCGGAAGTTGCATATAATCACCAAATTTGATTTTTAATGCGGTGTCATAATCTTTATGCATTTTTACTGTATGTCCATTAAAATCAACATCTATAAGTTCATCTAAAATGTTAGCGGGATATATGAATTTTAAGTCGTTAGGACAAGCAAAACACATTAGGTCATAATCTTTTTCCATTTTTTGATAAGACAATATTTTATTTTCAAGTTTATTGCGGATTTCTAGTTGTTTTTTTCTTGATTTTAAAAGCAAAATTCTTGATGCTAATTCTAAAATTTTACTACCTTTAGTATATGGATATCCACGAGTATATACCATCCACAACTTTACGTTTCTCATAAACTTTTTACGCAATTTTTTGTCTTTGGGAACTTTATCAAAAGGAAAGATATCCAAAAATATACCTAAATTTTCAAGTAATTTTACATCTTGTTCAGTTCCAAAACGAGTTCCATTTTTGCGTATTTTTGAAAAATTTATATATTGATAATTAGGATTGTCGGTTCCTTGTAAATAATATCCTTCAACACCATTTTCTCTCCAAAGTTTTAAAAAACGGTTATATTCTGAACGCTCCATACAGATATCAATATCATCATCCCACGGGATAAAACCGCCGTGCCGAACAGCGCCTAGCAACGTGCCTGCATAAAGCGAATATTTTATATTGTGTTTTTTGCAAAAATCTGCAACAACTTTTAACATTTCAGTTTCTACAGATTGCAATTTTTTTAAAGTTTTTTCATCCATTACTCAACGTCTCCACCGTTTTTCTTAAACGCAGTAAATATATTTTTAACGTATTTAGGGTTTAACCCCCTTAACAACAACTTATTGTTTCGTCTTATAGGTTTCATTATAAAGCCTAAAATTACGTTTGCAAAAAATTGAGTTGCTACCGTAGTTATAGCCGCGCCGAGCGCACCCAACATGGGTATTAACACAAAATTCAACCCAACGTTCAACACCGCACCAACTAAATTCAAAATCCACAAATATTTCTGTTTATTTTCTGCTAAAATCCAAATACTTCTTGCCGTTCCTAAATAAGAAAAAATCGTCATCCAAACGGCAATTCTTAAAACGTCTACTGACGGGGCGTAACCATCGCCACACATAATTTTTATTACTAAAGGCGACAACAATGTGATTGCAACGCACATTATAAGAGAGAAGTAAAATAAAACGGAATAAAGTTCACTCATTTTTTCTTCAAACTTTTCTTGACTATCTTTTTTAGCATTAAAAATGTCTGGGCGCATTGAATCTATTATTGCGGCAAAAACAAAGTTTGCCATTATTGCGCAGTTATAAGCGGCAGAATATATACCCGTTTCAGCATTACCGAGCATAAGTTTAAGCATAACTTTATCCGTTTGCGCAAATATTGTAACCATTAAGTTTGAAACGATATAAAATTTACTTACCGAAAACATTTGCTTTGCGAGAGCAAATGAAAAACTCAATTTTTGCCCGCTTTTCTTTGTAAATAGTACGGTTAGAACCACCGCTATAATTAAATAATCTAAAGAATAAGATATTGCAAAAAAATAAACGCTTGCCCTAAATACAACCAACAAAACTTGAAAAACGGTTACTGCAACGTAAGAAAATAGCATTGTTATTGCAGAATATTTTGACATCAGTTTTGCTTGAAACCAATAATGAACCATTTCAAAGGCTTGAAAACAAAGCATCAAACTATAGACTGCACAAACTATTATAGTATCTTTTTCGCCAGCGTTGACAATCATAGAAAAAGCAATTACGCCAACGATACATAAAAGAGAAGACATTGCAGACATAGCCATTACCGTGCCCACAACCTTTCCCTCTTCTTTAGGTCTTTCTATAATTTCGTGAACGATTGTAAAATTAAGACCAAGTTGCATTATAGGCACAACAAAGGCAACTAAACCAGCAGCGTAACTTATGAGCCCATAGTTTTCAACGCCTAAATATCTTGTTGTTATTGCAGTAACGATAAGGGTTAAAAGTGCTTTAACCACCTTACACCCCACTATCCAACCTGCATTTTTCAAAACTTTTAACTGCATAACTTACTTTGTTTTATTGTAAACTTTTATAAGCCAAAAGGCTTTATTCTTTAATGCAAAACGTGCAAACTTCAATTTTTTACTTTTGGTTTTACAATTTTTTATTGCATTTACGTAATAAGGGTCTTTAAGATTTTTTTTAACGTCTTTCACAATCACGGAATATTTTTCTTTCCTGTTAAATTGAGAGCATACAACGTTAAACAAAGAATGCGTAACCATTCTATATATTTGCGATTGAAAATCAAAATCAGAAGTTTTAAATTGCTCTTCTAACAGTTGCCCCCTTAATTTAGGACCTTGCCAAAAAAAGGCTTTTCTATTTTTAGTAACCGAATTAAAATTAGTGCGATAAAAATATGAACATTGTTCTAAAACGTATATACTATTCGCATTGTAAATACAAGGCTTAATTATTGCGCTATCTTCACCTATTTTTATTCTATGGTCTACTTGTTTAGCAAAACTTTGATAAAGTTCTTTTTTAATTGCTTTTGCCCATAATGTTGGGGAAAAACTTTTTCCTTCAAATCCGTAAATTAAACTAGGAAAAATTTTATTTTTTATATCTCGTTTTTCATAAAAACCAGCATCATAATCAAAAGGTGTGTTTTTTTTACTATCTACGGTTGTTTCAACCATACCGCAACAAACAACGTCTGCGTTATATTGCTTTATTGCTATTTCAAAGTTTTGCAAATAATCTAAATCAACCCAGTCATCACTATCTATAAAAACCAAATATTGACTTACGGCAATATCTACCCCTGCGTTTCTTGCACTAGTTTGACCACCGTTTTCTTTATGGATAACTTTAACACGGTTATCTTTTTTAGCATAGTCATCACAAATTGCAGATGAACCGTCGGTTGAACCATCGTCAACCAAAATTAGTTCAAAATCTATGCAACTTTGGTTTAAAATGCTATTTACGCATTGATTAAGATATTTTTCCACGTTATATACGGGAACGATTATTGAAAACAACATAACCTACCTAAAACTATTGTTTTACCGCAAAATCAAACAGCGTTTGATTGATTTTATTTTGGTCAAAATTTTCTTGGGCAAACGCTCTTGCATTTTCACCTAACTGAATTGCTTTTTCTTTATTTTCAATGATATAAATAATTTTTTCAGCAAGCGCGTTAACGTCTTTCGTTTTTACTAAAAATCCGTTATACCCCTCGACGACAGTATCTCTACAACCTATACAATTTGACGTTATAACTAATCTTCCTATGCTTTGCGCTTCCATAACAGACATAGGTAGCCCCTCTCTATATGAGGGTAAAACGAAAGCGGTTGATTGTTCTAAATAGGGAATAACGTTATCAGTTTCGCCAAGATAGTTGATACTTTTATCGTCAATATATTCTTTAATATCCGCAATTTTAACTGCGCCTTCACCGCCAAGATAATTAAAAATTGCATCAGGATATTTTTTCTTAACCGCCCTTGCAGTTTCACAATATTCAAACACGCCCTTTTCTTTGGTTAAGCGAGCGACCATTATAAACGTTTTAAAGTTTGTTATAGGCTTAAAAGCAAATCTTTCAAGATTAACGCCTATGCCGCGAACAATTTCCACCTTATCTTCTTTAACTAACTTTCTTTTTATAAATTCTGCCCTATCGTCAGTGTTTAAGAAGAAAACCTTGTTTACGTGTTTAAATGACTTTTTATAAAGAGAGCATATAACTTGCCTTATAATCTTCCATTTAAGCGTTTGATGTAAAAAGGCTTGCCCTGCGCCCTCTACCATAGAAAAAATTCTTTCAACACCACACTTTTTTGCCGCGCGAGTGCAAAAAACGTTAGGCTTTAACATAAAGGTCATAACGATTGAAGGGTTAAACTGTTCAATAATTTTGCAATATTTCTTTTTAAGCGACAAAATTTTGAAAGGGCTTAAACTTCTGTTATCGTCGTTTACGCAAAAAAACTCTACGTCTAACTGACGAATTTGTTGCTCGTAGACGCTATCAAGCGCAACAACGCCAACTGAAAACCCTTCGATTTGAAATTTTTTTATTAAATCTTTTCTGAAAGAAAGCACCATTTTTGACGTGTTTACCGCCAGCAAAACTTTCTTATTTAAAGGGCTTTGCATTTATTTTGCTCCTTTATGATTAAACACCACGGCTACCGTTTTGAAAAGAATTTTAATATCTAACCAAATTGAACGTTTGTGAATATATTCAATATCTATCAAAACTTTTTCTTGCGGTTTAAGGTCGTATCCACCGTTGACTTGAGCAAGCCCAGTTATGCCTGGCTTTACCTTTAACCTTTGGCTAAAGCCGTGAATATATTTTTCAAACTCGTTATAAAAGCACTCTCTTTCGGGGCGTGGACCTATAAAAGTCATTGTTCCGATAAAACAACAATAAAGTTGAGGTAGTTCGTCTAAACGGCTTTTTCTTAAAAAATGACCAAATTTATAAATACGGTTATCATTATCTCCGCCAGACCATTGCGCGCCGTTTTTTTCAGCGTCAACAATCATAGTTCTAAATTTAATGACCTTAAATTTTTTGCCGTTAAGCCCTAACCTTTCTTGCGTGTAAAAAACAGGGCCTTTTGAAGAACATTTGATTATTATTGCAACAACTAAAAATAATGGCGAAAGAAGTATTATAAACAACAACGATATTAAGATATCAAAAAACCTTTTAAAAAACGAATATAAAGGTTTACGTTTTATCTTGCCAACGTCTTCTATAAAATACTCTTCGCCCTCTTTAACTTCAAAAGGTAGGTTTACTTTTTCGCAAGCCTCACTTCCTGTGTTTTTGGATTCCAAATAACCTTCTTTAAGGGTGGATTCCAAGTTTTTTTCATTTGCCAAATTGTTCATAAATTAAATCCCAAAAAACTTTTATCAGCCTGCACTGATTTTAGTACAATACACTATGTACCTAATTAAGTATACTACATATTGTCTTTTATGTCAATTATAAACTTAAAATTAAAGATTAAAAGAAAAAATTAAAGGCAAACAAGATTGCGTTTGCCTTTAATTTAGTTTTTATTTATACACCTTTTTTTCTACCTAGGTCAGTATTATCTATCTTTCTATCTCTTAATGTTTTTTCTGGGTTCGCTTTTTCTTCAAATCGATAATCTTCACCGTTGCGTTTGATATATTTATCAATTACAGCGTGCGACGCAACTTGTGATACAGAAGAATTAACCTGTCTTTGATACTTGAAAAAGTCTGCGCTATCCGGCAAGTCGTCTATCTTTACGGTTGTCTCTTTGTATGCGGAAAGTCTAACCGTATTTATTACTTCTCTAATATAAGAAACGTTTGATTTTAATTTCAAAAGGGACGGAAACTCTGCACCACCAACGAACAGTTGTTGCCACTCTCTACCCTCGTATTTATAAAGCATTTCGGACGCTATTTTTAAGTGTTTTAATTCTTCTTCAAAATGTTGCAACCATATTTTCTTTATATACGGGTGCGTTTCGTCTTGATAACAAGAATAATATAAATAACACTCTGTATACTCGTGCATTACCCAACTTTCAAACCAAGTTGAAGAAGGGTCCATCAACGAACCGTAGCCTGAAACGTGCTGTTCTTCTATCATTGCTATTTCAGCGTATAATTTTCTACCTAAATCATTATGATAAAATCCGCCAACGTTCATATAATAGTTCATTGTTTGTTGTTCTGCGCCTGTGATTATGCCCGTATGCAAACGAGTAATCAACGAGTCTTGCCAGCAGTTAATATATCTTCTAATATCGTCGTTTGGGTGGCGGTGTTCGGATATAGTTGGGCGAGCAGGCGTTATTTCAGTATATCCACCAACTAATCTTTCTGCGTGCACTCCTTCATCCATATCTAAAAGATTTGCATATCTATAAAGGTGGTCAAAATCTTCAAGTAAGGCAAAATCAAGTTGTTCTTTTACTATAGGGTTTGGTTCTTTTTGTGCCATTTCCGCAGTTAAATCTACGGCAAGTTGTTCGTAACCTATCGTAGTTTCTAAAATAGTTTCGTCAATAGGTTTTAGTGAAGATATTCGCTTTTGCTGTTGTTGTTCTTGTCTTCTCACTTGCGCAAGTACGCGTCTAACGTCATTATTTAAGCAGTGTCTGTTAAACTGGTGCAAAAACCAGTTGCTTTCAAATTCCGTGCCGTTCATTAAAATTACGCGCGTTTTAGTATAGGGGTCGGTAGTATTTTTGTCGTATGGTTTTGACGCAAGCGCACTCCAGTTTGCATATACAAGTTTTCCGTCTTTTGGTAGTTCTTTAAATGGGTTCATAATAATCTCCTTAAATAATATTTTCAAAGAGAGTATTACCCCACGTGTAAAAATTATACAACAAAAAGAAAAAACGCCTTTCAAAAGAAAAGCGTTTAGAAGTTAAATGAATTATTTGTTTTTGTGCCTTGCTATCTTGCCCGTATGCATAAGCGACCACACGCCAACTATCGTTGCGTAAAGCAGACCAACGGCAAACACAATTATAAAGAGAACTTGATAACCTAAACTATCTATAATCGTTGCAGACAAGGTTGGCATTACGCCTGCGGCAAGCGCTGCAAATGCGTTTGTAAATGCAAGGTAACCACCAGAACTTATTTGCGTTCTCATCTTAAAAGCAAGTATACTGCTAAACACTTGCCTTGCGCCAGAACCAAGAGCGATAAACACAACCATACAAACGAGTGTTAAAACTATGTTTACGTTGTGAACAAACGTCATAGGCAAGAAAAAGCACAACGATATTATCATTAAAGAAAAACTTACGGCAAGTATGTTGACAAATTTTTCACACAAATTCACAACACCTATACTAACAAAAGCGTTTACCACGGGGAATAAAAGCGTTAAGAATATTGAAAAACTTTTGGGCATACTAAATTCTTCATATAAAAGATTAGGTATCCAGTTAAACGTTGAATAATACGTTGTATTACCGATTAACGTTAAACAAGCCATAAAGATAAAAAACATAACCTTTTTGCCGTTGCTTGGCAATTCTATAAAGGCTTTTTCGTTAGTAAGCATCTTGGTCTTTCCATTTTCCGTGCTTATAACGGGTGGATATTTTTTTATTTTTGTATAAGCCCAAATAAAGAATATTGCTGAAAGCAAAAATAAAATGCCTAGTACTTTGAATGGTAAATCCCATCTACCTAAACCTACGAAAAGCGCAGGAACTGCGTAAGAAATTAAACTTGCAACCGACGTTCCTAGCCCCATAATCTTGTTTGCAAGAGGTAGCAATCTTTTTTCTAAACGCCTAGATAACGCTTGCATACACCCTGAATATATGCCCGCTTGCATTATGCCGTTTACCGCGCACAATGCGTATACGGGTTCAATGGTGTTCATATAGCCTATTAAAATGGTAAGGATAGCAGACACACCTGCGGTAACACCCAAATATATCCGCAGATTGATTTTGCCCATAATAAAGGTCAATATTATTTGAGCGACTGCGTAAGTTACAAAATAGTAAGTCATTGCCAAACTTGCGCGCGCTTTAGTTGTGTCAAAAACGGTCATTATTTCTACTATTTCTGCAGTATACGAGTTTTTTGAGCCCATCATAAGTATGTATAGAAAAAAACACGCCCAAATAAACGTTTTAGATATTCTATCTTTTTTTACTTGTTCATAATCAACGTTAGTTTTAGACAGCGACATAAGTATCACCCCTTGAAAGATTAGATATTGCTTATTATTTTAATACCTATCACTTGTTATTGCAAGCATTTTTAACTGGTTTGCAGTTTGTTTTTTAAAATCTTTTTTTGCAAATCTTACCGCCCAGTTTTGAGCCTTGACAGTTCCTGGTTCGTTTATTCTAAAATCGGTATCTTTGAACAGTACGTCTTGCAAGGGAATTATAAACGTTTTAGACTTACAGTTAAAGCCCAAACTTATTATGGATTTAGCAAGTGAAACGTCGTCTTCTACACAACCCTCAATACCTAAAAGTTCTAAACTTTTGCTAACGCCGTCTTTTAGGTTTTTCTTATCCCACTCACTTGCATTTTTTATTAAGCCTAGTAAAGTGTCGTTATCGTGAGTACCCGTATAGCATATAGAATTTTCGCACACGTTTTGAGGTAGATATAAGTTATTTTCTTCGCCGTTAAAAGCAAAGGACAAAATTTTCATACCTGGATAACCCACGCGCTCTAACAAATTGCGCACGCCGTCGTCAATAATGCCCAAATCTTCGGCTATTATGCGAGTTTTGTCAACCGCAGAGTGCAAAGTATTGAAAAGATTTTCAGACGGCACGTCTTTCCACTCGCCAACTATTGCGTTCTCTCTTCCGTAATCAACTTCATAATAACGGTCAAACGCTCTAAAATGGTCTATTCTAACGTAATCGTAAACGGAAAGCGCCTTTTTAATTCTATTTACCCACCAAGAAAAACCGTTTTTCTCGTGTTCAACATAGTCGTATACGGGGTTACCCCAAAGTTGACCAGTCTGTGAAAAATAATCTGGTGGGACGCCTGCAATCTTTTTAGGCGTAAAATTCTCGTCAAGTTTAAATAAATTAGGGTTAAGCCAAACGTCTACACTATCTAGCGCAACGTAATACGGCATATCCCCAAGTATAGAAATTCCTTTACCGTTAGCATATTTTTTAAGCAAAAGCCACTCTTTTTCGGCAATAAACTGTACGAATTGCCAAAAGATAATCTCTTCTGAATAGTCTTTTGCAAATTTCTTTATACTTTTTTCTTCTCTACGGCGAAGCCCCTCTTCCCACTCGTAAAAGTGTTTTTGACCCGACGCATATTTTATAGACATAAAGAGCGCGTAGTCGTAAAATTTTTTACTTTTTAGACAACGCTTAAAACTTTTATCTTCTTTATCAAAACGAGCAAACGCTTTTCTTAAAAGCGGATATCTTACGGCGTATAAATTGCCGTAATCAATGCCGTCAGTTTTCATAACGGCAAACTTTGCCTCGGAATTTGTGATAAGCCCTAACTCTTTTAAATAGTCAACGCTTATAAAATAAGGGTTAAAGGATTCTGATGATACTGACGAATATGGTGAGTTTCCATAACCCGTTTGAACTAGCGGTAAAATTTGCCAAATTTTTTGACCTGCGTCGGCTAAAAAATCCACAAACTTATAACTCTCTTTACCAAAACTGCCTATTCCATAATCGTTAGGTAGTGAAAATATAGGCATCAAAACGCCACTTTGTCTTTGCATAATTTTAAAAACCTTTCCTTTAGCGTATTATACGGTAAAACCACCGTCGCAAGAAATAACTTGCCCAGTTATAAAACTTGCGCCGTTTGAAGATAAATAGTAAACTAATTGCGCCACGTCTTCAGGCGTGCCTAACCTACCCAAGGGGGTTTGTTCAATAAGTTCTAAAATTTCACTTTCGTTAAACCTTGAATTCATAGGCGTATCAATAACGCCTGGGCAAACGCAGTTTACGGTTATTCCGCTTGGGGCAAGTTCTTTTGCTAACGCTTTTGTATAGCCTATAAGCGAGGCTTTGCTTGCAGAATAAGCAACTTCCATACTTGCGCCAACGTTACCCCACATTGACGAAACGTTTATGATTCTACCGCATTTTTTATCAATCATTCCACCTATAAAGGCATTATTTATTAAAAACGCACTTTTTGCGTTTACTGCAAAAAGGTCGTCCCACTCTTTATCTGTAGTTTGAGTTATAAGTTTATATAGCCCCGCCCCTGCGTTGTTAACCACAACGTCAATATATTTAAAGTTCTTTTTTACAAGTGATAACATCTCTTCTATTTGCGCAGAAGAACGAAGGTCTGCTTTTACTGCAAAAACGTATCCACCACGGCCTATACTTTCAGAATAATCAATCAACGCTTTAATTCCATTGTAATTTGAATTATATTGCGCAACCACAAAATAGCCTTCTTGTAAAAATTTGCGAGCGATAGCGTTACCTATTCCACCACTTGCGCCACTTATAAAAACAGTTTTCAAAAGTTCACCTTTTATTTTAAATTAACCCGCAAAATACTTTTGCGGGTTAATTTAAGTTATATTATTTTTAATTTTCTTTCCCCCTAAAGAATAAGGGGATTAAGGGTTAAACGTGTTAGACGCAAGCAAGACAAGAAAAGAAAAATTTTATGAAGTGCGTGTACTTTTTGTACATAAACAAATAAAATTTTAATCGACGAAGTATTGCGAAGCGTATAGCGCGTTTAATTATCCTTTTACACGTTCCATATATTCACCAGTTCTAGTATCAACCCTGATGAGTTCGCCTTCTTCAACGAACATAGGAACTTGAATGCTTACGCCAGTTTCAAGAATTGCTTCTTTGGTTGCGTTGGTTGCGGTGTTACCCTTAACAGAGGGGTCTGCTTGAGTTACGCGAAGAGTTACGAAGTTTTCACATTCTACGCTGAACGCAACACCCTTATAAGACCTAACGATAACGGGGTCGTTTTCTTTAATGTATTTAAGAGCGTCTTCAACTTGTTCGTAATTGAGCGGTGTAAGGTTAAATTCTTGGTCCATAAAATAATAAAGTTCACCGTCGGTATAAGAATAAGTCATATTTCTGGTTTCGATTTGCGCTTCTTGAATTTTTTCGGTGGGGTTCCACGTTTTTTCAAGCACTTTGCCTGTAACAACGTTTTTCATAGTAGTTCTAACGAACGCTGCACCCTTACCAGGTTTAACGTGTTGGAAGTCTACTATCGTCCAAATTCCGCTTTCAAATTCGAAAGTTACGCCTTTTCTAAAATCGCCTGCTGATATCATAATTGTTTCTCCTTAAATTGTATCTATAATTATTTAATAATTAACAAATTTTTGTCGTCGGAAAAAAGTCTTTCAACCTTTCCGTCATTTAATAAAACGGTATCTTCTATTCTTATACCGAATTCACCGTCTAAATATACCCCTGGCTCTATGGTAAACACCATATCGTTTTGCAAAACTGCGTCGCTTTTAAATGACAAACGAGGATATTCGTGAATTTCAAGCCCTACGCCGTGCCCTAGCGAGTGAGTAAAATATTCACTTAAGCCTTTAGTTTTAAGATAATCTCTTGCAAAACCGTCGGCCTCTTTAGCAGTAGTAAGGTTTTTAATATTCTCTTGAGCCAAAAGATTTGCCTTTAGCACTGCATTATAATAATCTATAAACTTTTTATCGGGAACACCAAAAAAACAAGTTCTAGTTAGGTCAGAGCAATAACCTTTATACAAACAACCCGCATCTATTAAAACAACGGAATTTTCCGTCAATACGGTATCCCCCGTTTCGTGATGTGGAACTGCAGAATTTTTGCCAAACGCAACTATTGTTTCAAACGAAGACCCTTCCGCCCCGTATTTTATCATAAAATCTTCAAGTATTTCTTTTACCTGAACTTCGCTTACGCCAACTTTTATATATTCTAGCGTTGAATAATAAGCCTTTTGCATTATTTCACACGCTTTTTTTATGTTTTCTATTTCCGTTTGACTTTTAATCGAGCGCAATTTACAAAGTATTTCACAACCGTCTTTAATTTCGCAACCCAAACGCAAATAATCAAAATATTCTTTCACCGAACATTTTTCGTAGTCAATATACAAGACTTGCGCGCCCGATTGTTTTATAAAAGAAAACAAATCGTTTTGCTCTTTATATAACTTGCAGTCAACACCAACTTTTTCGAGTTTTTGTTTAGCGCCGTAAAAATATCTTGCATCAGTAAACAGCGTTAGTTTTTGCCCTGCGCACAAAATGCCTTCTGCAACGTCAACGCCACACAAATATTTGCGGGTCAATCTGTCCGTTAAAATAAAAATTGCATTATTTTCTATGGATAACTTTTTCATTTAACTCTAATATTGTATCAAAATTTTATATATAAGTCAATTACCGTAATATATTTTTTGCATTTTTAGCGCGTCAATATCTTGAGTGCCTGCAGATTCACATATAACGAACGGTTCTAAACCTAATTTTTTAAGCGCAACTGAAAGTGGCTCGAACTCTGGACCGTAATGAGTATCTTCAAACGTAAGATGCCTAACTTCACCCTTTGCGGAATATTCTATCTTTGAAAAGTGAATATGAAAATTTTTCATTTTCTCAAGCCCTAGTTCAGACACCATATAACTTAAACGCTCAAAATAATCGTTTTCAGTTTTAAGACTTCCGCACTCTCTAGCGTTTATATGCCCAAAATCGACTGCGGGAACGTAGATTTTATCTATTTTACAAAACCTTGTTACTTCTTCAATAGTGCCTATTTGCCCTATTTTACCCATAGTTTCAGGGCAAAAAATTAAATCTTCAAAACCGTTTTCATAAATTTTATCACGCAAAATTTCAAGGCGTTTTACGGTTAAATCTACTGCCTGTTCTCTCTTCATTTTGCCTTGGCTTGCGGGATGAAAAACAACTCTTTTCCCACCCATAAGTTTAACTTTCTGCGCCGACTGCAAAACGTACATATAAGACTTTTCTGCCATTTCGTCGTCAGGGTTTGCAAAGTTTATATAATAGGGTGCGTGAACGCTTATTTCCACGCCTGCATCTCTAAACGCATTACCGATAGATATTGCGCGCTCGTCAGTTAAACTCACGCCCCTACCAAAAGAATATTCAAAGCAGTTAAGCCCCATATCTTTTACCCAAACGGCAGACTCTTCACTTTTAGTCTTTCCAGCCGTAGCAAACGCAACGGAATTTCCGCTAGGTCCGAATTTTATCATACGTTTTCTCCATTAACACTTTTTACGTCTTTTGCAAGTTGTTCTTTTAATTGCTCTTCATTTTCAAATTTAACTATATCACGCAAATATTTTTCAAAATTGAGTTTAACTTTCTTGCCGTAAAGTAAACCGCTAAAACCTATCAAGTGAGCCTCAACAAGTTTTTCTTTTAGATTAAACGTTGGACGCGCCCCATAATTTATTACCGCAGGATATTTTACCCCGTCAATTATAGAAAATCCTTTATAAACACCGTCTTTTAATAGGTGCTTATCTTTTTCAATTTTTAAGTTTAGCGTGGGAAAACCTAATGCAGAACCGACTTTTCTGTCTTCAAAAACCGTACCCGTTATAGAATACTCACGACCTAAAAGTTTGTTTACGCTTTCAATATCGCCTTTTGTCAAAAGTCCTTTTATAGCCGTAGTAGAAATTTTACCACCAACGTAATCTACCGTATCTACGGTAAAAACCTTTTGACCTTTTTCCGTTGCGTATCTTTCAATGTCTTTAACCGTTCCCTTTCCAAACTTTCCAAAGGTATAATCGTTTCCACTCACGTAGCAAACTATGTCGTAAAGCCTATTTAAATAATTTAAGAAAGCAAGTTTTGCCATTGACAAAAAATCAATATCCACGGGCGCAAAATAAATTTCATCTACGCCTAAAGCCTTTATAAACTCTTCTCTCTCTTCCGTGGTATAAACAGATTTATCTACGCCGTCGGTTAAAACTGCTTTTAGATTTCCGCCAAAAGTAAAAACTACGGTTTTTGCATTAAGTTTTTGGGCTATCTCTTTAGCCTTGCCTATTACCGCTTGATGACCACAATGCACGCTGTCAAAATATCCTAAAGCGATAACAGTACCTTTCTTTTTGTTATCTGACATAAGCCTTTATTTTTAATACGCCTCCAAGCGCCTCGCCAACACCCCAAAATTCTTCGCCATTATAAACTCTATATGTGCCGTCGGCAAAACCGTAATTTTCAAACACACCGTTTAATATTTTTTCGGCTTGTTTAGACGTTAAAATAATTTTTTCAAAGTTTACTGCTTTTTCAGCAGGAATTATATATTTTTCGGGATTATCACTATTTTTAAAATCTTCAACCGTAACGCCGTTTGAATAATTAAAAATACCGCAAACCGTTCTATCTAACGCACTCATAACCCCAAGCGTTGCGCACTTTTGGGCAATATCTCTAGCAAGCGAACGAATATACGTTCCGCCCTTACAACGAAACTCAAAACTAAATTCGTTTTCTTGTGTTTGACCTAAACATTTTGCGCCCAAAATAACAACTTTTTTAGGGGGTAACTGAAACTCAACGCCACGGCGAGCAAGTTGATAACCCCTTTTTCCGTCAATACACTTAGCAGAATAGTTAGGTGGAACTTGGTCAATTTCGCCAACGAAAGACGGTAAAACCTTGTTGATTTCTTCAATAGTGGGAATTAAATTAGTGCGAGAAGTTTCTTGCCCCGTTACGTCAAGCGTGTCCGTAGTATAGCCAAACTTAAAGCGAGCAACGTAAACTTTTTCTTTATCTAGTAAATATTGAAATAGTCTTGACGATTTTCCCACCCCGACGGGCAAAACCCCTGACGCCATAGGGTCAAGCGTTCCCATATGTCCGCAAGGCGTATTAAATTTTTTCTTTACTGCGCCAACGGCGTAAGCAGAACTCATTCCGCTAGGTTTAATTAAATTTATAAATCCTTTCATAAAACGGGTAATTCTCTATTAACAGCCTCTCTTATGCGGTCAATAACTTCTTCATATTCGCCTGCAATTTGGCAACCGCTTGCAAGAGTATGACCGCCACCACCAAACGTACTTGCGACAGCGTTTACGTCAGCAGATTTTGAGCGAAGGCTAACTTTATATTTATTCTTTTGCATTTCTAACACGCACGCACCAACTTCAACACCGATAACGCCCATAACGAAATCAATAAAACCTTCCGTTTCGTCAGGCTGTGCTTCACAATTTTGCAAATCTTGTTTAGTTACGGTTGCAACGGCAAAACGCCCGTCGATAAAATAGCGCAACTTGCTCATTACCACACCGAAAAGTTTTGCACGTTGTTTGGTTTGCGCAGAGAACATATGGTAATAAATATTATTTAAATCCGCGCCCTTTTCTAAAAGTTTACCTGCCGTAAACAACGTTTGGGCGGTAACGTTTTTATGCCTAAAATTGCCAGTGTCCGTCATAACGCCCATTGCCAAAAGGTTAGCAATCTCTTGGGTTACATCAACGTTCATTTGGCAAATTAAATCGTAAACGTTTTCGCAATTACTTGCAGAATTTACAACGTAACTATATTTTGCGTATCTATCGTTTGATATATGATGGTCTATATTATAAGTGTTTTTGTGCTGTGAAAAAATATTTGTAAACGAACCTAATCTAGTAACGTCTGCGCAATCGATTGCAACAAGCGCAGAATAATCGCCACAAAATTCTTTTTTGATTTTTTTAGGCGCATTTAAAAAGAAAAATCTCGACGGGATTTGGTCGTCGCAAAAGACTTCCGCTCTTATGCCGAGAGTTTCAAGCGCAAGGCTTAAAGCGAGCGCAGAGCCTATACTATCCCCATCGGGACGCACGTGGCAAAAAAGCGCAACGCTCTTTTCAGCGAGCAATTTTTTTGAAAGTTCGCTTATACTAATCACGTTTTTCTCCTTCGCTGATAGATTTAAAAAGTTTTTCCATTTTATCACCGTATTCCATTGAATCATCTAAAATAAAATGAAGTTCTGGAACGGTGTGCGCGCGAATAACTTTTGCAAGTTCATAACGTATTTTTTTAGCGTCAGACGCAATGGCGTTAAACGTTGCGTCTTTTTTTTCTTGGTTAGTTGAATATACGCTTATATAAACTTTTGCGTGAGACAAATCACGGCTTGCATCCACTCTTACCACCGAAAACATTTCGGTTACGAGTGGATTTTTTAGCCTTCTTGATATAATTTCGTAAATTTCTTTTTGAAATTCGCCGTTTAATCTGTCGTTTCTGCTGATTTTACCGGTTCTTCTCATTATTCTTTATTCTCTTCTACTTGATAACTTTCAATAAAGTCGCCGACTTTAATATCGTTAAACTTTTCAATAGACATACCGCACTCAAAACCTTGAGCCACTTCTTTAACGTCGTCTTTGAAACGTTTTAGTTGCAATACGTTACCTTCACAAATCATAACGTCATCACGGTAAATACGAAGTTTACCACTTCTAATAATTTTACCTTCAGTTACGTAACAACCTGCAACTTGACCTACGCCAGATATCTTAAATACTTCACGAACTTCTGCTTTACCCATATAAACTTCAGTAAATTTAGGTGCAAGCATACCTTTAAGCGCGCGCTCAACGTCTTCAATGGCCTCGTAAATTACGCGGTAAAGTTTGATATCTACGCCACTTCTTTCTGCAATTTGTTTTGCGTTTGAATCAGGACGAACGTTGAACCCGATTATAATTGCGTTTGAAGATTCTGCAAGCATTATATCAGATTCTTTAATTGCGCCTGCCGCTGCGTGAATTACGTTTACCCTAACCTCTTCGTTTGAAAGTTTTTCTAGCGACGCTTTTACAGCCTCAACAGAGCCTTGAACGTCTGCTTTAACTATAATAGGTAGAACTTTCATTTCGCCTTCGGCAATTTTATTAAATACGTCGTCAAGCGTAACTTTTTGCGACGCTTTAAGCATATTTTCTTTCTCTTTGTTCTTTCTTTCTTCGGCTACCATCTTGGTAAGTTTTTCATCAACGGCAAATAAGATATCGCCTGAATTAGGAACTTCGTCAAGACCCATAATTGATACGGGCATAGACGGACCTGCTTGGGTAACGCGTCTACCCTTATCGTCTACCATTGCTCTTATTTTACCGATAACAGTACCTACTACGACGCTATCTGAAACGCGCAACGTTCCGTTTTGAACTAGGATTGTTGCGATAGGTCCTTTGCTTTGGTCAAGTTTTGCCTCTATAACCACACCCTTTGCCTTTCTATCGGGATTTGCTTTAAGGTCTTTAATTTCTGCAAGCAAGTTTACGTTTTCTAAAAGGTTATCAAAACCTTCACCCGTCTTTGCAGATACGGGACAAAGTATCGTATCGCCACCCCATTCTTCAGGCAACAATCCGTGCTCGGTAAGTTGAGTTTTAATTCTCTCTACGTTTGCCTCAGGTTTATCAATTTTATTGACTGCAACAAGGATAGGTACGTCCGCCGCCTTTGCGTGGTTAATCGCCTCTATGGTTTGGGGCATAATTCCGTCGTCAGCCGCAACAACCAAAATTGCAATATCGGTTGCTTGAGCACCACGCGCACGCATTGCAGTAAACGCAGCGTGCCCTGGGGTATCTAGGAAAGTGATTGTTTCGCCCGCAACAGACACTTGATATGCACCTATATGTTGGGTTATTCCACCAGCCTCGCCAGCGGTAACGTTAGTTTTTCTTATTCTATCTAAAAGTGAAGTTTTACCGTGGTCAACGTGCCCCATAACGGTAACTACGGGCGAACGTTTTTTAAGAAGTGCAACGTCTTCTTCTTCAGCGTCAAAGCCCTCGCTCAAAACGTCTTCTGCCGTTTTATCAAGTTTAAGTTCAAGTTCTACGCCTATATCTGCAGCAATAAACGCAGCGGTGTCAAAATCAACCGAGTCGTTTATAGTTTTCATTATGCCTTCTTTAAATAAGCGTTTAGTTATTTCAGCAGCGGTTATACCGATTTTTTCACTTAAAACTTTAAGGGGAATAATTTCGGTGTTAATAACTGATCTTTCAATTTTTATAACGGTATTTTCAACGCGCTCTTTAGCCTTTTTAGCAGGGCGGAATTTTCTGTAACCGCTCTTGTTTTCATCAAAGTCGTCAATATCAACTTGATTTCTAATAAGTGCGCGCTTATTTATTGCGTGTTTATCTTCGTATTGCTTTTCGCCACCCTGTTTTTTCTTGTTAAAATTCCTCTTGTCGTTTACGGTTGGAATAACTGGCGGTGCAACGTAAGTTCCCGCTTGAGGTTTTCTTGAACCTAGTGCGCCCGCTTTGTTAAACTCGGGTTTAGGTCCACGGTTAAATCCACCTTGACCTTGCGGTTTAAAACCTTCACGTCTTTCACCTTGTTGAGAACGGAAGTCTTGACGAGGACGACGGTCTTCTCTCGGCGTAAACGTTTTTTCAGGGCGTTGAATTGGACCTTCACGGCGAACGATAAACGACGGCCTTTCAGGAACGAATTCTTGGCGTTTAGCAGTATCTTCTTTATTTTCTTTAACTTCTTTAGCCTCTTTCTTTTCAGGCTCTTTTTCAGGAACGGCTTTTTCTTCAACCGCAGGTTTAATTACCTTTTCAATGGGCTTATCAACCTTTTCCTCTTTTTCTTGGGATTTTTTGCTCTTTACAGGGGCAGGCTCTTCAACCTTTATTTCAGGTTTGATTTCAGGTTTAACTTCAGGCTTAACTTCTTCCGCCTGCTTTTTAGCCTCTAATATTTCCCTTTCTTTTTTGGCTGTTTCAAGGGCTTTAAGTTTTTCTTCTATTTTTGCTTTAACGCCCTTTACTTCGTTAGCAAAACTGCCCGTGCCTTTTATAAGTACGTCAAGTTTACCGTCCTTAAAAAGTTCGGTAATCTTTTTGATATTTTCATTATGCATTTCTTTCTTTTCTGCCATTTGAATTCTCCTAATTTCTCGCAATAAAATCCTTATCTGAATTACTTAAAATAGCTTTCGATAGCGACCTATCCGCTATCGCCATAACTTTTGCGTTTTCTCTATGTGTTATTTCTTCTAAAGTTTTGCCAACAGGTTCTATTATAGGACAATGGAATTTGCGCGCCAACTTATCTGCATCTTTTTTTGTGTTTTCACTTGCAGACGAACAGACTATTATCAATTCTGCCCTCTTTAGCGTTGCGGCTGCGTTTGCGCCTATTCTAAACTTACCCGTTCGCATTGCAAACCCGATAAAAGTTTCCGCTTTGCTTTTATTTTCCAAGGAACTCCTCCGTTATCAAGTCGTAAGTTTCATCAGGTACCTGACAGGAAAACGCACGATTTAGCATCTTGCCTTTTTTGAGTTTTTTGATGCACTCTATATCGTTGCAAACGTACGCGCCTCTGCCGTTTGCCTTACCCGTTAAATCAAGTTTTATATCTTCACCAAACTTAACTACGCGAATAAGTTCACGCTTTGGCTTTGACGTTCTGCACGCAATACAAGTGCGCATAGGAACTTTCTTTTCCATATTTATCTCCGAAAAATTATTCGGCGGTCTGTTCGTTTTGTTCTTGTTGAGCCGTTTCACCAAGTTCAGCGATTGCATTGCTTTCGCTCTTAACGTCTATCTTCCAACCGGTAAGGCGAACTGCAAGCCTTGCGTTTTGACCACTTCTACCGATAGCAAGTGAAAGTTTGTCGTCGGGAACGATTGCCATTGCGCTTTCATCACCCGTTTGAATTACTTTAATTACACGCGCAGGCGACAACGCTCTAGATATATATTCTAAAGGATTTTCACTCCATTGAATTATGTCAATCTTTTCGCCACCGAGTTCTGAAACGATTGCGTTTACTCTTGCGCCCTTGTTACCAACGCAAGCGCCAACTGCATCAACCATAGCATCTTCTGAAACGATTGCAATTTTGGTTCTTTGACCTGCATCACGAGCAATACCTTTAACAAGCACTACGCCTTGTTTAATTTCAGGAACTTCGTTTTCAAAAAGACGTTTAACCAAACCGGTTGCCGTTCTAGAAACGACTATTTGAGCAGTTTTTCCACTATTTTTAACTCTCTTAACGTAAACGTTGAGTTTTTGGTTAAGTTCGTATTTTTCGCCGGGAACTTGGTCTTTAGGCATAAGCACGCCTTCGATTTGATTTCCGCCGATTTCAACGTAAACGTTACCGTCTTCAATGCGCCTTACGGTACAAGCCATAAGTTCGCCTTCTTTATCTTCAAACTCGCTTACCGTGTTTTCACGTTCAATTTCACGAAGTTTTTGCATCAAAATTTGCTTTGCGGTTTGAGCGGCTATTCTACCGAAGTTTTTGGTTTGAATTTCGGTACTTAAAACGTCGCCAGCCTTACTGCTCTTTTTAATTTCTTGCGCTTCTTCAACGCTAATTTCCTTTTCAGGGTCAACAACTTCAGCAACAACCGACCTTGTGCTGTAAATCTTGATAGATTTTTTTTCAGGGTTAATTCTAACTTCTACACCACCTGCAGTACCCGTGCTTTTTTTATAAGCGATTACGAGCGCATTTTCAAGTGCGGTAAGAAATTCTGCCTGTGAAATGCCCTTTTCTCTCTCTAAATCTTCGAGTGCTAAAAAGAAATCTTGGTTAATCATATTTTTCTCCTTGTAAGCGTTGCTTACGATTAAATTTTTCTGTGTTTATGTTTATGCGTTTTCACGCAAAAATCCGTTTTTTAATATTATCCCTATTAAATAAAGTCAATATACTCGTTTACTTTAACCACGTTTTTTAAGTCTATGGTAAAGGTAGTTTTTTCGTCAACCTTTAAGGTTATAACTTTTCCGTCGTAAGAAGTTAAAATGCCGTCGTAAAACTTTTTACCTTTAATAGAGTTGACAAGTTTAACTTCAACACGTTCGCCTATATGAGAATTAAAATCCGCATCAGACTTAAACGGTCTATCTATACCCAAACTTGAAACGTTGAGAGTATAAGGCGCGCCGAAAGTTGGGTCAAGTTGGTCAATAGGCTCGTCAATAGCGCGGTGAAAAAGTTCACAAGTGTCTAAATCTACGCCACCCTCTTTATCAATAAAAATAGTGAGAGAAGGGTTTTTACCTTGCTTAAATTCTACGTCTGCAACGATTAGGTTTAGCCCGTTTGCTATTTCTTGACAAAATTCTTTTATTTCAGCGTTGCTTTTAACTTTCATCAAAACTCCTTTTACCATAGATGGTAAACTTTATAAAGTAAGGTGAGAACGGAAAATCCATTCTCACCTTCAAGCATATCCTATTCAAGCATAAATATTCTAACATAATATTAAACGTTTTGCAAGCGTTTTATGCACGATTTTTCAATTTCATCATTTCTATAAACGCCTCTGCCGTACAATAAGCGTCGGCAAGCGCGCGATGGTGGTGAAAAGTTATGCCAAAACGGTCTGCAATGGTCTGCAAGTCGTGCTTTCTTAATTGAGGTAAAACTTCACGCGCTAAATATAGAGTATCAACCACTTCGTTTTTAACGTCGTATTCTTCAGCAGACGCAAATCTCTTAATAAATTTCATATCAAAGTCTATAGCGTTATGACCAACTAGTGTCGTTCCGTCTATAAACTTCATAAAATCTGGTATAACCGCGCTAATTTTAGGCGCGTCTTTAACCATTTCTTCAGATATACCCGTAATCTTAAAATTTTCTTCAGATATATGATAATCTGGTTTGATAAGCGTTGTAAACTGTTCGGTTATTTTGCCGTTTACTATTTTAACCGCACCTATTTCAGTTATACCGTTACTCATAAAATCAAGCCCCGTGGTTTCAATATCAAACACCACGTATTCTTTAGAAGTTAATTGTTCGGGCAAAATTTCTTCACCGTCAAAAACAGACTTAACCTTTATCGTGCTTGCGGGTTCGGGGAATATAAGTTTATATTCTTTGGGAACGGATTTTTTAAATTTATCTTTTTTTACAAAATCATCAGGGAAAGTACAACGGTTTATTTTGTCAAAAGTAAACGAACGGCGTCCGTTATATTCACCTATGTTACCGCGCGCTATAATTGCGTCACCAACCACCAACTCTTTTATCTTGTGATAAGTGCTTTTCTTTGAAAAATATACGCCACTAGTTTTGCCAGTAGTGTCGTCTAAATGAATAATGAGAAAGGGTTTGCCGTTTTTGGTTTCTCTCTCTGTTATTTCAGTTATCTTTCCGCATACGGTAACGTCGCCTGTGGTAGCGTCTTCAATATATAAAGCAAGGTCGCCCATATTAAAGTCGTCAATAACTATTACGTCTTTAACACGAATAGTGCGGTGTTCAATTCTTTGCAACTCGCTTTCAAAAACTTCGTCAGAAAGTAAATTTACGCTCTCTTCCGCCTCTTTTATATCCGTACTACCTGCAAAGTCTGAACAAAAGGTTTTTGACAAGTGTTCGTTAAGTTTATTTATTGCCCCGTTTTTAATAACGTATTCCGCACCGTCTTTAGTTAGGCGCAAAACGTATTTAACCACGTTACCTAGCACCGTAGATATTACGTCAGTTGGCTTTAAAAATATAGAAACGGATGGATATTTTTCGTTCAAAAACCTAAAAATTTCGTTATTTATAAGTTCGTCGTTGCTGACAATCTTTTTTACGGTTATTTCCACTGTCTTAAACGCAGGTAAGGTTATTTTTTCCGTTTCAGTTAAAATTTTATCTTGTAATTGTTGGTCAATAGCAACGTCGCAAATAAAGTTATAACGAATTTTGCACTTATCTCGCTCAATCTCTATTGAATTTATTCTTATGTTTTTAAGCCTTTCGTCAAGCGCGCGCACGTCTGCTATAAATTCCGAACTGCTTTTTACCGTATACATTTATCAATTTCCCCAAAAAACTCTCTTTCTATATCTTCTTTATTTACTTTGCGAACTATTTCGCCTTTAACGAAAATTACGCAACAATCTTTACCACCAGCAACGCCTAAATCAGCGTCGGCAGCCTCGCCCGGTCCGTTGACCACGCAACCCATAACGGCAATTTTTAAGGGTTTTCTTACCCCCTTAACGTAATCTTCTACTTTCTTTGCAAATTCCATGCAATCCCAACCGCATCTGCCACAGGTTGGGCAAGCAATAATTTTAACGTCGTCGTCAATAAGGTTTAGCGAAGATAAAATAGCACGCCCTGCAATAACCTCACGCAAAGGGTCGGCAGATAGGCTAACCCTTAACGTATCGCCTATACCCCTTAATAAAAGAGAACCTATCCCTATTGAATTTTTTATTACCCCACGATATTCCGTGCCTGCCTCGGTTACGCCCAAGTGCAAAGGATAATCGGTTTTTTTAGCAACGTATTCATAAGCCTTTACTGCCAAAGGAACGTCTGACGCTTTAACGGATATAACAATATCTTGAACGCCGTATTTTTCTAAAATGGCTACGTTTTTGAGCGCACTTTCGCCAAGAGAAATTTCATTTTTGCCATATTTTGCAAGAAACTCTTTTTCTACACTGCCAGTGTTTGAGCCTACGCGCACGGGTATTTTTGCCGAACGAAGAGCATCTGCAACCGCTTTAACGTTACTTTCGCCACCTATATTGCCAGGGTTTATGCGAATTTTATCCGCCCCGCCGTCAATGGCTTTTAACGCAAGTTTATAATCAAAGTGAATATCCGCAACAAGCGGTACGCCTGCGCGTTTTTTGACCTCGGTAAAGGCTTTTGCATCTTGCTCGTCTGTAACTGAAAAGCGCATTATATCAAGCCCCTCCGCCTTTAAGCGTTGACACTCTTCAACAGACCTGCCTATATCTGCAATCTTAAATGTTGACATTGATTGAACGGCTATCTTTTCACCGCCACCGATAACAACGTTACCTATTTTAACTTTTCTACTCATATCGTTAATTTTATCATAAATTTATATAATTGTAAAGTATTAAACAAAAAAAGGCTTTTGCTTTAATTAGTTGCATTTTTACACATAAAGAAACCGACGCTTTTTTACAACGTCGGTTTCTTTTTTTGAGTTTATTTATTTAGGGTTCTTTTCGCCTCTTAATCCGCCTATAAAATCTTGCGCATTGCCTATTGCGTTATTGATTGCCGTCTCTAAAACGCCTTTTTGCATTTGGAACATAGCATCAAAAAGTTCCATTTGCTCTTCAATTTCCGCTTTGTCTTCTTTGGTAAGAACTTGGTCAATCTTACGTTTCATATCTTTAGCGCGTTCTTTTGCCGTTTTTGCAAGTTCGTGGAATTCTTTAGAAGTAGGAAGTCCGTCAGCAAAAGCGTTTTGCAAATCTTGAATATAAGTTTCAAACTCGCTAATCCAAGTGTCAAACTCTTGTTCAAAGGTTATCAATGGGAAGTAGGTTCTAATATTTTTAACACCTATAAAACCATCGCCACCGTTAATAAGTTTATTTGCATTTTCAATAATATCGTCAAGAATACCAGCGTCGTCAATGTCAAACTGATTGCCACCACCAAGTTTTGTTTCAAGGTCGGCTAAAGCAACTTTGAGTTCTTGTTTAATGGTTTCTGCATTTTCTTTGTTATTTTTAATAACTTTGTTTGCGTAAGTTTCAATCTCTCTAATATTGATACCTTTTCCACCGATAATGTTTTGCATCAATTCTGCCTCACTAACACCGAGAGCAGTTGCAATGTTTTGAAGTTCAGTGCGATAATCTACTAAAGATATAATTTTATCACTTACGTCTTTTTTAGCGTTGAGAATTTTTGACGCACTTTCAAGACCTATAGCAAGCGTATTATAAAGTTGATAGGTTGCGCCGTACCACATAGTGCTGTCTGCTTTTTCAATAAAGAATTTGGTGTAAGCCGTGTCAAGAAGTAAAGTTTTTAACTGTTCAATTTCTGCCTTTGCCTTAACGTATTCTTTTTCAGCCTCTTTGCTAACTATATCTTTCATTTCTTTATGCGCGTTAGAAACTATCTTTATAAGTTCTTTTTCGTCAAGAGTAAGAGCCTCTTCAATGGTTATAACGCCCGTTTCACTTGCAGAAACTGCAAGTCTTATTTTTTCAGCAGGTATAATGTCTTTAAGGTCGGGATATTCATCAGTATATTTTTCCCACTTTCTAAGCAATGAATATGCCTCTTCTTCACCTATTTGAACGTTGCAATCGCCAAGAGTAAGTGTTATTTTGTTGTTAATTTTGTTACGGATTTTATCAGACTTTTCTTGGTCGATAGAAGTAACTATGGTATTGATAACCGCATTGTCTTCAACGTATCCAAGATTACGAGCAAGGTCAGTTATAACTGCAACTGCGTTTTCTACGCTCATACCTTCAAGTTCAACGTCAAAAAGTAAAACGTTACCATCTTCATTTGCCCCACGAACGCTCATAACTTTATCGTTTTGGTCAAGCGTAAGTTCAAGATATGGGTTTATATCAATGCTTACGAAAGACGACGCTTCAGATTTTGCTTCGGGTGCAGGGGTACAACCGACCATTGATAAGCCGATTGATAGCGTTAATGCTAAACTTAACAAAATTGAGATAAATTTTTTCATATTATTTTCTCCTTTATTTTTTCATTTATTAAACGATTTAAATTTGCCGTTTATTGCACGGGTTTAAATTTTTTTAAAATTATTTTTTTTGTCCACGATTATTAAAGAAATCTTCTAAACTGCCGTTGTCGTCTACGATTTTGCCGTGGATTTCTTCTAACTGTTCTTTACCTATAGGTTGACGAGGTATCTCGTAAAGATGCTCAAATTGAAATTTTCTAAATTCCTTAAGTGAAGACAAGCCGTTCATCACTTCGCTAATAAATTCTTCAGCGTTTTGTTCGCCATTTAAATATTGTTCTATAACGTTACGAATAAATATTGCAGAACCTGGATTTAACTGTTCTAGCCCGTCAAGAAGATTTTGAAAATACGCCGTGATTTTATCTATATCGCCCACAACCCTTTCAGCGTAGGTGTTAGACATATTCTTTAGTTCGCCTATAATATCTTCTTTAGTCTCGTCAATACCTAAAAGATTGTTAAAATCAGACTTACTTTCACTTTTGTTCCACAAAACAACTGACGGAATTCCGTTTTTAGACAATTCACTCTCAATAGAAGAACGCAAAAATTCAAAATCTTTTTGACCGTAAGAAGTGATTTTTATTGCTGCTGCATTTTGATGCAGTGTTATATCTGCAATGTCTATATAACCATATTTGGCTGCGCTTTCAACAAAAAAATTAGTTGCCTCTTGTACCGATTTGCCTATAATGTTAGATTTATTTTGCTGGTCGGACAAAATTACGTCGGCATCAAAGTTAAGTGATGAAACGGACTTAACTTTATCGTTACCGTCAACTACGAACGCTGCAGACGGGTTTATTTGAATTACAAACACGTTTTCATTAAGCGGTTGTGGCTTTTTGATAAACCACGAACACATTAAAATAACCGAGAGCAATAACGCAAGCGCAATGGTAGATATTGAAATGATGCTTTTTTTGTTAATTTTTAATGCGCCAACCGAATTTTGACCAACTTGAGAAGTAACGGGCGCAGAAAAAACGTTATCTGAAAATTTAGAAATTTCGCTATCTAATTCGCTTTTCCATCTTTTTTTCCAGTTCATTGACGTTCCTCCTTTAACGCGTTTTTAAGTTTTGCTATTGCGCGTTTATATTTGGAAGTTACCGTGCCGAGCGGAGTTTTGTTTAAGAGTGCAATTTCTTTATGTTTATATCCCCAGAGAACGTGCATAACCACTATTCTTTGCTCGTCTTCAGATAAAACTTTTTGCATAACTTCGGTTACGGAATTTTTATGTTCGCACACTTGGTTTGCACACACACCGTAAGCGTTTTCTAGTGGGACAGTTTTATCTTGCTTTCTCAAAACGTCAATCGCGTGATTTTTTGCAATTTGCAATAACCACGCCAAACCGTTAGTTCCATATTTAAATTGATTGCTTTTAGTTTTTACCTTCAAATAAACGGTTTGCGTTGCATCTTGAGTGTCTGCCGAGTTCTTAAAATAAGTATATAAATATGCATACACTCCACGGACAGTCGCTTTATATAACGTAAGAAATGCATTATTGTCGCCTTCGGAAACTTTTGTTATAAGTTTTCCGATTTCATTTTTATTCATTTACTTCTCCGCTCTTCTGCCGTGCTTCCATTTGTTTATTAAACGAAGCAACGCGTTGTTTTATTGCAATAAATAATTATTTTTTTAATTAAACAAAAATTAACGGTTTTTTTCACTAAAAACAACTTTAACTATCTTTTATATTCTATAACAAAATATTTTATTTTGCAATCTTTTTAACAAAAAAAGTAGTTCCCGAAAATTTTATATACTATATATAGTATATTTTATAATCGAGAACTGCTTTTTCAATTTTTCAACACTTCTATAAAGAAGAAAGTTAGCGTTATTAAATTTTATTTAGAAGATTTTCTAACTGCTCTTTAGGTAATATTCCACTTACCGAATCGGGCGCTGAAAGACAACTTACAGCAACCAAATTTGCAAAGCGCAATATTTCTTTATCTGAATAACCTTTATATAGTGCGTATAGTGAACCTGCGCAAAATGCGTCGCCTGCGCCAACGCTACCCTTAATAAAACCTTTTGGAAGTTTTACGGACGGCACGCAAGTAAACTCTCCGCTTTTATCTAACGCAAAACCCTTTTCAGGGCAATGCACTATTACTTTTTCTTTAACGCCGTAAGCGATAAGTTTTTGCATTATCTCTTTTACAGCATCATCAAGCAAATTACCGTCTTTATCACGAGGGCTAACGCCTACTATTTCGCCCGCCTCTATTTCGTTTATTATAACGTAATCACAATATGGTAAAGATGCCGTTGCTACCTTATGAAAATTGCCACTTGTTTCGCTGACCAAGTCGATTGAAGTTTTTATACCTAAAGATTGCGCTTTTTTCAAAAACTTTGACATAGGCGTACTGCCGTCTGCATTAAGTTTATCAAAAGAATCAAGTAGCATCAAATAGCCTGCGTGCAAAATTTTGCAGTTTAAATTTTCAAGGTCTACGTCTTCGGGGCAAAACTCTGCATTTGCGCCACGGTTATGGAAGAACGTGCGTTCACCCGTCCCGCTGACGGTAATAACGTCTGAATAACTTGTGGGGGCTGTTTTGGAAACTTTAATTCCGCTACAATCTATGCCCACTTCTTGCATTTTACCAACAACGTAATCACCTTTATAATCACTGCCAACCCTACCAAAAACTGAAATTTCCATAGACGTATCAACTTTTTTGATATCAATGGCAGTGTTAGGAACGCAACCACCAACCGCAAGCGTTTCTGCAGTTATGGTTGCTAGCATACCTTTTTCAGGATAAGCCCCAACTATTTTTACGTTGTCAGTTAAAATATTGCCTGCAAGTGCAATACCGCGTCTTTCCATAATTACACCCTTATAGCCTTTCCGCTTTTTTCTTCACAATATTCAATAACTTCAGTTAGGCAAACGCCGTTAGATAACATTTTATAAAGTTCACATATAAAATCTGACATTTTGCCCGTATATTTGCTATATTTTTCTAAAGCGGATTTTGCGCCAAACTCTCTTGCAAAAGCGCAAACTTCTTTACTGCTTTCATCAGATTCTGGGGCAAAGCATAGACCTGCGGCAACCCCTAAACACAAATATTCACAGGGAAGATTATGTTTTTCTGCAAGGTTGATTGCGCCGATAAGTCTATCGTTTGAGCCGAGTTTTCTTATAGTATCTCTACCTACCCTTTCAACCGTGTCGCCAAGTTCTTTATTCTTGAAACGATATATCAAATTTTCTGCGTGCGACAATAAAAAATCCATCTGCACGCCGTTTTCTTTTGCAACTGCCGTTGCAGATTGACAAAGAGCCTTAAACGCAACGAATTTAATATCAAAATCGCCAACCGCCTCGTAAATATATTTATAACCGCGAAGCGCACCAAGATAAGCGCACGTTGCGTGGCTCATATTGTGCATAAACAACTTGCGTTCGATAAATAAATTAAATGGCGCAAAAGGATAAAGGTTTTTAACTTCAGGGATTTCACCCTTAAAAGCATCTTTATCCACAGGTAAAATGTTATAAGGTTCAACGTATACACGCAACGGATTGCCTTGCTTTTTCTCTTCGGGAACGACGGGAACCATTCTGCCGATACTTGCCTCAACAAAGCCTATTTCATTATCTATCCTTTGAGCGTATTCGGGAATTTGTTCTTTTATTAAACCTTTAAGAAAAGCGTCTGCCCCGATAAGATTTTCACAAATTATAATATTAAAGGGCTTTGCATTTCTCTCAAAACGCTTTTTTAGACCTTGTGCAATAGGTTTTGCAATAAACTTCAACACGTTTACGCCTATTGCAGTTGCCATTATATCAGCGTTTGCAATCTCTTCGGAAACAAGTTCAACGTCTGTTCCGTCAATTCCGTATGCGTTTTCAACGATTTTTTCTTCAATGCCGTCGTTTGAAACTATATCTACAGGATAAGAGCGGTCATTATTGAGCCTTGCAATTACTTCTTTATTTATGTCTACGAAACCTACTGAATAACCACTTTCGGAAAATAATTGGCCTATAAAGCCACGCCCGATATTACCCGCTCCGTACATTACGAATTTTTTCATATTTCACCTATTTTAATTTTTTTATTACTTTTGCAGGGCAACCGCCTATCAAAACGTCATCACCAAAACTTTTAGTAACCACTGCGCCGGACGCAACGACTACGTTATTACCTAGGCTTACGCCTGGGTTTATTATTGCCCCACCGCCTATCCAACAGTTGTCGCCTATCGTTACGGGAAGCCCTAATTCTAAACCGCTGTTACGTTGGTTAGCGTCTACGGGGTGTGTTGCAGAGAATATTTTAACGCAAGGCGCAAGCATACAATTTTTACCTATAACAACCTTGTTTACGTCTAAAATTACACAACCGTAATTTGCAAAAAAGTTTTCGCCCACCGTGATATTTGCGCCGTAATCACAATAAAACGGTGGTTGAATATGAACTTTTTCGCCAGTTTTTCCAAGAAGTTGGCGTATGATTTTATCTAATTTTTTCTCTTTTGACGGATTTATTGAATTATATTTGCCAAAAAGTTTTTTCGCCCTTAAATGCATTGTGCGAAGTTCAGGGTCTTTTGCTGAATATAATTCGCCCGCAAGCGCTTTTTCTCTTTCAGTCATATTAGTTTACGTCGGGAACTAACGGACCTGCAAGTTCTTTAACAAAGAATAGTCTACCGGGGATTGTGGGTATATATGAAGAAGTTATAAACCTTGTGGGGGTATAACGAAGAGTCATCCAAAGGCTCATTCCCTGCCATTGCATACCACGGTTAAACGCACCGTCTGCACCACCGATAGCGTAGTCTGCTTGGAACATAAGTCCTGGTCCTATAGTGTTTGCCCTACAAGGAACTAGCGACGTTCTTGAACGGAAAGAAGTGAGCGCGTTTTGTTCAATAGTTAGCGGATGAAGTTTTGCGCCGATTCTATAAGGTTGTTTAATCCATTCTTCGTCTGATGCAAATTCAGAACCGAATTGAGGTTCCCAGAAAGCAATGTGGCACATTCTGCCGATACCGTAAACGAGAACGAGTTTTGCGCCTTCTTTCTTTAATGCGCTAATCTTTTCAGGATAGGTGGGAAGATTATCTTTGGTTGCAAAATTTCTGTGGTCCTTGGGAACGGTGAGTTCGCCTAAAGGATTATAGAAAGCCGTTTCCATTGCGTTTTGGAAAGACGCTTCGCCCGTGATGGTGTTGCCTTCAGCATCTGCCCATTCGTCCATATTAAAGCACCAAACGTTTTTGCAACTTACGTTCCACTCTTTAAGAAAATAAACTGCCCACTTATACATACCCATAGGTCCAACGGGAAGAATAAATGCAATTTTTTGATTTCTTTCGTTTGCTTTTTTGATTTCGTTTGCGATTTCGTGCCCCATCTTTACTTCAAATTCAGCAAGTTCGTTGCATTGAACGGGCGTAAAATCTTTGTTCCAAAAACTTTGTCTTTCTGTAATTGATTCGGGTGCGTTACTGCAACAAGCATCAATCTTTTCAAAATCCCAACCTTCGGGATAAAAACCTTCTAATAAACTGCCTTTTACGGTTGAATTAAAATCCATTTTTATTTTCTCCTTATATATAAAACTATTATTTTTCAATTTATTGACGTTTATTTACGGCAACAAACGCTTTGTTGTGCCTTTTAAATAAACTTGGCATTGCTTAAAGCCTTCAGCGTATTCTGCGCCACATTGATATCCACGATATCTTGAACAAGTTTTTACCATATCGCAAAAATCTATATGGTCGTGGTCTCTCATCCATACTATTTGACTTTCGTGACAAGAAAGCATTTGTATCTTCAAATCAATAGTTTCGCTAACGTCAACGAACATAGTCGGATTGAAGTTTACCCCTGCAAGCGTGTCCATATAATAAATAGGAACGAGTTTTGCAGGCGTGTCGTCCGTAGTATACTTATGAACGCTACATTTATAGTTAGGAAGCGTTGCTGTAAACGACGCATCAAACACAAGTTTAGAAACTGCAGTGTGGTCGGGCATATAGTCGTCTGGGTCGTGAGTAATTATAAGGTCTGGGTTTGCATAACGAATTACGTCAACCATCTTATCACGAGCCTCTTTATTGTTATCATATATATCAAGGTCGTTAAAGCCACCCCAAATAACTTCAATGCCTGCTAGTGAACCTGCCTTTTTAGCCTCGTTTGCACGCATTACTTTAAGTTCTTCAGGTGGAATAATAACGTGCCCTAAATCACCGCTTGAAACGTGGCAAACGATAACTGTATCGCCCCTTTGAACGCATTTTGCCAAAGTTCCCGAACAAGCAATTTCTATATCGTCGGGATGAGCGCCTATTGCAAGAATTCTCATTTTCCTTTTCTCCTTTTAACTTTTTAATTATTGTACCATAATTTAACAAAAAAAACAATGTCTAATAATATACAAAAAGAGTAAAATAATATACTTGACAAAAAAATTATATTGCATTATACTCTATTTATGAAAAAATATTTTAAGCATAAAATTAAAAGTTTACTATTAGTAAACAAAATTGTAGTTATACATTATTTAGAACTAAACGGAAAATTTTTTCACGAAGAAGAAAAGCACGACTTTTGGGAAATAGTTTGCGCAGTTAAAGGCAAAGTTACTTGCACGGCTGACGGAAAAGAAGTAAACTTAAACGATGGGGATATTTATTTTCATAAGCCAAACGAACTGCACTCGCTTACGGTAGACGGAAACGAAAACGCGGGGGTTTTTGTTTTATCTTTTGAGTGCTTGTCAGAGTCTATGAGGTTTTTTTCGGATAGAAAAGTTAAATTAAACAATAGACAATTAAAATATATTAAAGAAATCATTGAGATTGCAAAAAGAACTTACGATATAACTTTTTATGACCTAGCGACGGATATTATGAACCTTTTGCCCCAACCAACCTTGGGTGGTGAACAACTTATAAAAAATTACGTTGAAACTTTGCTTATTGACGTTATGCGGTCAATGACTGAAACCCAAGACGGAAACGACGTTTTTTTACAAGAGACGGAAATTAACAATAAACTTGCAGAAGATATTATTAAAATATTGAAAGAAAATATTTTTGGTAGAGTAAGCATTGACGATATTAGTCGTAAAATAAATTATAGCAAGGCTTACGTTTTTAAACAGTTTAAGTGGGCAACTAATAAAAGCGTTATGGCATTTTATAGCGAACTTAAAATTAAAAAAGCCAAAGAAATGATTAGGAAAGAAAGTTTAACTATAAAAGAAATTGCTGAAAAATTATGTTTTGACACCCCAAATTATTTTTCAAAGACGTTTAAGAAAATAACTGGAATTGCACCAACCGAATATAAAAAACGCGTTGCGGAATAAACCGCAACGCGTTTTAAGTTGTTTTAACGTTTATGCGCCGAACGTGGCTATGGTTAAATTTAGAACGTTCATTGCCACCATATAAATTACGGGCAACGTGATTAACGCCATAACGTAAGATATAAAGCAAGTTTTTGCGCCTTCCGTACTGTCCATTCCTACCGATTCAGGATAAACAACGGTGTTCATACCCACAGGCATTGAAACGGAAATTATGGCTATGAACGCTATTCTTGCAAAGTTTGCATCTTGCCAACCGCAAAGATAAATTATTGCAAATATACCTGCGAACACTAACGGGAACACAACTAATCTAACTAAACCTATCAGATATGGTTTAAGCGACGTAAACAGTTCTTTAAAACTCAACTTTGCTAAAACTGCGCCAGTTATTAACATTGCAGGCGCGCTTTGACAATCCCCCGCCTTTTTAATTAAATCGGTGAAAAATTTTGGAATTTCAAAGTTTAGCCCACTACTTAAAAGCCCAAGCGTAATACCTACGTAAAGACCTATCATAGGCATTGAATAAAGAAAAGAAAGTTTTTGTTTCAACGTGCGTGGCGCACGAGTTACGGGATTGCCGTTTTCATCAACTTTTTCAGGCGGTTGAGTTAAAATATAATAACCGTAAGAATAAATTAAAACGGTCATAGGAACGCAAAACAGCATCATTTGCGCCCTTGCAACTGCGCCAAATACGCCGTAAATCAACGGATATCCAAAATAGCCGATATTACCAAAAGCAAATGCGTAAGATAAAATGTTTCTGTTAAACTTATCTTTTGCAAAAAGTTTTGCAAATGGAATTGCTAAAATTGCGCTTATTATGGCAACGCCTATACCCACCAACAGCATCAAAAGATATTTAGTTATATCTTGTACGTTTACGACGGTGGATAAACTTATTACCGAATAACAAGGTGCAAAAAGGTTAACTAAAAGTTTTGCTAAAACCTTTCTTCCGTCGTCAGTTATTATATTGATTTTTCTAAAAAAGTAGCCTATAAATATGAATATTAAAAGTATTGCTACCTGTTGCAGAGTAGTTGTAAAAACCATTTTATTTTTTCCTTAAAAATGCAAACAATTTACCCGCCGAAAATTCCGACGGGTAAATTTTGTTTCGGTTGATAAATTATCTTTGTTGTTGAAGGTCGTAGTGGATATCGTAAGCCTTTTCTTCTTCAGTGAATTTACGTTTGGTATCAATAACCTTTCCGTCGTTCCACTTTCTATCACCTACGTCTTCAGTAGTACCCATAACGGTAACGTTAACTTGTCTACGACGAGCAATAACGTGGTCCCAGTCAATGAAGTAGATGTGTGCAAACAAACCTAAATCGAGTTTACCATCTTTAATGGTTAAAGTTTCACTTCTGCCAAAGAAAACTGAACGAAGGTGTCCGTCGGTGTTCATTGAAGAATAGTCGCCAGGTTCGTTAACGTGTCTGCCGTATTGAACGTGGATAGGACCAGGGTGACGATATTGATGTTCTTCTGCAAAGTCAGGAATCATCTTTCTCATTATGTCAAGAAGGTCGTGTTGAAGATATTCGAGGTCGAAAGAATCGATATCGTGTGAACATTCTTGAACCATTACAGAACAAGTTGTGTGGTGTGATACGATTGCAACGGTGCCGTTCTTAACTCCAGATGCCTCTACGATTTCAAGGATTTCCTTTCTGATGTCGTGGAAAGTGGGAATCCAGCCTCTTGATTGAAGTTCGATTTCTTTTTGGAAAATTTTGTATTCCATAGTGCGTTTTCTCCTTTATATGTTAAATTTTTTTATTTTTATTTGTTATGAGTTTCGTCGTAAGCCTTTCTAACTGCTGCTATCATTTCTTCAGCAAGAGCCAAGGGGTTTTCTGCCTTTGCGATTGCAGATGAACAACCAGATGCTGACGCGCCTGCTTTGATTATGTTATAGCAATCTTGCCCCTTTGTAATACCTGCCGACGGGAAAGGTTTGATTGCGGGGTTGATTTCTCTAATAACCCTAATTACTTCGTCAACGTATTCTTTATCTGCAGGTTTGCCCGTTCCGATAAGTTCGGTGGGTTCAGCAACCAAGATGTTAGGCCCTAGTTTTGCAATGGCTTTAACTTCTTCAATAGAATCTGCGCATACCATAGTTGCAAGACCAAGTTCGTCTGCACGCTTGATAGCCTTTTCAATTTCTTCTAAAGTAAGTTTTCTTTCAGCGTGATTTAGCATAACGCCAACTGCACCTGCTGCCTTAACCGCCTCGGGAAGTGTTCTGCCCATTCCACGACCTACGGGAATTGAGTCCATATGTTGTGAATAAACGTGAACTCTTTTTACGTTTTTAGCAACGTTATAAATTTCCGTATCGGGAATATCTAAAATAACGTCTACGCCGTATTTTTCGGCAAGTTTGTCTAGCCCTTTTGCCATTTCTACAAGCGTTTCGCCATACATATAGCATTTTGGGCCGTATTCAAAAAACGGTTCGCTAATCTTATAATCTTTATACATAAGTTTTCTCCTTAAAATATTTCAGTAGTGGTGCCGGCTTTTGCAACTTGAGTTTTGCCTTTAGCAAAAAAGTAAACGTCTATTGCCGAATTATTTTGAACGCACTTTCCGTTTGCGGAAAAATGCAAATTTTCATACGCTTTTACGTAATCGTAAATTTGTATGTTGGTAGCGTACCAAACGTCTTCACGATTACCAACGCTTTCACAAAACCTTTCTATAATATGCCAGTTGTTATTATCTTCAAATTCGTAACTATGACCCCAAAGATAGAAAAGCAAAGGTTGTTTGTTTCTTGTTTGATTTGGGTTTGCATCGTTAAACTGATTTACAAGTTCTTTTAACCTTTCACTTTTATGATGGCAAGTGGGGTTTAACCTTAACCAGTCGGTAGGAATTGCAAAAGTATAAGTGCTTTCCACCGTTCTTGAATAAGCAACGTCCATAATTTTTAGCGCGTCGATAAGTTCGTCAGAATATCTGCCCTGTGCGTACGCCATACCACGGATAACGCCACCAAACCACTCTTCAAGGTTTTCTTTATCAACGGCAATCTCTTTATAAATATCAATACCGTGAATTGCGTTTGGCCAAAGGTGTTTATAACCGTGAATTGCAACTTCCATACCCGAATTTGAATATAGGTCAATGCATTGCTCTTTCGTAAGCCTACGGCCACCGCCGACTAGCCCGCTATTTATGTTAAAAGTACCTTTCACGCCGTTCTTTTGCATTATTTCAATTAGACGTTGGTCGTATATAACGCCGTCGTCATAACTTAAAGTAAGCGCTTTTGCCTTTCCGTCAGGAAATCTTAAATATCTTTCCATAAACATTACCAAATTTAATTTTCCCTTAAAGAATAAGGGGATTAAGGGGTTTTGAGGAGTTTGTGAAGGGAGTTAAGAGGGAAACGACTTCGGAAAAGAGTTTCCTTCTTATTAAAACACATAAATACTTTTACCCCAGTTTTTAGCAAAACCTAAAAACACTTCAACCTTTTAATTATTTTTTATTTAACCTTTCGCCCACAGCCCCACCTGGGTGAATGAGCGCAAATTGTTCGTTCTTAAAGCCAGTTTCTTCTATAAGCGCAGTTTGAAGTGCGTGACAAATCATACAGAGCGCAGTGGTAGAAGTTGTGCCTTGTGAATTATATTTATCGGTTTCTCTATTAACGTATTGTTTAATAACCGCATCTGCGTTTAGCGCCAAGGGGCTTTCCATATTTTCTGTTATAGAAATAATTTTAACGCCCTTTGCTTTGCATATGTCAATTATAGGAAGAAGTTCTTTGGTTTTGCCACCGCGTGATGCAAAAACCATAACGTCGCCTTCTTGTAAAAAACCAGTTGCGCCGTGAACAGCCTCTGCAGGTGAAATAAATCTTGCAGGTTGTTCAATACAGCACAAAAGATGCGCCAAATGTTGACAAATTATGCCAGAGTGCCCACAACCGCAAGTACCTATTCTTGTTGCATTTTTGAGAAGTTCAACCGCTTTTTCAAACTGTTGTTCATCAAGATAATCGAGCATTGTAGTAATACATTCCGCCTCTATTTTATAAGCCTCTTTTACTGCTTTTATAGTTTCTTTCTGCATAATAACCACCTGTATTTTTCTTATTTTAGTGCTTAAAAATATCGCAACACAATCACAGACATCAAAAGTATAACACGGATAAAATTTATTGTCAATTTATTTATAGAACTTTAAGCATTTTAAAAATCTAAATTTTAATTTAATTATAAAACTAAAAACAGTCACTTCCACTTTTTTGTGAAAATGACTGTAATTTTTTTATAAACTCTCAATGTAAAGGCAAGCGTTGGTTGCCGCTATTGCACCGTCAGAAACGGCGGTTGCAACCTGTCTAACCGCTTTGGTTCTGCAGTCGCCCGCAACGTAAAGACCTTCAGTTTTAGTTTTACAACTTTCGTCTGCAATAATGTAACCCATCTTGTCTATATCTACAAGATTTTCAAACGCCTTGTTATCGGGAACTTGCCCTATAGCAACGAAAACGGCGGGCAATTCGTGTGTTTTTATATTGCCGTCTGCATCTTTATATTCTATTGCTTTAAGTTCGTCTTCACCGATAAAATCGGTTACACTTGTGTTTGGTCGCCATTCTATATTGTCTTTTGCCATAAGCGCCTTGACGTGCGCTTTATCCCCAAAAAACTTGTCAAAAAGCGTATAAATATATACTTTTTTGCAATAACTTGCTAAAAGAAGGCTATATTGAAGGGCGGTGTTTGCATCACCTATAACCGCTACTTCTTGCCCCTTATAAAATGCGCCGTCGCATATAGCGCAATAGTAAACGCCTTTACCAACCAAATCTTCTCTATCGGATTTGGTGCGCAAATGTTTATGTTTAACACCTGACGCTATAACTACGCTCTTTGAAAAATATTCGTTATATTCAGTTTTAACCTTAAAATTACCTTCGCCAAGTTTTTCTATGGCTACAACTTTTTCAATTTCAAGGTCTGCGCCGTGTGCAGTTATTTGGTCGTAAAGATTTTCTGCAAACTGTTCGCCACTAATCTCTTTGATTGACGGATAATTTTCAAGTCTTGGCGAGTTTGCTATCTGCCCGCCTAAACTTTCACTCTCTAACACTAAAACCGTTTTACTATTTCTTAAAGCGTATAGCGCGGAGGTCATCCCTGCCGCGCCTGCGCCTATAACTATTAAGTCATACATAATTATTTGTTACTCTCAATATATTTTCTTATTTCGCTTGCATTGTCGTAAGCGTCGTAACCGTTTCCGTTAGGAACTAACAACGTGGGGGCTTTTTTAACACCCATCTTAACGGTCAATTCTTTATTTTCTTCCGCATTGATTACGCTGTATTTTACTCCTGCTTTATCAAGCATCATTTTACTGGTTTTGCAGTTGGGGCAACCGTTTCTCGTGAAGAGAACGGGTCCGTCAAGTTCGGGTTTAACCTCTTCTTCTTTCTTGCATTCGCAACATTCAACGGCTTTTGCAGAGAACTTTGAATTTGCAATGTTATATTCTTTTCTGTCTTCAAATTCTTTTCTCTTTCCGTCGTTCCAGTTTTGAATAGGACGATAGTAACCGGTTATACGGCTATAAACTTCCGTGGTCTTTCCGCAAGTAGGACATTCGTAAACTTCGCCTGCAATATATCCGTGGTCTGCACATACCGAATAGGTTGGCGACATTGTGTAATAGGGAAGTTTATAGTTTTCTGCAATCTTTCTTACGAGGTTTGCAGCAGACTTCCAGTCGGGAAGTTTTTGACCCAAGAATGCGTGGAATACAGTACCCGAAGTATAGAGCGTTTGAAGTTCGTCTTGAATATCAAGCGCAGAGAAAATATCTTCGGTGTAACCAACTGGTAAGTGTGAACTGTTGGTGTAGTAAGGCGTTTGGTCGTTATCAGACGCCGTGATAATATCAGGATAACGCTTTCTGTCGTGTTTAGCAAGACGGAAAGAAGTTGACTCTGCAGGGGTTGCCTCTAGGTTGTAAAGGTCGCCATAAAGTTCTTGATAATCTGAAAGTTTATTTCTCATAAAGTTGAGAACGTCTTTTGTGAAGTTTTGCGCCTCTGCAGTAGTAAGGTCTTTCTTAATCCACTTTGCATTGAGGCATGCCTCGTTCATACCAACAAGACCGATTGTTGAGAAGTGGTTGCTAAACGTTCCCAAATATCTCTTGGTGTACGGATAAAGCCCTGCTTCTAAAAGTTTGGTAACGGTATCTCTCTTAACTTTGAGTGAACGAGCAGATATGTCCATCATTTTCTTCAATCTGTCATAGAATTCCTCTTCCGTATTAGAAAGATATGCAATTCTTGGCATATTGATGGTTACTACACCGATAGAACCAGTGCTTTCACCACTACCGAAGAAACCACCGGATTTTTTGCGGAGTTCACGAAGGTCAAGACGAAGACGACAGCACATTGAACGAACGTCGCTCGGTTCCATATCGCTGTTGATGTAGTTAGAAAAGTAAGGCGTGCCGTATTTTGCAGTCATCTCAAAAAGTAATTTATTGTTTTCTGTTTCTGACCAGTCAAAATCACGAGTAATTGAATAGGTTGGAATAGGATATTGGAAACCTCTTCCGTTTGCGTCGCCTTCAATCATTATTTCGATAAACGCTTTGTTTACCATTTCCATTTCTTTAACGCAATCTTTATACTTAAAGTCCATTTCCTTTCCGCCAACGATAGCGTTCATTTCCGCAAGGTCGTTAGGAACTACCCAGTCAAGGGTTATGTTAGTAAACGGAGATTGAGTACCCCATCTAGAGGGAGTATTTACGCCGTAGATAAACGATTGAATGCATTGTTTAACTTCTTTATAAGTGAGTTTGTCAACCTTTACGAAAGGTGCAAGATAGGTATCGAAAGACGAGAACGCTTGAGCCCCTGCCCACTCGTTTTGCATTATTCCAAGGAAGTTTACCATTTGATTACAAAGAGTTGACAAATGCCCTGCGGGAGAAGACGTAATCTTTCCAGGAACACCACCAAGACCTTCTTTTATAAGTTGACGGAGAGACCAACCTGCACAGTAGCCGGTAAGCATTGAAAGGTCGTGAATATGAATATCTGCGTTTCTGTGAGCTTCGCCGATTTCGTCGTCATAAACTTCAGAGAGCCAGTAGTTTGCAGTTACAGCACCACTGTTAGAAAGAATAAGTCCACCAACAGAATAAGTTACAGTAGAGTTTTCTTTTACACGCCAGTCCGCAACTTTAAGATAATCGTCAACAACCTTTTTGTAGTCTACGATTGTAGATTTTATGTTACGAACTTTTTCACGTTGCTTTCTGTAAAGTATATAACTCTTTGCAACTTCAACGTAGCCTGCTTGAATAAGCACAACTTCTACACTGTCTTGAACGTCTTCTACGTTGATAATATTGTTTTGAATTTTCTTTGCAAAATCTGCAGATACACGCAATGCCAACATATTTAATATATCAGCGGTGTAGTTGATTTGTTTTGCGTTGAACGCTTTGGAAAGCGCCGTAGTTATTTTCGACATGTCGAAATCAACTATCTTTCCATCTCTCTTCTTAACCTGAAACATTTTTATTCCTCCGTACTATATCTTTTAATTACCTTTTTTTGTGAGTGTAACTAATATACCACAACTAATAGTATTTTGTCAACGGTTTATCACTATATTTTGTTAAAATATTTTAAAATAAACACAATATATTGTGGTACACAAAGAAAAACCCTTACACATAAAATTTATGCGCAAGGGTTTTTTACCTATTCATTTATAATCTATCTAGATAATAAAAAGGAAACGGCATATCTTTTGGTTAAGAACCATACATACAAGGTCAAGTATCCAAATAATGGTAAAGCCACCGATTAAACGAACTATAAACGCAATAATTTGACCTTCTTTAAGTCTAGTAAGCGCACCACATATCCAAGCCGTTACGGGAATTATTGCTAAAATAAGCGAAACCAACCAACTTAAACCGAAATAATCTCTACTCTTTGCCATATTATATCCTCCTATTATATATAATAATGTTTAGCGCACAAAAGTAATTTAAGATAACCATTGTAACTATAAACCGTTATTTAAATATATTATACTATAAGATTTAAATTTTGTATATTCTTTTTTGTAAATTTTTTAAAAAATTATTTTTTAAATTTTAATTATATTTAACTTGATTTTATTTTCAAAATGTATTACAATATGTTGCAGACCAAACGGAGAGATGTCAGAGTGGTCGAATGTGCACGCTTGGAAAGCGTGTATACGGAAACGTATCGGAGGTTCGAATCCTCTCCTCTCCGCCAAAATTAGGGCATTTGCCCACTTTACATGGTGTTTTAGACAGTAAAACTGACTAAAACACCTTTGTTTTTATACCCCATTGACCACTTTAACACTTTTTTAAAATCATAAAAACCGACTTTTTGGGGAAAATTTGGGGAAAATCAAGTATTCTTTTGGGGATTATATTTCAAATCCCCTTTTTTATATACTATAATGTATATATAAGCTTTTTTGCTTGCTCTTTTTGAAACTCCATTGAAAAGTGAGTATAGACGCTACTTGTGATATTTCCAAGTGAATGCCCCGTCCAAACAGCGACTAATTCATTATCCACACCACACTCTCTTGCTCTTGTAGTAAAAGTATGTCGTAAATCCTTTAACGTATGATTTGGACATAACTCGCCAAACTCATCGCCTAATTTTTGTTGGCTTATCTTTATAGGCTTTCCTGTAGCATACGGCTTATACATAGGAAATATTGGCAAAACTCTATATTTATTCTTTTGATAATTCTTTAATTTGCCGTTTTCAATCTTTATCGTTTCATCATCAATATTTTCTTGTATAGTGTTCACTTCACACGGTCTAACGCCAGAATACAACATTTTCAAATACGTTTCTTCAAACCTATGCCCTTTTATCTTTTCAATAAAAGCCTTTTCTTCTTGCCTTGTTAAAGCCTGCCCCGTAGTTCTATAATGTTTAGGTATATAAACCGCTTTTATCGGGTTCTTTGTTATTATTTCGTTATTTACGGCGTAATCAAAAATATTATTAAGTAGCGTTTTTATAGTTTCACAAAGTCTTGGCTTTTCATCGTGAAGTTTTGATAAATAGTTTTGCAGTACAATCGGCGTTATTTCTTTTATTGGCACGTTCTTAAAGTTTGATAATATATGCAACTTAAACGCATTGTAAATATTCTGATAAGTATTTGGCTTAACCATTCGCTTTTTAACGTTTTCCATATAAGAAACTGCAAACGGACCAAAAATTGCATTTTTCTTTCTCGTCGTTTTTGCCACTTCTCTTACAACTGCAAAGTTTTTATTCATCATTATTTCTTGCTCAAATAAATTCAGCCACGCAAATGCTTTTCTCTTTGCTTCTTCTAGATTCTTGCTTGAAAAACTCATATTATATCCGTATCTTCTAAACCGTATTTCATAATACTTATTATCTTTTAATCTTATCTTAAAATCTTTCAATCTCGGCATTTTTCTAATCTCCTTTTCTGAAAATTGTAAATCCCTAACGATTTCAAAATTTTCTTCACTACCCCTATTTAATAATGGATTTAATTTTAATTGCTCCATTATTTTTCTTAAACTGTTTATTTGTTCTAATAATACTTTTTGCTCTTTTAATTCCTTATAATCCAAATCTCCTTATTTTCTTTCTCGTGTGGACGAATATTCGTTTGAACGTGTTTTTACACAACCACCCTGCCCCTGTTTTTATTTCCGTAAGTGGAGGGGCTCGGCTCGTCTTATTCTTCTGGCACGTCGGCACCATCTTACGGATTTGAATTTTTTATCCTTGCGAACTTATAGCGCAAACCATAAACCCTATAAAATTCATCACTATTGTCCACAAGAATATAATACATACAAATAATATCTTTAATATTCCTATCGCTAATCCTAAAACTTTTTTCATTTGTTACCTCCTTAATCAATGTAAACTAATTCATTTAGTATTTCTTCTTCAATTAGTTTTTGTTTCTCTGTTTCCATTTGAAGGTCTTTTATAAAATCACCCGTTTTCTTAAAACGCTCTGATTTTGATAGTTTGTTATACATTGTCATATATAGCCTATCCGCTTGCTTGTCCACGTTATGTAAATACTCTGGCAATTGTCCTGCCAAAGACCAATACTTTCCTACGTTATATTCCTTTAAGTATTCTAATGCTAAATTCCCGTACTTACCATAAACGTGTTTTTCTGGTTTAACAATCTTTTGGTATTCTATTATTTCCTCAACTGTTAGCCCTTCGTCCGCCTTGACTTTTTTTAATAGTTCTCTTTTATTCATAACTAACCTCCATTTTTGTATTAACACGAACAATACCAAAATCACACATCTAAAGTCAAGCGTTTTCATAAATTTTTTTAACCAATTTTATGCGAACTCGAATGTAGGAGTAAAATCCACACTTTTTCAAAAAACAGGCAAAACAGGCAAAATAGTGGATGTTTGTAATGCAAACTTCCTAGACGGTTGCTTTCAATCCTAAAAAAGGCGCAAAACTACCAAAGATAGCCCGTTTTTGTAAGACTAACTTCGACTACCTCTTTTTCTTGTAAAATTAACTTCCACTACTTTTGTCCCCAAGTTGCCCTTTTTTCTCTAGTTTTTCAATAAATTTGGTGTCAAATTTATCTCGTTTGGTGCTATTTCATCTATATCTAACAGGTCTAATAGTTCTTGCCCATAGACCGTCTTAAATAGAGTATATGGGCTTAAGTCATTAAACTTCTTGCGCCTATACGAGTTAATATGACTCATCATCAAATTCACTTGTTCTTGCGTTAATTTTTCAAAAGTCTTTCCCTTTGGTAATATTCTTCGAATAAACTCATGGTTTACTTCTATGCTGCCTTTTTGGTCTGAGCGATTAATATCACAGTAAAACACTCTTGTTCGTATTTCTCCCCAACAGTTTGTTTCTATTCGTAAAGGGTTTGAAAACTCCGTTCCATTATCCGTCAGTATTACTGGGAATAGTCTTCTAAAATTTTCATCACCTAGTTTTTCGTAAAGAAGATTGAATACGCTAACTACGGACAATGACGTATTGTTATCCCTTAAATATGCCAACATAAACCCGCATTGAACAAACAATAACGTAAGTAATACTTTTCCCGTTTTTCCACCTTTTACAGTATCCATTTGTACTGTTGGAACGTCATTTTCTTGTATGTAAGTCAAATACTCTTGATACGTTCTATTTTCTCTACAACGAGTATCAATCTTATGTTCTACTGGACGTTTTCTAGCTTTGTAACGAACTTTCCTTACCAAGTCTATATTCTTCAGTTCAAACACACTATTTTCTATATAGTTATATATTGTTTTCTCACATACGGGAATTTCGTCTTTGTACACGGAACAGACGTGATGTATTGACTGTCCACATATTATGGGTGTTGTAATGAGCCTTTCTAAATTCACTGTTTCTTCTTCTGATAACAATATTCCTTTACGGCTATCTGACATCTTGGATCGATATTGGCTATGTGCATGTTCTGCGTAGTAATATTTCTTCCTGTGTATGCAAGTAGACTTCTTTGGGCAGCCATTACAACAATATGGAGCTTTTAGTAATCTCTCGCATACTTTTTCTTCAAATTCTTTACAATACAAAAAACACTTACCACACTCTTTACACCAAAATTTGAAGCATGGCCTTGGATTGCATAGATTCTGTATTTTGCAAGTATCTACTTTACTACAAGGATTGTACTTACGTCCACCTCGTCCTGTTTCTCTTATCACCAAATGTCTTTTAATTTCTTTTGCAATTGTTGTTACATCTCTCTTCAAC
>JAFQEM010000024.1 GCA_017399035.1 Clostridia bacterium | reverse complement strand
CGAGCATAATCGAGATGCTTATACAAACGCAAAGACCGAGTTCGTAACGAAATATACTGAAAAAGCGAAATCAATTTAGGGTAATAGATACTAACAAATTCCAATTTATCGAGTTGATATTCTTTGTGGAAAATTTTTAAAAGTATAGCACACTATACTTCACTAAAAGTGAAATGTAGTGTGCTTTTCTTATCCACAAAATATAAACATATATAGTTATATTTTTAGCCTTGTGGCTAAAAGTTATATGCAAGACAAGTCTTGCGTTATATTTTGACTGATAGTCAAAGTTATATTAAATAAATCCACAACTCGCCATAAGGCGAATATAACCGCGTAGAATATCACTTGTCGTTAGACGAATATCACAAATCCGTAAGGATTTATTTAGTTGTCGCAATTCCCTATGGGAAGAGCGACTATCTCTCGGTTTTTTTATTTTTGTTCGGTATCGTCTTTTTTGTCAATTCCAAAAACTTTGTTTATAGCGTTTTTTGCATTTTCAAAGCCCTCTTTTGTTTCGGTTATCGCCTCGTTGACAAAGCCTTTTATAGTTTGTTTTGCGTCGTCAACCCCTTTCTTAACGTTGTCAACGGTATTATCTACAAATTGTTTTGCAGTAAAATACCACTCAAAATCTTTTTTCATACTTGCAAAAAGGCGGTCTTTTTCATAATCAAAAATTATTCTTATAATCTCTATAATTACGCTAATTACCCACACAACAATCAAAAGCGTTGTTAAAATAATAGATAATGGCGAAACGGTTGAAGTAGCAACGTACATTCCGTATATAGACACGCCAAGTGAATAAGCCTTTATAATTATTTTAACAATTCTTAAAATACGTTTGGTTGAACGCAATTTTTGTTTTGCCTCTTTTTTTTCTTTTTTAGACAAATCGTTTTTGCCAAATATTGCGTTTGCTATCATAAAACCAACTGCAACTGCAACTAGCGCAATATTAACGTAAAGATTGCCCCACTCTAAAATTATGGCAACCGCTAAATATGCAATTATCAACAAATTAAGCCCGTATTCAATTATCCATTTAATTACGGTTAAATCTCTTTTTATTTTATCTATTGAGTCTTTAGTGTTTTTTAACATAATTTTTCTTTATCCACAAATAAAATTCTTATTAGTTTTAGTTAGGTAAACGCGATTTTGAAAACTCGCAACCACAATAATTTTGACGGTAAAGTGAATATTGTTTAGAAAGTTCAATAGAGCGCAAATAACCGCCACGTTTTTTGAAGTCGCAAGGCAAAAATTTTACGCCCGTTTGCTTTTCAACGGCAAAACCTATTCCGTTAAGCAGTTGTGAATTTTTTAGCGGGCTTACGGTTAGCGTTGTAGTGAAATAATCTAACCCCAACTCTAACGCTTTTTCCGCAGTTTTTTTAAGCCTTAAATTAAAGCATTTTTCACACCTAAAGCCACCCTCTGGCGCATCTTCAAAACCTTTTGCAACACTTAAAAATTCTTGTGGATTATATTCTTCTATAATACATTTAATGTTTAGCGCATCACATAATCTCTTTTGTTCGTTTGCGCGCAAGGTAAACTCTTGTTCTCCGTCTAAATTAGGGTTATAGTAATAAACGGTAATGTCAAAATAATCTTTAATACGCTCTAAACACGCAGTAGAACACGGCGCACAGCACGAGTGCAACAAAAGTTTAGGGGTTTGTCCGTTCTTTTTAAGTTCAGACAATATTTGACACATCATTTTATCGTAATTTTCTAAATTCATTGCAACTCTTTCTTGACGATATTTTCTCCGTCAACACTTATTTTATAAGCCTTTCCACCGGCAGATATAACCTTGCTAAACTCGCCGTCAACAAACTCGATAGCACAGTCGTTTTCTACGCAATACGCGCTGTTTATAACGCCTTTTTTAAGGGCGGAAATAAAATCTTTTTCACGCTCGTTAAAGTGTGGACACATTGCCCCCTCAAGCACGCCTAACCCCTTTTTTAGAACGTATTCAGAACTTTGTCCACGCATAATTTCATAATCGGTATACATATCTTTAAACCAACAAATTGCGCCTGCAGACAAACCGCAGATAATTTTGCCTTGATTATAAGCGTCAATAAGCATCTTGTCAATACCAAATTCACGCCATTTATCAAGCATAAAAACCGTGTCGCCACCGCCGACGTAAATGCAGTCTGCCATATCTATTTTGCCCTTAATTTTTTCTATAGACATTTCACCGTAGACCATAAGCGCAACTTCTGCCTTTATATCATAAACTGACGTGTAAGTTTTTCTAAAACTGTTAAAATATGGCATACTGTCGTGAGAGGCAGTGCCTATAAATAACGCGTTTGCCCTTTTATCGCCTGCGTGTTGTTTTGCAAGTTCTGCAATATAGCCGTCAATTTTAAGGGTGGTTTTATTTTTAATTTCTCCGCCACCTATAGCAATAATTCTTTTTTGCATAATTTTTCCCTTTAAAAACGGTCAGACAAAAAGTCTAACCGTTAATCATTACTAATGCGTTTTCTTTAAATACGGCTTTTGCCGTGTATGCCCCAAACTTTTTATTCACAAGGTCAAACGCTTTTTTAAGATTGTTTTCTCTAAACGCATGCACGTCGCTAGAAACAAAATCAACAAGCCCCTCTTTGAAAAGTTTTTTCACTTTCTTAAAATAAGCCTTTTTAGATTTACCCACCAAAGAATCGGCATTTATTTGAATATAACCGCCAAGCGACTTTATTTCACGGGCAACTGAAATATCCGCATAAATATATCTTTCAAAATGAGCGACTATAGGTTTATAATTTAACAAAATTAAATCGTAAACAACTTCTGCAATATCAAAATCTTGTTCGTAATCAAATTCTATCAATACAAAAGAAGAATTGTTAATAGTTACTACGGATTTGTCGGTAAATAACTTTTTAAATTCTTTTTCTATAAAAACTTCTTGCCCTAAATAAAGATTAATGTCAACGCCATCTTCTTTAACTTGCGCGCAAAATTTATTAAATTCTGCCTTTAATTGCTCGCCAGTCAATCGATAGTTATCACGCAAATGCGGTGTTATAATTAAGTCTGCTATTCCTTGTTCGCACGCGTTTTTGAGCATATCTAAAGAATTTTGATAACTCTCGCTACCGTCGTCAACGTTTGGCAGTACGTGTGTGTGAATATCTATCATTTTTCTTAATTATTCGTTGGGTGTTGCTTCGTCGCCGTAAATATATCCGTAATAATTTCCACCGTCGTAATTTTTATCTTTTTTTCTATCATATTTAGTAAATACAGTACCTAAAATTTCGGTGTTGTTTTTCTTCAATTCTTTAATAGCCTCTGAAACTTGAGCCTTTGTTGTGGACGCATAAGCCACCATAAACAACACACCGTCAGAAACCTTTGAAATGTGAATATAATCTGAAATTTGCAAAACGGGTGGGCAGTCTAGAAGAATGTAGTCATATTTATTGCGAAGTTCGTTGATTAGTTTTTTAAACTTATCAGAAACGAATACGAGTGATGAATTATAAATTTCCGCACCACGAGTAATTATGTCAACGTTATTGTAAGAGGTTTTCTTGATTATGTTATCAAGTTTTTCATCTTTTAAGATGTATTCTGCAATACCGTTTTCTTTTTCCACTTTAAACATACGGTGAGTACGTGGACGATGGAAGTCTAAATCAACGACTATAACTTTTTTATCCGTAAGACCCAAACTAACTGCAAGATTGCAAAGAACGGTTGTTTTGCCTTCGCCCTTAACAGCAGACTCTATTTGAATAACTTTTTTGTTTCCGTCAGCATTCATATAGAGAATATTATCTTTTAATCTGTTATAGCCCTCGGTATATTTTAAAGAGGCACCTTCACCAACTATAATTTTACCTATTTCTTCACTACTTTTTTTCGATTTGCTGAAAATCATAATATTTCACCCATCAATAAATTAAAGTTCATTTAATTTATTATATATTAAAGTGAAGATAAAAGCAATAAAAAAGGCTAATTTTTTATTTTTTCGCCCTAAAAAACAAATATTTTTATAAGTTACCTAACTTAAAACTAATTTTAGCCTTGCTTTTCGGAAAGTATTTGCTTAAGTGCCTTAACGTGTAGTTCTTCGTCAAGTTTAATGCGCGCTATTACCGCCTCAACTTTTTGATTTTTTAACAAACGCAAAATTCTTTCGTAGCAATCTATTGCAACCAACTCACCAGTTACGTCATCCATAACCATTTTTTCAAACTGATTGCTATAAATAACTTTGTTAGTGCAATAAAAATCTCTTGAAAAGGGCGTGTTAGTTGCATAGACAGGGTCCGCCCCCAACTGCAAAAGCAACTGCCCCAGCGTTTCAAGATGCATCATTTCTGCAAGCGCTATTGAAATTATAGTATTTGCGCAATCGTGTTTGCCAAGTTTTTTAAAATAGAAATAGTGATATATGTATTGTAAAATAGAATTAAGTTCTCCGTGGCTACCTGCATATGCAGAACATAAAATTATTGCCGACCTTTTATCTATATTTATGCCGTCAATAGGCGGATAAGGCAAATTGACGGTAAGCGGTTTAAACATAAAAAGCCCCCTTATCTTTTTTTAATAATACAATAAGATTTATCTGGGTGCTTGCACACAAGTAAATCTTCGCAGTATTTCAAACTAGAAGTGTAAATCGTTAGATTTACAGTAAAGGCAACAGCCTTTACATAATCTTTTAATCATAATTAAAAGATTTACTTCTTATTGTTTACATTATATGTTGACAAAGGGGTTTTAGTTGAAATATCAAAATTATTAAGACAACAAAAAATCCCCTTTTTTCAAGGGGATTAAATATCTTTTTTGTTTTTTTCATTAAGCGTTTTAGAAACAATATAACAATCACTTAAAGAATAATGTTTTTCTTAATTAAACGGTTTAGAAACAAGTTGCATAAGGCTCGACCAAACAAAAGGATTAAATTGACCGTCTGGTCATTGAAGTCTTTTGTTTCGGGCAGAAACGACCTGCAACGCCGTTTATAAAGCGTTTAATAGTAGGGTGTCCACAACGCGTAGCAATAAGCCGTCAACTCTATTACACCACTATCGTAAGTACCGGGGAAAGTTTCTTCATTTAAAATCGTGCCAGCAGTAACTTTAACTTTTTTAACTTTTCCGTTTTCGGTTCTATAATGTCGCCAAGAAGAGAAAGCGTATTCGTTAGTATCGTAAGGCTTAACGTTTGGTAATATCGGCAACGCCGAGCCTTCTTTTACGCCCGCCCAAATATAAACGTGTTCGTCGTCAGGGCTTTGAGTTAAACCGTCTATGTGTTCATAAGTGTTTTTCACGAAAGAACAAGTTACCTCTTCTTTTCTAACCTCACATCTCAAAATAAACTTAACGGTATAAATTCTAGTGTAAACTGCAGTTAAAACGATAGAAGAATCGTCTAAATTCCAAACGGTATCTTCGGTTATAAGCGTTCCGTTTTCCGTTTTCCAAGAAACAAAATCATAACCCTCGCGCACGGGAACGGGTAGAGTGCCAACTTTTTGACCGTAAATTACCTCAATGGTTTCTTGTTCAACCTTTCCACCTGCTAAAGGATTGAGTTCAATAGTGAAATCTTTTACTTTCCAGTTTGCAGTAAAAGTTTTATCGCCTGTGTCTTGACTGGTTATATAAACGTCTTTAATAGGTTCGGTAACGCCTTCGTAAGTCCAACCTAAAAATTCGTAACCCTCTCTAGTAGGTTCGTTCAATTTAAATGTTTCACCTTGAGTGTAAGTAACTTTGTTATCCGTAGTATCAACGTTTTCGTAAGATATTATAAACTGACCATTTTCAACCCAAACTGCCTCTAAAGTTATATCGTAGTCGTATTTGTAAGTAGTTGCGTTAAAGACCATAGTCTGTTTGCCCGTAAGTTTCCACGCGCCAAAAACTTTATCTTGCTTTATCGGTGTGGGAAGAGTGCCTATCATTTGGTCATAAGTTATCTTTAGGTAGGGCATTTGGTCTTGGTTATATAAAATTGACGAATCATTTTCAAAAACTGGCGCAGAACCGTCTTTTTCTACAAAGTTAATTTTATATTCGTTGGCAATCCATTTTGCAGTTATGGTATAATTGTCTTTAAGTTCTTCAAAGTTAAATCCACCCCAAGTTGGGTCCATAGTGTAGCCCTTTCTTTGGTAAACGGGCTTATTCATAAACGCAGGGGCTTTGGTCATAACGCTTTCACTGCCAGAAACTAAAATAGCGTCTGCTGCGCCTGGCTCAAAATTTATAACGAAAGTTTTTTCCGACCATTGCGCTTTAAGCGTTTTATTACTCTTTATATCTTCTATAATTCCGTTCCAACCTACGTGGTAAGCGTCTTCGCATACGAACAGCGGTATTTCTAATTCACTCCAGTGGTTTACAGTTTGAACTAAAGCGTAATCTTCGTAACCAGCGGCAAGGCGCGCGCCTTGTCTATCCATTTCAAAAGTTACGGTAAAACTGCCCTGCGTGTTACAAGCGGTTAAACCTAACACGGATGTAAATGCCAAAAGCATTGATAACAACACCGTTAAAATTTTCTTTTTCACCCAAATAACTCCTTCCGTATTACAAGTTTGCGGATATTTAAGAGCATTATACGTCTATTTTGTAATTATAAGTATATATTATATACTTTACAAAGTCAAATAAAAAAAGAAAAAACCGCTCGTAAAAGCGGTTATTTGTTAAACTTGTACAATTTATACGCCATATTTTGCCATAATTTTAAGCAAACTACCTAACCCGTCGTTAATTCTACTTTTAAGTTGGGGCGTATAATCGCCGTTTTCTGCGTTATAAACGCACGACTGCAAATCTTGAACTTGTTTTTTATCGTTTGCGTTAAGTGGAAAATATTCCAACCTTGAAATAACGTTTTTTACGTGTGAAAAATCTATCTCGCACGGTTGTTTTTTTGGTTTTTCTTTTTCTAGCGTTAGATTATTTTGTACGCTTGAAACTATATTTGGTTGCATTATTTTATCAAAATCTTTTTCGGGTTGGGGGTAATCGTCTTTTTGCTCGTTACTAAAACTTTGATTTTCTTCACTATAACCTGCCGAACGCAATTTATCATCTATAAACCTTGCAAGTTCAAGTTGGCTTTTATCTGCCTTTCTTTTTACTCTAATTGTAAAAATAGGTATACAAAAAAGCGCGCCTATTGACAAAAGTAACACCGAAAAACCTATACCGTAGCCAAAAATGAGCGACAAGCCTAATAGCAAACCACTTATAGCAAAACTAAAAGCAAAAAACCATAACCGCTTTTTTAAGGTATAGCCTTTAACAAAAAGAGCAAGAGACAGCGCAAATATAAAAACTGCGCTTAAAATCAAAAAGCAAAGCGCAAACAAACCGCCTATACCTAGATTAGAGTCTATAAAAGTAAGCGTGAAGTAAACGAAATCTGCCATTGCGCACCCCCTTTAACAATAATATTGCAAAAGGATTTGCGAAGTACGGCTTGTTTTATATATTCAACTCTAATATTGTCGAAAAGTTAAAATTTAATCTAACGCAATGCTTTCGCCAGTGAAAACGTTTATTAACGTTTTGCCAACTACCTTTTTGCCTAAAACCTTTTCAACCGCATAAGCATAAAGTTCTAACTGCTTTTTATATTTTTGTTTAAGCGATTGCGTGGTTAACGAAGAATATTTATAATCTATAATTTCAGCGTTGTCGCCGTCAACCGCCAAAAGGTCTATTACGCCTTGAACTAAAACTGGTTCACAACTTTTAGTGTCTAAAATTTTATTAGCCTCAACGTTTACCAAAAAAGCGCGCTCACGATAGAGTTTGTGCCCCTTTATCCTTGTAAAAGTTTGACAATTAAGGGCGTTTGAAAGCCTATCTAAATTTACACGGGCAAGTTTTTCACTCTCTATAATTCCACCTTGCACTAACCTTTCGGCTTGCTCTTTTACACCAACACCCGAATAAAAGTCCATACACTCTAAAATTTTATGCGCAACTGTTCCGCTCTCTGTGTCAGGGCTTTGTTCGTCAAACACAACGTGAACGTAGGGCGCGTCTTCTTCAGTGGTAGAAAGCGCGGTTACGCCTGCTTTAAGTGGCAAAAACGTGTCTTGATTAAAGGGATAAACGAAAGAAAAATTTTCTTTCATTTTAGCAACGGCTTGCTCGTCAGGGTTGGTTATTATAACCTTACGAACTTGCGAGTTTTTGCGTTTGATTTGCACCCCTAATTTATCATATTCAGTTATAGGCAACCATTTGGGGATAAAATCAATAAAACTAAATGCATTTATAAAATCTTCTTTTCGCACGTCAGATTTACCCGTAAAGGTCATATGCAACGAATACGTAGCGCGGGTGGTAGCAACGTAAAAAAGTCGCATCTCTTCTTTCATACGTTGAATTATATTTTCTTCTCTTATCAATCCACGCAACGGCGTTTCTCTTTTAATGCGTTTTTCTTGGTCGTAATCAAGCGTTGCTAAACCGTATTCACGGCTGAACATAATTTCATTATAATCGTCTTCGTCGTTAAAGCCACGTTCTAACCCACACACTATAACCACGGGATATTCTAACCCTTTAGACGCGTGAATAGTGCTTACTTTCACGGTGTTTTCACTTGCAAACGGCGACAAGCCAAATGCGTCGGGGCAAGCCTTTATTCTAGTTAAAAACTCTTTTACGGTAAGTTTTTTTCCACCCACAACGCTAGCGGAAATAAAGCGTCTTAAACGGTCCACAGCGTTTATTCCGTCGGGTTTTGCGTAAAGAAAAGCCTCTAACTTTTTATCGCTAACTAAATTTGTCAACACACCGTGCGCGCCCACAAAATCAGCAATCAACCTAACTTTTTCAAAATAAGCAGAAAACTCAAGTAATCTATCTTTTAAATTTGTGTTTGCATTATTTACGTAAAAAGTATACGCATCAGAAAAACCGCCGTGATTGTCGGGTGCGTTATCGTCGTAAAAACGAACTATTTCAAAAAGTTCTTCAACGGTAAATCCACCTATTGCGCTCTTTAACGTTGACGCAAGTGGTAAATCTTGCAAAAAGCAATCGACTAAATTAAGCGCATTTATAACGACTTTTATTTCGGGATAATCACAAACGTTTTCCGCGCTGTCAGAAGTTACTGGCAATCCGTTTTTAACGAGCCCAGAAACAAGTTCTCTAACGTATTTACTGTTTCTGCTACGGGTAAGCACGGCAATATCGCCAAAATCAACCTGTCTTTCAACTTTTAGTTTAGTGTCAAAAAACTTTTTTTGTCTTTCTTCTGATATAATGCTTCCAACCAAATCTGCTAAAACTTGAACTTCGCTTTCAACTTCTTCTGGGTTTTCTTGCAAAATATCGTAAATTCTAGGTTGTTCTTCTTGTTTAGTTTCACGCTCTTCTCTCTTCAAAAAATGAATTTGCGCGCGCCCGTCAAAGCCTTGAGGATAAATTCCACCGGCAACCAACTGCGATTTATCTCTATAACTTTCGCCGTAAACTTCTTTAGTCATACAGTGGTTAAAAATGGCGTTCACCATTTTTATAACGTTTGTTGCAGAGCGGAAGTTATGGTTAAGCCTAACTACTTTTTCACCGTTTGCGGTCATTAAATTATCTTTGTTTGTAAAAAACTCTGACCGACAACCACGGAAACTATAAATACTTTGCTTAACGTCGCCAACCATAAACACGTTGTCGTTGCAAACTTTTGAAATTATTTCCTCTTGAACGCCGTTAGTATCTTGATATTCGTCAACGAAAACGAATTTATATTTCTCTTTAACCGTTTGGCAAATTTGACCGTCTGCCAAAATTTTTAGAGCAAAATGCTCTAAATCGTTAAAGTCAAGCGCATTTTCTTCTCTTTTTTCTTGAGTATAAATTTGAGAAAATCTAGTTACCACCTTTACAAAATTTTCGGTGTGCTCTTTGCATCTTTCAAAACATTTAATATCGTCTTCAGGGTTTTGCCCTACGCATTTTATAAAGCGACTTAATAGTTTTATAAATTTTGCTCTTGCGTCGGAAACTTGTTCTTTTAGTTCTTTTGCGCTTTCACTTAATTTTCTTTCAAACGTGAGTGGCAATTTATAATTCTTAAACGAGTTGAGCGCATAGATATCAGGCTTTTCAAGCGCCGTTTTCATATCGCATAAAAGCGTTGCAGTAAACTCACAACCCTTAACCAAATTTTCTTGTCTAAACGCATTCAAGGCGTTTTCAACCACGAATATAAGTGGATTTAAATTGTCGTCAAAATGCTTTTTAAGGCTAGTTGCTACCATTAAAAAGCCCTCTTTTCCGTAAACGGTGTTAAATTTTTGCAACATCTGTTCAGGATACGCCTCGGAATTAGCGAAAGAATATGCCGACAAAACTAACTCTTTTAAGTTTTCATCCATTCTGCCTACGGCGTGTGTGTCAACGAGTTTTAAAAACCATTTATCACCGTTATCATAAAATTCTTTGAAAGTTTTTTCTACACTTTCATATTTAATAACGTTAGCGTCTGATTCATCTAAAATCTTAAAATCGGGCGACACACCTGCAACGAAAAAATACGACCTTATAAGTTTACCGCAAAAAGCGTGCATAGTAGATATATCTGCATTTGAAAGGTCTTCAAGTTGCATTTCTAAATTATTTATCTGCTCGCTTGATAATATTCCGTAAAAATCTTTATCATAATCGCCGTTGATAGTAGATATTAAAGCGGTGCGCAATTTTTCTTTCATATCCGCCGCCGCAGACTCGGTAAAAGTAACGGCAAGAATTTGGTTTACGCTTACACCCTCTTTTATAATAAGGCGTTTAACACGCTCAATCATAGTGTGGGTTTTTCCACTGCCAGCAGACGCTGAAACGAGAATATTTCCGCTACCGTGATTTATAACTTCAAGTTGTTCTTTGGTAAGCATACTTACTCTTTTCCCCCTTCTTCAATCTGGTCAAAAGCACCTTTTACAGAACCTACTGAGCGAGGCGTTGCGTTATGAACACCGCAGAGTGATGAAAACTCACAATATTGACAAGCATTTTCATAAGGCGACGGTTTTATTACACCCTCGCTTAACCTTTTGACGGCAAGGTCGCACACCTTTACCGCATAATCAATATAACTTTCTAAAGTTTTTCTATCACAGCCGTTTTTGAACTTTTGCTTATCTTTGTCGTATTCAATAGGAATATAATTACTTTGTCCACTTTCAAAAAAGTTTTGGTCTTGGGCAATTATAGCCTCGTTTTCCGCCAAAGTTTTACCTATGGCAATAGCACCGCCCTTATCTTCTTCTTTTTCATATTTATTAGTTATAGGTAAATAATAAAGTCCTGCGGGAATTTTTTCTTCATTACCCTTATATTTTTCCATTACCGCCGCCGCATATAAATAAAGTTGCAATTTTACGCCCGAAAAGAGCAACTTTTCGCTTGCGTCGGTTTTTCCCGTTTTATAATCTAAAACTCTAAAATATTTATCCCCTAAATCTACCCTATCTATTTTACCTTTAAGCCTAACCTTACCGTCCATAAGTTTGATTGACGGAAACTGCGCGTTTGCGCCGTCGCCAAAAGCAACTTCCGTTTTGCAATCAGTAAGTTTTGACGCCTTTACCATACCCCTAGTTTTATCACAATATTGTTTGCACTCGGCAAGAACTCTATCAACAGTGGCTTTTGTAGAAGATTCGCTAATAAACTTTGAATAATCATCCTTTTGCATAGTTTCACTGCTTACGTCTTCAAAAAGTTTATTTGCGCTTATATCGTCAGTTATATTATCAATATTGTTTACGTAACCGTTCAAGATTTCGTGCATAATATTACCAACGGCAAGAACGTTTACCCTGCCTTCTTCACGGCTTTTAATTTTAAGCGAGTGTGATGCAAACGCTCTAAAAGGGCATTTATAATAGTCTTCAACCGCAGTTGGTGAAGTTACCTTTTTAACAAGCGAAACTTTTTCACCCGTCAACTTTTCTCTAGGCACAATCTCTTTATTTGCGCCGTCAACCACCATTTTAACCTGTTCGCACAAAGATGCGTGATAAAAAGAAGACGGCAAAGTAAAATCATAATTTAAGTCGTTTTCATTTTTACCTTCTGTAAACTCTCCGCAAGCCTTTGCAAACGTGTTTAACCCTTGAGAATAAGTCATATACCCGTCAGGTTTTGGAAACTTTTTTAATTCAAAAGTATTTTCCGCCCAACCTAAAACTACGCTCTTAACCGTTTTAGAACCCTCAACCGTGGAAGTTGGATAAGACATATAAAGTTTATCTTCAAATGCGCAAAGCGCCATACAAACACGCTCACGCATTCTATGGTTTACAACTCTAATTTTGGGTTCAACCAAAACTCTAACGTTTTCTAAAGCGTTTATATCGCCATCTGAAAGCAAAGCAACGTCTGCTTGAACTTTGGGAACGTCTGAAGTTAAGCCTATAGCAAAAAGTTGTTTTGCCTTTGCAAAAGCGCACTCTTTGTATCCACCTATAAAAACAGCGTCGTTATACTGCGGAATAACCGAAAGTTTAAGCGCGGAAATACCGCTTAAAAATACGTTTTTAAACTCGGTATAACTTAAATTTACACCGCCAAGCATCATTTTCATTTCGTCTAATAATTTACAAACTGCGCCGTAAATTTGTTCGGTTACTGCACCCTGTTCATTTTCGCCAGTGCAACGCAAGGCAATCGAAAGGGTGTTTAAAGATTGTTCCACTTGCAAATCTTCTAACATTTTTCTAACGTTAAAAGTTTGAATATGTGTGCACAGTTTAGCGCGCAACTCTTCTATTTCACAAACGTTTCCACCCGTTTCAGCAAAAGTGAACGCATTAAAAATGCGTTTATAGTTTATATTATATTTGATAATATAATTTTCCAAACGGTCGGATAATTTTTTATCAACGGAAAATAAGGGGTTTTTGACAAATGATAAAACGCTATCTCTTTCAAAACCTTTTCTAAAAATATCCGTGTACGCCGTGATAAGCGTTACTAACGGATGAGTGAGCGGAATTTCTATCTCGTCTAAAAAATAAGGAATATTTAACGCATTAAAAGTTGCCCTAATGCGCTCTTTATAAAAAGCAACTTCAGGCACGGCAACGGTTATATCTCTATAACGGCAAACACCGTCGTTTACCGTTCGGCGGATTATTTGAGCCACACGTTCAACTTCGTCTGCGGGATTTATTGCAGAATAAGCGTGTATTTTTTGAGTGGGAAATTTAGTTAAAATTCCGCTATCTTGCTTATTAGTTTTAGACAAGGTATTTCTGCGCAACTTTAACACAGGGCTGAAAAGATTGTCTGCAATTACCTTTGACTCTTCACAAAATTCAGTGGGAATAAATTGTTCTAAAAGGTTGGCGCTCAATTTAGCGCACTCTTCTCTTATAAACCTTGCCGTTTCGTTTACGTAAACGTGCGGGTTATTGCCCTCAACTAAAATTGCGGTAACCGATTTTGCGCAATCTATAAGAGCGCTAACGGCAGAGCGCATTTGAGCGGTAAAACTGCCATACCCCACCAAATAAACGTCGGTATGCTTTATATCTTCTGAAGAGCGAATAACTTCAGGCAGATAAGACAACATTGAACTTTGGTCTTCAAAGCCGTTTTCTTTGACGTAACGCTCGTATTCTGAATAAACGGTATAAATATCGCTCAACTTATTTTTAAGAATTCCGCTCACTGACAAGGTTGCGCTTTTTAAATCTTCGGGCGTAACTTTTGCGCTCTTTAACTGGATTATAAGGTCGTAGAGCGTGGGCGCAAGGTTTGCTTTGCTTTGCTTAAAGCAATTAAGTTGCACTTGAGAAAGTATGCGTTTTATAGCCATTGCAGAGCCTTCTTTTGAAAGCACCTTTTTCAAAACTTTTTTTTCACGCAAAAACTTACCGAACGAATATACGTCGGTATTAAAACTTCCCTTACACTCTGCACAAAGATAGCGTTCTATCATTAAAGACGCTTTTGCCTCACAAAAAACGGCTTGCTTACCGTTTAATTCGTTCGCCGAAAAAGAAAGCCTTTTTGTCAGTATGGGAAACAAATTAAAATAAGAATCGGTTATAATTAAATTTACCATATATATATTGTAACATATTTTTCAAACTTTTAAAGTTTTTTGATACATTGTTTTACAATTTTTTTTATTTGTGGTATTATGATACAGTACAAAACTTTGGAGAACACTATGAAAAAGAGATTTTTAATAATTTTTTCACTGATGATGGCAATGGTTATGACCATCTTTGCAAGTGGTTGTTCGGCTTGCAACACGTCTTCACCACTTTCATTTACAAACGCTTTTTTAGGGGGTGGAACGCCAGCGGAAATTAGCGGATATACCGAAACGCTTGAATATAAAGTGGAATTTGACGACAATTATAATTCAAGGCTTAAAAAAGATTCTACTATCCCCGACAAAATAGCGTATGAGTTTAATGACGGAATTTATAAAACCGAACTTATAGCAGGTAAAACGGACGGACTGCAAACCTCTATAAATATTGACGGCGAATTAGTTTACTATCTAAAAACAACTTTCACGATTACTGCAGAATATAGCGTTGACGGCGAATATGCCGAGGGTGGAATTGACGCAACTATTAGGGGAATGAAAGGCAAAGCGTATAAAGACGAAATAGTTAGCGAAGTTTATTTCTTAAAGGCTGGTCAATCTTTTGCACCGTTATATTCAAAAACTTCTCAAAAATATTCTTTACTGCATATCGGCGGTGATAAAGCGAGCGTAGGTTATTCAACGTGTGAATACGAAACGATTTATAAAAACGGCTCGTACACAACAAAAACCATAACAGGCGAAAGGACGGAAACAAAAACTGGTGAATACACCTTTAAGCAAGCGATTGATAACGTTCAACTGTTGTTTGCATTAAGAAACGTAAATATCGCAAAAGACGGCTCTTATTCATTGCCCACAACATCCCCCGTTTACAGTGAACCACAAACGTTAAACGTTTCTAACAACGGTGAAGAAACCACTAGTGCAATGGATATAGAGATAAACGGTCAAGTTGCAAATGGTTTGCAAATCCACGTTAAAAATTATTCGTTTGCAATATCTGCAAAAAACAACACGGGCATTGCTCAATACGTTAAAATTCAAACGGCTAAAAGTGGAAATTTAGACTACAATGCACATATGATTGAATACGCATCACCTTTAGTATCGTACGGTTCTTTTGGCGTTATGGGCGCGTTGGTATATAAACTTTCAAAGGTAGAAATAAAATAACAAAAAAATAAACTTGCAAGAAAATTCTTGCAAGTTTTTATTTTACTAAAAATTCAACTTTTTCTAGTTCATGTTTTAAGCGTTTTTAACCGTGATATATTCGGCGTGGTCTTCACCAAAAACTTTAACCAAGTCAATACCAGTAGAGTTTAATATATCGTATTTAATTTTGCTTGCGCTTAAATCAAAAGCGTTCGTACCGATTATAACAACGTTAATTTGAGCAAAGTCAATGGTATAATTTTTAATAGCCTTCGTGTTTTCGCCGTCAGTAAAATATTTACCAACGTAATTAAGAAGTGAGCAACCTTTGAAAGCGTCTTCTTTAATATCTACGTTATTAGTTGTTGCGCCTATTATAACGTTCTTTATGAAAGAATTGCTAAACGCACCTTTATAAATAGTTTTAACCGTTTCGGGAAGTTCAATAGTTCTAACGTTACCTACACCGCTAAACGCATATTCACCGATACCAACAATATTGCCTTTAAGTTCAATGTTTTCAAAAAGCGTAACGCCGTTAAATGCGTACATAGGAATATTATAAGCATCTGTTTTAGCATTATTTATAACAACTTTTTTAAGGCTTGCAGGCATATAAACGTCAGTGGTTGAAGAACCGTAATTTACCGTTACCTTTGCGCCTTTATCATACACTTCCGTACCGAAAAGATGAGCAATGGTTCTAGTTGAATCTACCGCCTTTTCTTCTGCGCTACCCGTCTGGTTATAAGTTGGGTCAGCGTTGAAATTTAAGCCGACAAAGGGAAGTTCTAGCGTTTCAAGTGCTTGCATTTTTGCAAATGCGCCTGCCTCTATCTCTTTAGTGTTAGACGGAACTATAACTTCTTTTAACGTATTATTGCCAGCAAAAGCGTTTTTCTTGATTTTGATTTGAGTTACGCCTTCGGGAAGTTCGATTACCGTGCCAAGATTGAGCGTAGTAACGTCTTTTTCAACGTAATATTTTCTTACTTCGTAAACACCGTCAACAACAGAGCCTGAAATGCCTTTTTTACCACTGCCAGTGCTACTGCCGTTATTACAAGCCATCATACCGAGCGCAGTTACGAGAGCAAGCGTAATTACTAAAAATATTTTAAGAACTTTTTTCATAAAAACCTCGTGCTATACATTAGTCGTATACTCAATTAGTTTAACATTTTAAATAACTTTTGTCAATAGATAACATTTATTTAATTGAGAATACTTGCACTTTTTTGAAGATTTTACAAAAAATATTATTTTTTTAGTTTAGATGCCCTTTTATTTATAAATAAAAACTTAAAAGTTACCCCTTTTATATTGCCATTTTTATAAAATTACTTTTCCGTCAAAAAAACTTTCAAAAAAACCGTTAGAATCTGCGCCCGTCTTTTCGTAAATCCCCACCAAATCATATGGCGTTGCGTTTTTAAACTTAAATTCTTTATAATACTTTTGTAAACCCTTAAAAAACTTTGCGTCGCCTATACTTTCACGCAAACAATCGTACATAATGCACGGCTTGATATATGCAATATTTACATATTCGTATTCGCCGTTAAAATCTTTTAAACTTCTCATCATAACGGTATTAACTTTGCCAAAAACTTTATCTGAAACCGAACAAAACACCTTATACGTATCTTGCGCGCTTTTAACCATATATTCTCGCGTCATACCGTATTCGGGGTTATTTTCGTAAAATAAAACTACCGAATATTCAGTCAATCCTTCATCTAAAAAACCATATTCAATTTCGTTATTTCCGACGGCAGTTTGCCACCATTGATGAGCCGTTTCGTGAACGATAACTTCACCATAAGCCTTATCTTCTAAATCGTCGCTAATCATAACTAGCGCAGGAAATTCCATTCCACCTTGCACAAATTCAGTTTGCACCACCGAAAAATGGTCGTAACAATATTTTCCAAACCTTTCACTAAAAAAATCTATGCTTTTAACTGCATATTCTAAAGACTTATCGGGCGTTAAATCGTCGTAATAATAATAAGTTATTTCAACTTCGTCAACCGTTTTAGTAATCGACTTAAACAACTTTGAACAAACGAAAGCAAAAGAGCGCGCGTTATCTATTTTATAAGTTTTAGTTGTAAGTTCGCCCTTTTCAATACTAGAACATAGTTTACCGCTTGACGCAACAACAAAATTTTTATCTAACGTAATTTTCACAGTGTAATCGGCGCAATCGCTATAAAAAGGGTCGCCGTTAGAATAATAAACGCATTCATAAAACCCCTGTTCACCTCTTGCGCATAGTATAGGATAAAAGTTAGCAAGATTTATAGTGTGAGCGTTTATACCCGTTCTTGCAACAACGTTTGCTAAATCAAGAGTAAAATCTATGCTCACCACAACTCTTTCTTCTGGAAAAATTTCCTCACCAAGATTTACTGTTAAAATATTAGCGTCTTCGCCACTAATTTCAAATTCTAAACTTTGTCCGTTAGAATTGACGTCTTGAACAGCCATACCCCCGTAATTTATTCCGTTTGGATAAGACAGCGATAAATGCGCAGGGCTTATAGGCGAATATTTTGCGCCTTTTCTAAACGCATTACCAAAAAGGTTAAATTTTAATTCTTTAACCGTTGTGTCAGTATCGTTATAATAATTTACCGTTTGACTGCCAACCAAATGATTTTCGCTTAAACTTACGTCAATTTCGTAAGTCGTGCGGTTGTTTTCATCTTTTTTACAACCGCCTAAAACTACCGCATAGGTAAAAATTAAAACGGTGGCTAAAATCAACGCTGTTTTTTTAAACATAATAAAACTCCAAACTAGATATTGTCAAAATATCTTATTCGGAGTTTTTAATATTGATAACCTATAAAACTATTTTTCTTCAAAGGCAAGATATTTAACGGGGTCAATGGTATTACCATTTTCAATAACTTCAAAATGCAAGTGCGCGCCGTCTTTATATTCTTGGCGATTACTTACTGAAACTTCGCCTATCTTTTCCCCTTGAGCAACAGTTTGCCCCACGAACACCTCGTCGCCGTCGGCAAGTGAATTATAAACCGTTTTAAGACCGTTGCCGTGGTCGATTGTAACGGTAATGCCGTGCAAAAGAGTGCTTTCAACACTTTCTATCTTTCCGTCGTAAACGGCAAACACGTCTTCACCTTCGTTAGCAAAAAAATCTATTGCTAAATGCGCTTGATATCTTGAAAGAGTGCTACACCACACCATAGTTTCACTATACCCTGCCACGGAAGTTGAATTTGCAACTGGCATAATAAAAGTTATAGGCTTTTGAACGGGCGTAGTATCTTCGGGATTATCTGGCGTGATTGTGCCTTGATTTTGTTCGTCGTCAGGTTGGTCGGGAACGGGCGTTTCAATAACCGGTGGATTTTCCACCTTAACACCCCCTTGTGAATTTTGATTGATAAGCATAAGCGTTACCGAAAGCCCAACTGCAAGTATACAAGCAGTTAAAATTAAATATATGGCATTTTTTCTCATAAACGTAAGAACTTTGTTTTGTTTTTTCATTTTTAATTCTCCTTAATCTTTTATTTGGTTATTACCTAATTAAAATTTTTTATACACAAAAATATAAACTTTTTTTCAAAACTCTAAAAACTTCCGTAAATCAGCGGAGAACCTACCGTTACTTGTTTATCAACTGCAACGTGCAAGTTTACCACTTGTCCAAAAATATGCGCGCGATATTTAATTTTAGGCGAATATGCGTAATAACTAACAGTTTCACCCACTCTTTCAATTTTTATCAATCGGGCGTTATAACTATCAAAAAAGTCTTGTAGATTGAACTCGTTTTTTTCACACTTAAAACTTTCCCCAAAAATCTCTTGCGCAAACAGAAAAGTTTTTTCCGAGGCGTGAACTATTTGAGCGTTTGATGAACTTTGTCCTAAATATAACTCGTAATTTTTTGAATAATTTTTAAATATAGGCGTTTTATTTATTACACCTGTTGATAAAAGACATATAAACGCAAGAAAAACGATAAAAAATTTCTTTAACATAAAAAACACTCTCCGAAACTTTACGGAGAGTATTGACTGTATTTTTTTATTTTATACCTTTATTCTTTTATAAAATCAATTTCGCTAATAATAGTGCAAAGATTTACGCCGTAAAAGGTGTACCCTGCAAGTTCTATTGCGCTAATTTCTTTAGCGGTTAATTTGCTTTTAGAGTTTAATATTTTTGAAAGTTCTACGGTAAAATATTTTTTTGCAATTTCAAACGCCCTATAAAAATCTTCTAATATACAATCTTCTAACTTGATATTGTTTAAATTATCTTGCATACGTTTAGCACAATTTTTTACGTGCAAAACGTTAGATATTTTTTCAGATATATTTGTATAATCAGGTGGTAAAACGCTATTTTTTTTGCGCTTTTCAAACTTATCTAAAATGGTTTTGTAAATTAAAAGCCTTTTTTGAACGGATAGGTTTGCATTTAATATTTTAGCACATACGTAGCCTGAATTAAAACACAAAAATTCGCCACCAGATTCAAAATTAAACTCTAACGCCAAACACAAATTTTTTGCTAAATGTAAATTATTGCTATCGCCTTGAATATTTTCCGTACGGTTAAATAAATCTAAAATGTATATAACCCCGTCTTTATAAAAGTTTGCTTTGGTGAATAACGTTTTTACGTAATATTCAAACAACGCGAATTTTAGTTCTAAAATTAAAGCGCAAATATTTTTAGAATTAAAATTTTCACTACAAACTATAATGGTTTTATCGCAATCAACGTTAAACAAATCGGTACTATCACCATTTATTATATCTATTTTTGATTGATAAAGCGTTAAATCAACGTCTTTAGCAATTACAACCGAACGGATATTTCTAACGGTTGCAAAATAATCTGCAAAATATGATAAATTTTGGCTGGCAATTATTAACCTAATATCTTCGTGCAAGGCAAATAACCCACAAGCGCTATCAGTGGAAAAATCAACAGCCGTTGGAAAGGTTAAGCAAACCACTTTATTACCCTGTTTTTTAAGCGCACAAACAATATCTAAATATGAGGTATCGTTTTCAACGCAAATCATTGCAATCTTACCAAAAGGTGCGTATTTTTTTACTACTAAACATATATCGTTTAACACATTATCTTGAGTAAAAATGGTTTCACAACTGCAATTTGATAAAATTTTACACATAATCTATACCCCTGTTATTGAATAAATATTATTTAAATAGGGTATAAATGTCAAGTAAAGGGCTTAAGAAAGGTTATTTTCGTAAAAAATTATAAAAAAATGATAATTTTTTACAAGAATTTTCAAAAACCCCTTGAAATATTTCAAATATGTGCTATAATCAATATATAAAGACTTTGGAGGTTTTTTATTATGAATAAAAACGAATTGGTAAGGGCAATGGCAAACAATGCAGGGATAACTTTGAAAGACGCGGCAATCGCGCTTGACGGATTTATTGATGCTATAACGGCAGGTCTTAAAGAAGGGGAAAAAATTCAAATTTCAGGTTTTGGTACTTTTGAAATCAAAGAAAAACCCGAAAGAGATGGTTTCAATCCTAAAACTGGCGAACAAATTAGAATTTCGGCAACTAAAATACCGACTTTCAAATTCGGTAAAGCATATAAAGATTCTTTTAACTAAACCGAGAATATTACAGCCTGTTCTAAAGGACAGGCTGTTTATTTGTCTAAAATAAACAAAAGGAAATTAAGTATGAACGTAACTTTAATAACTGGCGCAACTGGCGGATTAGGCGTGGCGTTTGCTAATATATACGCAAGGGAAAAACATAATTTATTGCTTGTTTCTACGTCTGAAAACAAACTGAAAGATTTAAAAAACGAAATTGAAAACAAATACGGTGTAACCGCTGATTACATCACTGCAGATTTATCACAAATAAATGAGTGCAAAAAAGTGTTTGACTATACACAAGAAAAAGGCTATTTTGTCAATAATTTAATAAACGGTGCAGGTTTTGGCGACCGCACGGACTTTAAAGATATGGATGTAGACCTACAAATTAAAATGGTAAACGTAAACTGTAACGCCCTTTTATATTTTACAAGAGTGTTCTTGACCGATATGCTTAAAAATAACGAGGGACGCATAATTAACGTTGGCTCTATCGCAGGGTTTGTACCAGGTCCTTATATGTGCACCTATCACGCAACTAAAGCGTTCGTTCTTAATTTGGGCGAATCTATTGCTCACGAAATAAGAAAATCTAAAGTAAGGCTTTTAACCCTTTGCCCTGGCCCGTTTGTTTCGGGCTTTGTTGGAAAAGCGGGTAACGACTATACTTTCCAAAAAATTAAACCCGTACCCGCAGAAAAAGTGGCAGAATTTGCTTATAAAAAATCTTTGAAAGGCAAACGTGTTGCCGTTTACGGTTGTGGTAACAAACTAACGGTATTTGCGCCTAGGTTTTTCTCTAGAAAATTTGTTGCATCCGTTTCTGCAGGCACTTTAAAAAAAGGCGACTAAACTTATATTTGACGCAAACAAAAAGCACTTTTGAAAACCCAAAAGTGCTTTTTTAATTTAAAACTATTTTTCTATTCCAAACAAAACATTTGGTTCAATACCAAATTTTTCGTAAATTAACATAATGCTATCGTAACCTGGTTTCTTTCTTCCCAACAACCATTGACTAACCGTTGTTTGATTTACGCCTAATATGTCAGCAAGTTTTTGTTGAGAAAATCCTCTTTCGTTCATAATACTTTTAATAATTTCAATGTATTGCATATTTTAATTATAACTCATATTAGGTCTAAAGACTTAACATAGGTCAAAAGACCTGATATAATTAGTATATCAAACAAAGGAGGTTTTATTATGAACGATAACGACAAACTTGTGCGATTTCTTTTAACTTTTTTTCTTGGTTGGATAGGTAGTATAATAATCAATCATACCAACTTAAAACCAACAGGATATACTAGTCGCACACTTTCTTATTTCTTTTGGGGAATAATTACTTGTGGAATATATCCGCTAGTTGCATCTATTTGTAATCTTACTTTTGATTACAACAAGGCACGCAATATCGGTTACGCTCAAGACTAATTTTTAATATTAAACGCCACCATTTAGGTGGCGTTTAATATTGCAAACTTTACGATAAAACAAAAAAGGTGCAGTTAAAAACTGCACCTTTTGATTGTATTTTTTGTTAAACCATCAATTACTTAATGATTTTTGCAACAACGCCTGAACCAACGGTTCTTCCGCCTTCACGGATAGCGAAACGGAGACCTTCTTCCATAGCGATAGGAGTGATGAGTTCAACATCCATTTCGATGTTGTCACCAGGCATAACCATTTCTACGCCTTCGGGAAGTTTGATTGAACCAGTAACGTCGGTAGTTCTGAAATAGAATTGAGGACGATAGTTGTTGAAGAAAGGAGTATGTCTACCACCTTCATCTTTAGAAAGTACGTAAACTTGACCTTTGAATACGGTGTGGGGTTTTACTGAACCGGGTTTAGCAATAACTTGTCCACGTTCGATATCTTTCTTATCGATACCACGGAGAAGAGCACCAACGTTGTCACCAGCTTGTGCTTCGTCAAGAAGTTTACGGAACATTTCAAGACCAGTAATAACGGTGTTTCTGCTTTCTTCAGAAAGACCTACGATTTCAGCAGGGTCGTTAACGTGTGCAACACCACGTTCTACACGGCCGGTAGCAACAGTACCACGACCAGAGATGGTGAATACGTCTTCTACAGGGAGAAGGAAGGGTTTAGCTTCGTCACGTTCAGGGGTAGGAATATAAGAATCTACTGCATCCATAAGTTCTCTAATGCAAGCGGTTTCAGGTGCGTTGGTAACAGCGTCGCCTTCGTTAGCTTGTGCAACTTCGAGTGCTTTAAGAGCAGAACCCTTGATGATGGGGGTATCGTCGCCAGGGAAGCCGTATTCGTTTAAGAGTTCACGGATTTCCATTTCAACGAGTTCCAAAAGTTCAGGGTCATCAAGTTGGTCACACTTGTTCATAAATACTACGATATAGGGAACGCCTACTTGACGAGCGAGAAGAATGTGTTCTCTAGTCTGGGGCATGGGACCATCAGTAGCAGCAACAACGAGGATTGCGCCGTCCATTTGTGCAGCACCAGTAATCATGTTTTTAACATAGTCTGCGTGTCCGGGGCAGTCAACGTGTGCGTAGTGACGTGCGTCAGTTTGATATTCAACGTGTGAAGTATTAATTGTAATACCACGTGCCTTTTCTTCCGGTGCCTTATCGATTTCGTCGTATCTCATTTTAGCAGCTTGACCTTTAGCAGCCATCGTCATGGTGATAGCAGCGGTAAGGGTGGTTTTGCCGTGGTCAACGTGACCGATAGTACCGATGTTAATGTGCGGTTTGCTTCTGTCAAATTTAGCCTTTGCCATTATTGTTTCCTCCAAATTTACAAATAAATAATATTTTTTTAATTTTTTTTAGTTTTTTTATTTTTTTAAGCGTATTTTTATTTTACAACAATTTTATATAATTGTCAACGGATAATTACGCTTTTTTACCCATAATCTTTTCAGCAACTGATTTAGGTACTTCAGCGTAGTGGCTGAACTGCATTGTGTAGTTACCTCTACCCTGTGTTCTAGACCTAAGGTCTGTTGCATAACCGAACATTTCAGAAAGCGGAATATGAGCGTCGATAACTTTTACGCCGTTTCTGTCGTCGGTTCCTTGAATAATACCACGACGAGCGGTAACGTTACCCATAAGGTCGCCGAAATAATCGTCAGGTGTGATAATTTCAACCTTCATAATAGGTTCTAAAAGTACGCTCTTTGCTTTTGCAAGACCATCTTTAAGAGCCATAGAACCAGCAATCTTAAACGCCATTTCTGAAGAGTCAACGTCGTGATAACTACCGTCGTAAACGGTTACCTTAAAGTCAACAACTTCGTATCCAGCCAAAATACCGTTCTTTGACGCTTCCATAAAACCCTTGTTGATAGGTTGAATAAATTCTTTAGGAATTGAACCTCCAACGGTTTCGTCAACGAAATCATAACCCTTACCAGGTTCTTGGGGTTCAAGACGAATCTTACAGTGTCCGTATTGACCGTGACCACCAGATTGACGTTTGAATAAACCTTCTGCCTCAACTGCTTGACGGATAGTTTCCTTGTAAGAAACTTGGGGTTTACCTACGTTTGCTTCAACTCTAAATTCACGGAGCAATCTGTCTACGATAATTTCAAGGTGAAGTTCGCCCATACCTGCGATAATGGTTTGACCAGTTTCGGTATCGGTGTGAGTTTTGAAAGTGGGGTCTTCTTCTGCAAGTTTTGCAAGAGCAAAGCCCATCTTTTCTTGACCTGCTTTAGTTTTAGGTTCAATAGCAACCTCGATAACGGGGTCTGGGAATTCCATTTGTTCAAGAATAATTTGATTGCTTTCATCACAAAGCGTATCACCAGTGGTGGTATCTTTAAGACCAACAAGCGCACAAATTTCACCAGAATAAACTGCGTCAACTTCTTCTCTGTGGTTAGCGTGCATACGAAGGATACGCGCAACTCTTTCTTTCTTACCCTTTACGCTGTTGTAAACGTAAGAACCAGTTTTGAGCACACCCGAATAAGCACGGAAGAAAGCAAGTTTACCAACGAACGGGTCGGTCATAATCTTAAACGCAAGACCGCTGAACGGTTGGTCGTCACCAGGCTCTCTATTTGCTTCTTCGCCCTTTGTATTAACGCCACTAACAGCGCCAACGTCTAAAGGACTGGGAAGGTAATCAACTACTGCGTCCAAAAGGTTTTGAACGCCTTTATTTTTATAACTTGAACCGCAGAGAACGGGAGTTACTTTCATAGCAAGAGTTGCTGCACGCAAACCCCTCTTTATATCTTCGACAGGAAGGTCGCCTTCTTCAAAGAATTTTTCCATTAAAGCGTCGTCCATTTCAGCCGCTGCTTCAACAACCGCTGCTCTAAGTTCTTCAACTTGGTCTGCCATGTCAGCAGGAACGTCGGTTATATCAATTTCTCTACCAAGGTCGTCAAGGTAAATATAAGCCTTTCTAGTGATAACGTCTACGATACCTTTGAAAGTGTCTTCTTTACCAACGGGAACAACTATGGGAAGAGGGTTAGTGTGAAGTCTTTCTCTCATCATATTAACAGCGTTGTCATAGTTTGCGCCGTTAATATCCATTTTGTTGATATAAGCGATACGGGGAACTTTATACTTGTCCGCCTGACGCCATACCGTTTCACTTTGGGGTTCTACACCGCCCTTTGCACAGAAAGTTGCAACAGCACCGTCAAGTACGCGAAGTGACCTTTCAACTTCAACGGTAAAGTCAACGTGTCCGGGGGTATCAATAATGTTAATACGGTGTCCTTTCCAATAGCAAGTGGTCGCTGCCGACGTAATGGTAATACCACGTTCTTGTTCTTGAACCATCCAGTCCATAGTTGCGCCACCCTCGTGGGTTTCGCCCAACTTATGCGTTTTACCAGTATAGAACAATATACGTTCAGTAGTGGTAGTTTTACCTGCGTCGATATGCGCCATTATACCTATATTTCTGGTTACACCTAAATCAAAATCTCTCGGCATAATGTATCTCCCAAATTAAAATCTGTAATGTGCGAACGCCTTGTTTGCTTCCGCCATTCTATGAGTATCTTCTTTCTTCTTAACTGCGCTACCAGTGTTGTTGAAAGCGTCTACGAGTTCAGCGGCGAGTCTTTGAGCCATTTCTCTTTCGCCTCTCTTTCTTGCAGCGGCTACCAACCATCTGATTGCGAGCGTCTGTCTTCTTTCTGCACGGATTTCGATAGGTACTTGATAGTTAGCACCACCAACTCTCCTTGCTTTTACTTCTACCATAGGCATAATGTTATTAAGCGCTTGAACGAACATTTCTTTGGGGTCAGAACCAACCTTTTCAGATGCTGAAGTAAACGCTTCGTAAACAATACCTTGAGCAATACCCTTTTTGCCGTCTAACATAACTTGGTTGATAAGTTTGGTAACAACCTTATCGTTATACACGGGGTCGGGTAAAACGTCTCTTTTTGCAATATTGCCTCTTCTTGGCATATCTTTAATCCTCCTTTAATTTTTGCATGCGGTGCGTGCGCACGCTCACGATTAAGGGTAAACCCTTCTTTTCAGTACAGCTATCGCTTGCCCTTTTAGGGTAGCGAACCTTCTGTCTTTCGACATACTGCCTACCAAATCGGGTTAATTTTCCGAATTCCGATTATAAGTAGG
>JAFQEM010000023.1 GCA_017399035.1 Clostridia bacterium | reverse complement strand
GCAGTTTTTGTTGCGTGCGACCTTATAAGTATAGGCGAAAACTTAATTGCGCTCGCTAGAGAAAACTTGAAAGGCAAAGTGGCTGGGCTTGACCTTAACAAAGTTATTATAAGCGCTATCCATACGCACACTTCTTTTAAATATGAAAGGGCTGATTTTGGTATGGCTAACGCTAAAGAAAGACTTAAACCTTTCTTCCCAAAAGGTTCGGTTTATAAACCCGTTGCAAACACTGGCGAGGGTATGAACCCAAAAGATGCGCTAAACTTTTTGGCAGATAAAATTGCAGTTGCAGTTGAACAGGCGTGGAACGATAGGTCGGAAGGTTATTATGAAACTGGTTTCGGACGCGCGGTGGTAGGCTTTAACCGCCGTATGAAATACGACGACGGCAAGGCTAAACTTTACGGTAACGTTAGAATTCCTAATTTTATCGGTATGGAAGGTAGCACCGACAACGGTATTGAAATGCTTTTTGTGTTCGATAAAGATAAAAATATTACCGGTGTGGTTCTTAACGTTTCTTGCCCCTCTCAAGTTGTTGAAATGAAAAACTTTATTTCTTCTGACTACTGGGGTAAGGTTAGAATTTTACTTCGTGAAAAGTTTGGCGAAGATTTGAAAATCCTTTCACTCTGCGGCGCTGCAGGTGATATTGCACCTAGAGATATGGTTCGTTGGCGTGGTAAAAAAGAGGGTTATTTAACTAGAAAAGAAGACCCGTCTATGCTTGATATCGAGGGTACGTGGAAAATAGGTAAGCGAATAAGTAGAGAAGTTATAGACGCTTTTGAAGATATTGATATGAATAACTTAAAAGACGTCGCAGTTTTGTCGCACGTTGCTGAAAGATTACCATTGCCTATTAGAAAGGCCACCGAAACAGAATATAAAGAGGCTATAAGGGGCATTAAAGATTATTTTAACGATAATCCTAAAACTGAATACGACTTCCTTGACGTTTCAGAACTTCACGTTTACGCTGGCACTATTGATAGATATGAATTCCAACAACAGTATAATATGTTGAGAATAGAAGCGCACACCGTTAGACTTGGCGACGTTGCTTTCGTAACCGCTCCGTGTGAATATTTTGTTGCTTACGGCGACAGAATTAGGGGCGCAAGTAAGGCTGCGCAAACCTTTATTATTCAACTTTGCGGTGGTTCTTATTCTTATTTGCCCACTGAAGAGGCTGAAATCGGAAGCCATTATAGCGCGTATATTACAAGTGGTGTAATCGGGCACGAGGGCGGTAACCTTATAGTTAGAAATTACGTTGATAGAATTTCTGAATTGTTTGAAAATGAATAATCTTCTTGACTAATTAAAATTATAGGTATATAATTTACTAAAATTATTTTAAGGTAGGTTATTTTATGAATCTTTCATTGTTCGGCTACGCAAATCAAACACCAGTTTATAAGCACACTATTAAAAGTGAAAATATTCAAGTTGACGTAATTGATTTGGGCTGTATTATAACTGACGTTAGAGTTCGCAATAAAAGCGGTAATTTTACAAGTGTGGTTTTAGGCTACGACACTTTAGAAAAGTATTTAAACGACCAAGACTATTACGGCGCTATTGTAGGTAGGTTTGCAAACCGAATTGAAAACGGTAGGTTTACGCTTAACGGAAAAACTTATCAAGTTACGCAAAACGAGGGTAATCACGCCCTGCACGGTGGTGTAAACGGTTTTAATAAAAGAGTTTGGACGGTTGACAATCAAACCGAAAATAGCATAACCTTTGCTTATTTAAGTGCTGACGGCGAAGAAGGGTTTCCTGCAAATCTTTCAGTTAAAGTTACTTATAAGGTTACCGACTGTAAATTGTGCATAGAATATTTTGCAGAAAGTGATGCCGACACGGTTATAAGTTTAACAAACCACTCTTATTTTAACGTTGACGGGGTAGAAAACACCATAGATAATTTAAAATTATTTATTGATGCAAATTACGTTACGGCAACTGACCAACAACTTATTCCTCACGGTGAAATTTTAAAAGTTTCTAATACGTGTTTTGATTTTAACAACGCAAGACACCTTTTAAAGGGCAAGCCAGACGGTAAAACTTTGCCCGAACGCGGTTGTTTTGACGATAATTTTGTTCTTAATGGAAGTGGTTTTAGAAAGGTTGCAACCCTGTTTGGTTCAAAAGGTCTTAATTTGGACGTTTATACCGACCAACCGGGTATGCAAGTTTATAGCGGAAACGTTAACGCTGTTGCGCTTGAAACTCAAAACTTTCCCAACGCCGTAAACTGCAATAATTTTCCTAGCGCAATTTTGAAAAAAGGCGAAAAATATAACACTAAAACAGAATATAAATTTTATTTAGATAAATAAAAAACGCTTTTTAAGTTTGTGTTAAACTGGGTGTTTTGTTGATATTTTATAGTTAAAATTTATATCTGCTTTTAATATTTAATATGATATAATAATCGTAAAAAATTAAGGAGAAAAAATATGTCTTTTCTTAAATTTAATCCCTGTGTATTCGTTATTGACGACGAATATGAAATTCTAGTTGTTACGCAAAAAAACGGCATAATTTCGGTTGACGTAGACGGTGTTGATTATTATGAAGATAATTCGGGTGTGTTGAGTTCTGAAAAGAATTACGCGCGTATACGTATCCCACAAAACGCGCTTGACCAAACTAAAAAATATTACGTTACTTACAAAGAGGCAATAAACCGCAAGGGATATTTTTCAGAGATAGGCGAACGTCAAATAGAAGAGTTTGAATTTAAACCGCTTACCAAAACTGAAAATATAAACATTTATCATATAGGCGACGTTCATTACGGTTATGATTTTGCAAAATTGACCGCGCAATATTTTGGTGATGATACCGACCTATTTATCTTTAACGGCGATATAGGCGAAGTTGAAACGGTTGATAATTATTATGAAACAATCGAGTTCGTTGCGCAAGTTACGGGCGGTAAAATTCCCGCAATATTTACAAGGGGCAATCACGACGCACGTGGCAAACTTGCCGAACGTTATACGGACTTCTTTCCCTCAAACGGAAAAAACACTTATTATAAATTTAGTATAGGTTGCCTTAAAGGTTTGGTGCTAGATTGCGGTGAGGATAAAAAAGACGACCATTACGACAAAAAATATCCTATGCCGTGGGTGTATAACGGTGTAAATAACTTTAGCGCATTCCGTCGTAGAGAACTTAAATGGTTACAAAATACAAACTTTAACGAAGACGGAAAAATTACCTTTGCAATAAGCCACATTTGTCCTGTTATGACCACTAAAAAGCACGGCACTTGTTTTGATATAGAAAGAGAGTGTTACGCAGAGTGGAGCAGAGAACTTGAACGTTTAGGCGTTAAGTTTATGGTAACTGCGCACGAACACCATTGTTGGATTGCTGATAAAAATTATGAATTTAACACTCAACAACACTCTTATCCCGTAATAGTTGGCTCTAAATTGTATAGAGAAAGATACGTTAAAAGAGAGGGCGAACAACACAGTCGCGTAGTAGTTGATAATTTTTACGGCGCAGCAATAACCGTAAACCCTGGCAAAATTACGGTTAAGTTTACCGACCAAAACGGAGAGTTCTTTGAAGGTAAGGTTTACGAATTAGATATTTAATTTACTTTAATAAAAAAAACACCGCCAGTGTGAAAAACACCGGCGGTGTTTTTTTATTTATCTACTCATAATCACTAAAATAGTCGCATATTTTAAGTTGTAAAGTAAATTTGGTTTTTACTTTAATTTACAAAATTCTACATTTATATACAAAATTTTCAAAGAGGAAAAAGTTATAATGTATTTTGCCGTTTTATCCAAGAGAAAAATATTAGTGTCGGTGTGTGTTTGTTTAGTTGCCGTTATCTGTTCGATTACGCTTTACAAAACGGGCGCTTATCAAGTTTTTTACGGTAGTAATTTACGAGAACTACCTATATATTACGTTAAAACTGAAGAGAAAAAAATTGCTATATCTTTTGATTGCGCCTGGGGTGTTGATTATACTGATTCACTTCTTGAAACAATGCAAAAAGAAGAGGTAAAATGCACTTTTTTTACCGTTCAGTTTTGGGCGGAAAAACACCCTGATTATTTGAAAAAAATATCTGATTTAGGGCACGAAATAGGCACTCACTCGGCAACTCACCCGTATATGAGTAAACTTTCAAAGTCGCAGATTGAAAGAGAATTAGACAGTTCGTGCAATGCAATAACTAGCGTTACGGGTAAAAAGGTAGAAGTTTTTAGACCGCCTTACGGCGATTATAACGACTTATTGATAAATACTGCTAGGGCAAAAGGGCTTTACACTATTCAATGGGACGTCGACAGCCTAGACTGGAAAGATTTATCCGCAAAAGAAATTTACGATAGAGTTATAAAAAGGGTAAAAAACGGCTCTATAGTTCTTTTTCATAATCAAGGTCTGCACACGCACGAAGCGTTGCCAAATATAATTAGCACTCTTAAAAGTCAGGGGTATGAGTTCGTTACGATAGGTCAACTTATTTACCGAGATAATTTTAAGATGGCAGTTGACGGTGGGCAAACACCAAATTCATAGGAAATTCTTTGGAGGAAATAAATATATGAACTTTATGCAAGAAAAAAACAACAAGGTTTTCATCAGTGGAGAAATCGTTACCGAGGCGGAATTTTCACACGAGGTTTACGGTGAGGGGTTTTACGAGATGAACGTTTTAGTTAAAAGGCTTTCAGGTCAAGGGGATATTTTGCCCGTTACAATATCTGAACGGCTTATAACCGACGGTGCGCTAAAAGTGGGCGTAACTATAAACGCGCTAGGGCAATTTCGCAGTTACAACAAACTTGTAGACGGAAAAAGCAAATTGATGCTTACTGTATTCGTTAGAGAATTGCTTGACGAAAAGCCTGTTAGAAATCCCAACAGTATAGTTCTCACGGGTTATATTTGTAAACCGCCCGTGTATAGAACAACGCCGTTTAATCGTGAAATAGCAGACGTTTTGATAGCGGTAAACCGCTCATATAATAAATCGGATTATATACCGTGTATAGCGTGGGGCAGAAACGCGCGTTTTGCAAAAAACCTTGCGGTGGGTGAAAAAATTGCCGTTAGTGGAAGAATACAAAGCAGAGAATATCAAAAGCGTATTACCGACGACGATATTCGCACGCTTACGGCTTATGAAGTTTCAATAAGCAAACTTGCCGCTTATGAAAATGCAGAAAACTTTGACCCCGACGCAGAGTTTGAATTGCTTGGCGTGATGGGTAGTTCGGAACATACGGATAACGTTTATAGTGATTAAAGAAGTTTTTTTCAAAATATAATCTTTTTCAAAATATAATACGGCAAAACCGCCACTTTGATTTCAAAGTGGCGGTTTTGTTATTTTTTTATCTATCAATCTTTTTTTCTTAAAATAAAGTAACTTGCCGTTCCGCAAACAGAGGCTGCAACCGCAAGAATAATCAATATGTTTCTAACGGCAACGTTGGGTTCGTCTTTTATTGCAGACGACTTAATATAAAACACGCCGTCTTGCCCGTCAATAATAATTTTTGCAACACCGTTTTCAATGCTTAAAACTTTAACCTTATCACCGTCTTTGAGCGTTCCACTCTTTTGTTGCATAGTTTTGTCTAGGTAATAAGAAGTTGACAAAACTTTTTCTATAGTATATTCGTCCCACTTAACGTCTTCTGATAAAACTTCAACGGTAAAATCTACGGGGATATATCCGTTATAAGTCCTTTCGTTTAAGGTAACGCTTGCAAAATAAAACTCTTTATCTAGAATTTGAATTTTTGACATAGGGGTAATTTTAGTGCTTTTGTCAATTCTTATTCCGCCGTTGTCCGTTAAAACGTAATCAGCGTTTTTGGTTATGATAGGCAAGTAATATGCGTTTACGTCAGTAGTTACGTAAGCGGTTGTGGGTGCGCTCTGCGTCGTTACGTTTGATATTTCAAGTTCGTTTTTATTTACTAAAACAACACCGTTTTGTCCTGCAAGGGCGCATAAAATAAGGTCGTTACCCATATCAACGTCGCAAATATACGCGTATTCGTTCTCTTTTTCAACAAGCCCTTTATAATCAAATTTGCTTTGACTGTTTCGAGTTACCGAATAAACGTTACCGCTTTTAACAGTCGCAACTTTAAGGTTTTCAATGCTTGCGTTATTGTCAGTCGTTTTGTAAGTTTCATCACTAACGGTAGCCTCTGACAATGCAAAGTTGTCAAGTTGGTTGGTGTAGCAAACGTATTCTTTACCTTCGTATAAAATAAGAACTTCCTTTTTATCAAAATTGATTGCAAAAGATTTTATCTTATCTTCATTATTATAAGGCTTTATATCAATCGCATCAAAACTCGTTCCGTCGTAAACGTTTAGTCCGTTGCTAGTTAGTGCGTAAACCTTTCCGCCTAAATCGGTTTCAAGTTTTTTAACCCCGCTAATAGGCAAGGTTGTTGCCATTTCATATTTGCCGTTTGTAGCGTTTATTGAATATTTATAAACGTTATTATCGTCTGCAAGATAGATGTTGCCAAAAACGTCAACGGTTATTTGTGTTGCCGAAAGGGTAGATGTTTCAATTTTAGGTTCACTAAAAGAAAAATCGTTTTCACCAAAATCGTAAACCAACGTCTTTGCACCGTTTGAGGCTAAAACGTAATAAACCCCACTTTGATAACAAATATCACGAATTATGTTTCCAACAAAAATATCTTTATGTTCAGATTCGCCGTCAACTAAATCAAGTAGAGATAGTTTGCCAGTAGATTGATTGTGTTCAAAAGATAATAAAACCGTTCCGTTACCTAAAGAAAATGCGTCGGGCAAATTTTCGCCGTTAAAATCTTTGGCAAAAAACGCCATATAATTACCTTTTGCATATTTATCTGCATTTATTTTAGAATAAATTAGAAGTTTATTGTTGTCAAGTGTAGCAACCGTTTCGCCTTGTTTTTCAATGTCGGTTGCTAGAGTGCTTATTCTATTATAAGCAGTTTTACCACTTGCAATAGCAAAGCCTGTAAATGAAAGATTGTTATTTTCAACTTTAAACTCTTGCACAGCGTTAAGTTCGCTGTCTGAAATAATAAGGTTGCCGTTGCGGAAAGAAATACCAGTGGGGGTTTTTAATTTGCCCAAATCGTAATTGTTTTCGCTATCTACCGATAACAAGGTGGTACTAGGATTTTCGTTTTTGAAATCGCACATCAAAATATCTTTATTATAGATAAAGTATAGCGCGTTGGCGTTAGCAATCATTTTTGATGGTATAACGCTAGCGATTGCATTTTTTGCAGATAGATTATCTGCTGGCATTGCGTAAATTTTATCGTCAACATAAAATATGGTATTTTCTTCGTTTATAGCAACGGGGTAGTCTGCGTTAAGGTTAAAGGTTTCATTGCGTTGTTCATATCCGTTAGCAGTGCGTTGATATATAGTTGCTTTTCCACTATATGCGGTTACCAAATAATTTGCGTTAATGTCAAAATAGTTTCCACCGATACCGTTTCCATCAGTTGACGTAAGGGCAGTTTTTTTGGTAATGTCGTTTAAGTTTATAGAATAGATTATGCCGTTGTCAGAAATAAGTAAATGTTGGTCGGAAGATTTTTTTACTTGCTTAATTGCCGTAAAACTTTCTAAAGTACCTAGATGCAAACCGTCTTTATAAATTATCAATTTCTGGTCGTTCTGCACTATTGCCGTAACTCTATCGTCAGAATAAACGTCTATGGGGGAAGTTAATGATTTATATTCTAAATCAGTTGATGGCAAAAATAGTTGCGTTTGCGCAGGTGGGGTTATAGGTTGAGAATTTTCTGCGTGCGCAGTTGCAACGCCAAAAAACGCCGAACAGCAAATAAGCAGGGCGAAAAGAATAGCGACAGTGATTTTTCTAGTTTTATAAAAAGCAAAATTTTTCATATTTAACATTTTACCACAATAAAACCTTTTAATCAATATATTTTTTGGTTTTTATACTAAATTTTTAACGCACGCGCGTAAAAAAGCAAAAGCAAGATGAAAATTATTGTTTTGAATATTGATATTCGCAATTTAATATGACAGAACTTGTCATATTTAAGCGTTATTATTTGAATATAAAAACGAACAAATGTTCGTATTTTGTGGCATAAAATATTGACTTGGTAAAATTTACAAGGTACAATAACGCTGACGTCAACGCAAAAAAATGTAAATAAAGGAGACTTATATGAACGTTTACTACACTAAAACCGCGCTTTATGCGTACCCGAATTTACAAGCGATAGCAGACCAAATAGACGAACTGGTTGAAAAAAAGGCTTTTGCCTCTATAAGTGATTATTCATCAGCATTAACACAATGCGAAAAAATTGTAGACTTTACCTTTCAAAAAGATGCTTTGTTTGCTTTAAAGTTAAGACTAGAAGATATTTTGTCAAAATTAAGTCAGCGTGAAAAAGATTGTTTAGAATATAAATATTTTAAGCGCAAACCTAAAGAATATTTTATAGGTTTTGACTTTGAAAGCAGGGGATATTTTAGAGCGCAACAAAGGCTTGCTAAAAAAATTTCTTCTGCTCTTGAAAAAGACGGTGGAACGGACGAGTGGTTTGAGCAAACTTGTTTACATATGGATTTTTTCAAAGAACTATTAAAGCGCACTATCGAACACGAAAAAAGTTACGTTAAAAAGAAAAAAACTCAACCCAAAAAGCAAACTTTAAGTTGTGAAAATATAAGACTTACTGCTTAAAAAGTTATTGATAATCGTTATCGTCATAGAAAGCAACTGAATTGTTAGTTGGCTTTTTTGAAAGCGCAACGAATAGGGCAACAAGACCTGCAAACAACAAACAAACCATCACGGCAACCTTAAGCCCAAAAAAGTCGCCACCGTTGTTTTTTTGAGTTTCTGGGGTAGTTTGCTCTGAATTATCGGGCGTTAAAAAAGTAAGTTCGTTTGGGTGGTTTGGTATTGAAAAAGGGAACACGTTTGATTCTTTTACGTATCCTAAACGGTTGTTGTAGCCAACGAAATATAGCGTTTCACCGTAAAAATCACAACTGCCGTAATATTGCATAGAGCGGTTTGCAAAAACGTATTGAGATTGAATGGTTAGCGTTGCGTCTTCATATAAAACGGTGGTGTCTACCGTGGTAAGTTCTAGCACGACGAAGGGGTTTATAACTTCTTGACCATCTTCAAAAAGATATGAAGTAGGCACAAAACCGTCTATTGTGGCAGTATTACCGTCGCCGTAACATTCAACGTGTGAAAAATCACCTTTCACACCCAAAATTTTAACGTAATAAGTGTAAGGTAAATAAAATAGTGGCATATCGTCGTCTGCATTTTTATAAAATGGCGTATCGCTTGTTATAACTCTTGCATAAGAATAGTCTGCAAAAACCTTTTCAGTTTGGTTTAAGCATAAAAAGGTTGAACTGCAAGTTAAAATTAGCGCAGTTATAATACATAAAAGTTTTTTCATAAACTTCTCCCTAGTGAGTGGTAAAGAAAAGTATAGCGTTATTTAAGCAAGCAAAAAGGCAAAAATTTGCCTAAAAAATGAAAATAATGTCAATAACGCTAATTATAAAAAAACGCCTTAATTCTAATTCTATAACGCTTATAAAAATTTTTTATAACTATTATGCTAAATTACTATATAAACTTATAACACGGCTTAATTGACTTTTTTGTCTATTTATAGTAAAATCGCGGTATTAGAGTTTATTTTTTAATTAGGAGAAAAGTTATGAACGTTTTTGAAATTATTTCTTTTGCGCTCTACTTTTTGGCTGTGCTCGGTGTGGGAATTTATTTTTTCGTCAAGAGCAAAGGCCAAGGTGAAAAAGATTATTTCTTGGGTGGAAGAAATATGAACGGTTTGGTAGCCGCCTTTTCTGCAGGCGCGTCAGATATGTCTGCGTGGGTGCTTATGGGGCTACCGGGGGCTATCTATCTTTACGGTTTAGGTCAAGTTTGGATTTCTATAGGTCTGCTTATCGGAACCGTATGCGCGTGGATTTTCGTTGCGCCTAAACTTCGCAGATTTGCAATTAAGGCTGACGATGCTATCACTATTCCGCAATTTTTATCGAATAGATTTAAGGCAAAAAATCCTATTTTGCGTATATCTTGCGCAGTAATATTCGTTATTGCATATTGCGTATATACCGCATCTAGCCTTGCCGCTTGCGGAACGCTTTTCAAAACGGTTTTCGGGCTTGATGAAACGCTTGGTATGATTATTGCGGCGTGCGTAATTTTGGTTTACACTTTGCTTGGTGGATTTAACGCAGTTTGTTGGACGGACTTTATTCAAGGTTTAATAATGCTTATGGCGCTTATGTTCGTTCCTATTTTAACCCTTTTAATCACCGACCCGTCAAAGATGTTAAGTCCGCTTGAACAGACCCCAAATTATTATAGTTTATTGTCGAGCGGTAGTTTTGACTGGAAGAGTATATCTGATATACTTTCTGGGTTAGGCTGGGGGTTAGGCTATTTTGGTATGCCACATATTCTAGTTCGCTATATGTCAATTCGTTCAGAAAAAGAAATGAAAAAATCACAAATCATAGGTATCGTTTGGTTTGTAATTATAGTATTTATGGCAACGCTCGTAGGTATAGTTGGCCGTGAACTTTTAGGCAATAAATACGTTAACGCAGTTGACGGCGACGAAGACGTCGTGTTTATTGATATGGTGAGAAACATATTCAGTGGCGGTGCGCTTGCTTTAATAGGCGGGCTTATGCTCTCTGCAATAGTCGCTGCGGCAATGAGTACGGCAGACTCTCAACTTCTTGCATCGTCAAGTTCTTTCTCGTCGGATATTTATAAAACGGCTATCAAGAAAAACGCTAGCGACAAAGAGATGTTGTGGGTGGGTAGAATTACCGTTGCTGCGGTTTTAGTAATCGCCTTGTTTATTGCGCTAAATCCTGCCTCAGGCGGAATTATGGCGCTTGTAGAATCTGCGTGGGCGCTCTTTGGTGCGGCTTTCGGACCTGCAATAATTTTGTCGCTATTTTGGCGTAGATTTAACTATAAAGGCGCAGTTTCTGGTATCATAAGCGGTTTTGTCGTTGCAATATTCTGGATGTTTGCATTTAACAAGGGCGCAGACAGTTGGATTTATGCAACCAACCTTTACGAATTAGTTCCTGGTTTCGTGATAGGTTTGATAGTTGCTTTTGTTGTTTCGCTATGCACAAAAGCACCTTCGGAAGAAGTGGTCGCACTTTACGATTCAGTTGGCAAAAGCGTAGATACTCAAGAAAACGCATAAAACTTAATAAGATATATAAAATTTATTAGCGGACTATATAGTCCGCTTTTTTTATTGTGTTATTTTTATTAAAAGTATAAAAATGCCGATAAAAAAGTATAAAAAAGCCATTGAAAACAAAAATCGTAAATGTTATCATATAGCCGTAACGGTACATTTGTAAATCCGTACTTAAAGTTAAAGGAGAGAAATATGAACTGCATTATTATCAAAGATGGAAAAAGTGAATATTCGTTGTTATTATCAAAAAACGCAACTTCATTAGAAAAAAAGGCAAGCGATATATTTAGTAAATATATTGAAGAAAGTACAGGCGTAACTTTGCCCGTTGTTACCGAGGGTGAAAACGCAGTTTCAAAATTCGTTTCAGTTGGCAACACTGATGCGTTTAAAAAACAAAACTTTGATATAAGGCACGGCAAAAGTGGTTTCACCGTAACTGAAAAAGACGGTAACCTTTATCTTTTTGGTCAAGGTGTTAGCGGGGCAATTTGGGCAGTTTACGGTTTTATAGAAAAAGCGTTAAACTATAAGTTTTATACAAACGACGAATATAGCGTAGATAAAAAGCAAGTTATAGATGCAAGTGGATACGACTATTTTTATACCCCAACCATAGAACATAGGTCTAGTGCGTTTGGATATTGCAGACTTGATTTAGAGTATGCAACTAACTTAAAGGCTTACGGCGGTTTTGGAACGTATGCAGACGGAACTTATTTTTGGGGAACTTGGAACCCTGAACTTTCTTGCCATAATCACTTAACTATTTTACCGCTTAAAACTTACGGCGACGCTCACCCCGAGTGGTTTAACGCAAAGAAGAACCAACTTTGCTTGAACAATATGGAAATGCGCGACGAATTTTTCAAAAATTTAATAGAGTATTTTCATAAATATCCCACTTCAACGCACTTCCTTTTAGGGCACGAAGATGCAGGGGATATGTGCTATTGTGAAAACTGTATGAAACGCATTAGTCAAGTTGGCACAGGTGGATTGCATATGGAATTTACCAACGATATGGCTCGTAGAACGGAAAAATGGCGTAAAGAAAATTGCCCCGAAAGAGAGATAAATATCGGCATGTTTGCATATACCACAGGTGTAAGTATGACGCCACCTGTAAAAGAAGAAAACGGGCAAATCGTTCCTATTGCGGATAGTGTGGTTGCCGAATCCAACGTTTTCGTTTTGTTTGCCCCTATCGGTATGAAAGACCATTGCAAACCTATAACCGCACCGGAAAATAAATATTATTATCGTTGTTTTAAATATTGGCATAAGGTATGCAAGAGATTTGGTGTTTGGCTTTATTACGGTTCTTTTAGAAGGTCGTTTGAATTTTGCGACGGCATTTACATTTTTAAAGAAAATATTAGAGCGTTAAAAGAAATAGGTTGCGAATATTTCTTCTACGAGTCAAATAACGGCATAGGCGCGCAAGTTTTCCAAAAGATGTTATTATACCTTGTTACGTCGCTTGAGTGGGACGTAACAAAAGATACCGACCAGTTGATAGACGAATTTATGGGTGCTTATTATAAATGCGCAGCGCCTTATATGCGTGAGTTTTTAGATTATCTAATGGCTTATTATAAAAAGGCAAGGGCGCGCACGGAAAAACTAACGGGAAAGAAGTTCTATTATGGAATGTGCCATAGAGATAGCGAACCCGATGGTTTTTGGAGTTTAAATGCCGTTTACGATATGATAATGATACTTGAAGAGGCAGAAAAATCTGTTGACGAAAGCGATTATAGTGAAGAATTAAAAGCAAAAATTAAAGATAGAATAGAACTTGAAAAACTGTTTACGCAATATATTCAACTTGAATATTTCGTTAGAGAAATATCCCCTTACGACGAGGCAAGAAGTATAAACTTCTTCCCGAAAGAAAAGGCAAAAGAGTTGTTAAAGTCTTTCATTGAAGGGTGCAAAAAACACAATGTTACGAGAATAGACGGAGATTGCACGGTTGACCAAGCAAATGAAAAGTGGTCGCGTGAAATAAACTGGACAGCACGCGCTTGGGAAGATAATATAACAAAAGCGTTAAAACGCAACGACGAACTTTGGGAAAAAGACGCCATAAGTTCAACTAAAGTGGACGGCGACCCTAATATAATGCAGTAAATAAATTTAATATCGTATACCGCCGAAAGTAGGTTGCTTTCGGCGGTATATTTTTTTCAATGGGTAAAAATTTATAAAAAGTATAAAAATGCCTATAATCAAATAAAAAAAGACTATTGAATTTATTATTCAAATATGTGAAAATATAAATATAGAAAATTAAGAGCGCAATAATAAAGTTTTGCGCTTATTAGTTTTTCAAACTGATATTCAGTGCGAGTATTTTTCCCCGATAATTTTAAATTACACTTTTTTTCGGGGGGGGGTATGATATACTGTTTTTATGATTATTAAGGAGAAAATGATTATGAAAGAAGATTTTGCTTTAACACTAAAAATGAGCAATCATAAAATAACTGTGGAGAGAGATTTAATTCCGTATTCACAATTTCACTGCCATAAGTACGTAGAGATAGTGTATTTTTATAAAGGTAGTGGAAAGCACGAAATAGGCGGAGAGATTTTAGATATAAAAAGCGGAGATTTGTTCGTTGTGCCGGTGGGTATGTTCCACAAGTTTAAGGGTGATGATTTAAGAAAAATTAACATTATGATAGACCCCGAATATCTTTGCCCCGAACTAAACGCGGAAAATTTTATAGAAGAGTTTGGTAAAAAATATTTGAGTGAACAGTTTACGCTTGGCGAAAGAAAGTTTATTTATTATTCGGATTTTTCGCACGGCAAAAACGAAACGGATATTTTTAATATTTTACAAGAGTATAATTTGCAACTTAACGGTTACGAGCAAATAATCAAATGTCAAACTTTTGTTTTGCTAGTTAATATTTTGCGCAAACAAATGGAATCGAGCGAGGGCGGTAAAATGCAACTCGTGCATAAAGAAATGGTTGAAAAATCAGTTATGTATATTGACGAACACGTTTCTGAAATAACAAAGGCTGAAGACGTTGTTAGTCATATAGGCTATAACACCGTTTATTTTAACCGTATATTTGCAGAGTATATGGGTATGACCATTTCTCAATACGTTAGAAAAAAGAAAATAGAATACGCTTGCAGATTGCTTACTAGCACCTATTGTACTATTGAAAGAATTTGTGAGATGGTCGGCTATAACGATTTGAAAAATTTTTATAAGAGTTTTAAGAGTGTTATGAAAGTAACGCCAACCGAATATAGAAACGTTGGGAAAATGAAAAATATTGAAGAGCAGTGAGGACAATAATGAATACTAAATGGATAGGTTACATCTCGGATAAAAACTATAAAAACATCAATCAGTTTGATTCGTTCGGCGCAGTTGCGCAATATTACAGAAAGACTTTTGAACTTAAAGAAAAGCCCTTAAAAGCGTCGCTTAAAATATCGTCGCTTGGTATATTTAAGGCGTATATTAACGGGCAAAGTGTTTCTGAAGAACTTTTTGCCCCCGGTTGGACAAACTATAATAAACGCATATTTTATCGTGAATACGACGTAACAAAATTGTTAAACGACAAAAACGCCATTGCCGTTTGCGTGGGCGACGGGTGGTACGCAGGTTATATTTCTATAAAGGGTAGACAACTTTACGGAAATTATCCGCTCTCTCTATATGCAAGCCTTACCCTAACTTTTAAGGACGGTTCTACACTTACCGTTGACACTAATGAAAGTTGGAAAGCGGGCGAAGGCGCAATTAGACAAAACGACTTTTTAGGCGGTGAAGTTTTTGACGACAGATTGCCACACGTTGAAATATCTAATGTTGATTTTGACGATTCAACTTGGCAAAACGCATTTATTGCCGAAGATAAGAGCGCGCTTTTAGATTATTGTGATTACGAACCTATAGTTATGCACGAAAATCTTAAAGCGACTTTAGTTAGTAAACAAAATAATCAATATATTTATGATTTAGGTCAAAACTTTGCGGGGTTAGTGTCTATCGTTGCAGAGGGCGAAAGTGGCTCGGAAATAGTTATTCGCCACGGCGAAATGTTAGATGAAGACGGGTCTTTATATACCGAAAATCTGCGCACGGCAAAGGCAACCGATAGACTTATTTTATCGGGTAGAGAAATTGAATATATTCCTACTATGACCTATCACGGTTTTAGATATATCGAAATAACCGTGGGAGAAGGCGCAAAAGTAAAATCCGTTTGCGGTAGGGCAATTTATAACGACTTAAAAACTACTGGCGACGTTACAACGTCAAACCAACTAGTAAACAAAATTATATCTTGCGTAAAGTGGGGTATGAAAAGTAACTTTGTAGATTTGCCAACCGACTGCCCTCAACGTAACGAAAGGCTTGGTTGGTCGGGCGATACGCAAGTGTTTTCACGCTCTGCAATGTATTTTGCCGATTGCAGAAAGTTTTATAATAAATATTTAATCAACCTTGACGACGATAGAATAGGCGGTAGCATACCCGACGTAATTCCTCATTTTGGCGTTGCGGGTTTTGACCACGCTTTCTGGCGAGACGTTGCAATAGTTTTACCTTTTAACCTTTACGAAATGTATGGTGATGCACAACAAGTTAAAAAGTATTTGCCGTTTATTAAGGACTATTTAGATTTGCAAATGCAAACTGCGGTTGATTACACTTGGGAAAAAAGTAATTATAACGACTGGCTAAACATTGACGAAAATTCCCCCGAAGATTCACTTGCAACTTGCGGAAATGCCTTTTGCTTTACCTTGGCTATAAAATTATTTACGTGGCTGGGTGAAGATTGTGAAAAATACAAAGAGTTTTTAGATAATATTAAAAGGTCGTTCGTAGCGCATTTTATTGCTGACGACGGTTCTATTAAGGGTGGAACTCAAACCCTTTACGCGCTATCTTATCGTGCAAATTTAATTAGCGCACAGCAGGCGAAGAAAGGTCTTGAAATTTGCTTTGCAAAACGTAACGACCACATACACTCTGGCTTTTGCGGTATAAGATTTATTCTTCCCGTGCTTTGCGATTTAGGTTTAGTAGACCTTGCTTATAAGTTAGTTACTAACGACACTTTCCCGTCTTGGGGATACAGCGTAGTAAACGGCGCAACCACCATTTGGGAACGTTGGGACAGTTACGTTGAAGGCAAAGGCTTTGGGGATAAGTCAATGAACTCGTTTAACCATTATTCTTTGGGTTCTTGCGGTGAGTGGTTCTTTGAATACGTTTTAGGTATCAAACCTAAAAATGTAGGTTTTGACGGCGTTATTATAAAACCTTTCGTTGACAGAAGTGGCAAAATTGACGGCGCAAGCGGAAGTTTTGAAAGTATAAACGGAAAAATTTGCGTAGAGTGGAAAAAATGTAGCGACGGTTTTTATTGTAAAATAGAAAAGGCTGAACAGTTAAAAGCAGATTTTGTTTTTGAAAACGTGCAAAAAATCGTTCAAGACGGGGTTACGGTAGACCGTTTTGACGCTAATAAAAAAGTTACCGAAATTTATTTCAAGTAGGTGAAGTATGAAAAATTTAGACAGAGTTTTATCAAAAGATTATATCAAATGTCATTATCCTTTCTTTTGGCTTTGCGGAAACGAAACAGAAGAAGATATAATTAAAGCCATAGAGCGTGTTCATCGTGCGGGTTGTAGCGGGTTTACCGTTGAATCACGCGGGTTTCCTGATTTTGAAGTTAAGTGGTGGCAATTTGCTAAAGTTATTTTGAACAAGGCAAAAGAACTTGGTATGAGAGTAATTTTCGTTGACGAAGAATCTAATTGCCCCTCTGGACACGTTTTTGCTATGGTAAATAAGCCTGAATATGAACATTTGCGTAGGGCAAGTTTACTTGAACAGCACGTTGACGTTATAGGACCTATTACCGCAGATTTCGTAGTGGGTAAAACTTTATGCTGGAATAAAACTCATCACCAAGATGAAATTTTAGGCTGTTACGCTTATAAACGCGTAGGCGATAAAAACGATATCGATTTTGAGTCTGCAATAGATTTATCGGGCAATATTAAAAACGGAATTTTGTCTTGCTCTTTGCCAGAGGGTAATTATAGAATAATTTACGTTGTTGACACTAAAAAGTTTTCAGAAGTTAATAAAGACGATTTTATAGACATATTAAACCCCGAATCTACTGACGTTATTATTAAATATATCTATGAAAAATACGAACAACTATTCTCTGAACATTTTGGCAATACGTTGATGGGCTTTTTCTCTGACGAACCTTTTATCGGCAACGGTTACGTTTATTGTGGAAACACGGGTCACGGCGCGCATGAAGACACTCGCGTTGGTCATTTAGGCATCACTATGCCCGTAAACCCCTTGGTCAAAGAACGCTTAAAAGCAATTTACGGCGAAGATTACGTAAAATATATACCCTCACTTTGGTATGACTGTTCAGTTTCTTCAAAGTTTAGAAACGACTATATGAATATTATTGCCGACCTTTATAGCCAAAGTTTTTCACAAAGAATAGGTAAGTGGTGTAAAGAGCGTGGTCTTTTATACATAGGGCACGTTCTTGAAGATAACAACTTGCACAGTAGGGTGGGCGACGGTCCTGGGCATTATTTCCGTTCACAACAAGGTCAATCAATGCCTGGTATAGATATTGTTTTACATCAAATTATGCCCGGTTTTGCAGATATAAATTTAGGTGCTTACGGCGCAAACCTTTATGACAGCGAATTTTATCACTATATTTTGGGTAAATTAGCGTCGTCTGCCGCTCACACTTACCCTGAATATAACGGAAAGGCTATGTGTGAAGTTACCATAGGTTACGGTTGGGCGGAAGGCTCTCAACTTGCAAAATGGCTTTTCGACTATTTGCTAGTTAGAGGAACTAACTTCTTCGTACCAGGTTCAATTCGCCCCGTATTCCCAGACTTGTTGCACGCACCTCACTGGGGTGATAACGACGGCAGAGACCCGCAGTTTGACGGTTATGCTAAAATTTTGGATTACACCAAAAAAATTCTAACGGCTTTTGATAACACTAAACATAAGGCAAACGCCGTAATTTTATATCACGCGCAAGCAGAGTGGATGAGTGGTTTTGATTATACGCTTATGCAGTCGCCTGCGAAAGTTTTATATGATAATCACATTGACTTTGATATTTTATCTGACGATTTGCTTGAAAAAATTAAAGTAGAAAACGGAAAGATTAAACTAATGGAAGAATATGACTGTTTGGTTGTTCCGTATGCAAAACTTATGCCAGAAAAACTTATAGACGCACTCTATAAACTTAAAGAGCAAGGCGCAGACGTAATCTTTACCGACGGCTTGCCTAAAAATTGCGAAAAAACGTTTACGGTTGTAAATCTTAAAGACGTTGCAAACTATTTTATCGGTAAAGGATACACCGATTTAAGCATTAACGGCGCGCATCTTTTAAGGCATTATCACGCAATAGATGCAGACGGAAAGAATATTTATATGTTCTTTAACGAAAGCATAAATCAAGTTTTTGACGGCGTTATAAAAACTGGTATAAATGGTAACTATAACGTTTACGATTTTATGACTGACGTTCACTATAGTGGTAACGGGGATATTAAAATAAGGTTAGAGCCATATCAGTCTTGCATAGTTGCTTACGAAGAGGATAGGGGCTTTGACGAATACGTAAACTATTCAACGCTTGATAGCAAAAAGGTAAGCGCAGAGTTTAACGTAAAATGTTATTCGTTTGAAGATATGTCAAAGTGCGTTAGAGAATTTAATACAAGTGATTTACAACCGATAAGCGCAAGCGCACCCAACTTTTCTGGTAAAATAGAATATAGCGCAAAAATCAACGTTAAACCTGGAAAAAAGACATTTATAAAACTTGGAACGGTTGGCGAAAACGCAAGTCTTTATCTCAACGGCGTAGATTGCGGAAGAGCAGTTTGCAAACCCTTTATTTACGACGTAACCAAGGCTGTTAAGCAAGGTGAAAACCATTTGTTTATAAGCGTATACACTACGCTTGCAAACGACCAACGCGACCCTGTTAGTATGTACGTTCCTATTGCGCCCACGGGTGTTAGCGGTGATATAGAAGTGCTTACTTTATCTAAATAATATATAGAAAATAAACTGTCGAAGTTCTAGTCGTCAAAATAAAAAATTGTTTTTTGAAGTTAAAACTTTAAAATAGACAAAGGGCGGATAAATATTTTTTTTAAAAAAATAAACGCTCACTTTTTGATTTTGATTTTTTGCTTGATTTATAGCAAAATAAGTTGTAACATTAAGCAGTAGACCAAAGATAGAAACAAACTTTAGGTTGAAGGAGTGAATATTATGTATCCTTATGAAAAAATACAAAAACAATGTAAATACGGCGAATACGATTTAACTAAAAAAGCGTCGTATACCGTAACTAACGGAAAAGAATTGTTTGACTCTTGGTATTACATATATCAAAACAGAAAAATTCTTTTGTACGTAGACCAAAATGGACCTGTTAAAATTCAATATCAACCGCCGTCGGGCATATTGATTTCAAAGCGTGAACTTGGTGAAACCCAAAGTAAATTGCAAACGTGGATTCAATGCGACGACGTTAATAACGGAATACCTTTTAGCAACTTTAATTCACCTAAATTGCAACTAACGGCAACCGAACCTGAATTTACTGTAAACTGGTCGCCCACAAAGGCTATTTATACTCTTAAATATCCCGAAATGGACGTTATCACCGAAATTTTCGTGCCGTTTGACAAGGCAACCGTTTGCTTAAAAACCAAAATCGTAAATAAACTTGATAAAGACGTTCACGTTACGGTAACGCCGTCCGTATTCCCTTACGTTAATAAACCTCAAATGGTTGCGTGGGATTTGCCTATTTGGTATTTTGCGGTTAAGCCACGCCTTAACGGAAACGCAATGACTTTCTGCGGAAAAATGACCTGCCCTGAAATGGTAAAGGCAAACGAGCGTTCTGTAACTTATAACGTAGACTTTGAAGAAAATGCAGAGTTTGAACTTCAAATGAGCAAATTTACCCGTTCTGGTAACTTTTTCTCACCCAACACCGTAACGGAAAATTTACCTTTGTCGCACAAGATGAAAGATGCCGACGAAGTTGGTGGCTATTCTAGTTATCAAACGGTGTTTGCCTCTAAATATAATTTAGACTTAAAGGCAGGGGCAAGCAAAACTTACACTCAAGTTATCACAGTTCAAGAAACCGTTGACTATAATCAAGCAGAAAACGAACTTGAAAGAGTTTATTTTGACCAAAACTCATATGATAAAATCGTAAAGGCAACTGATGCGTTCTATGAAAATTTATTTACCAAACGCACGGTAAAAACGGATAATCCGTTATACGATAATTTTATCAACAACTTTGCACCCTTGCAAATGTACTGGGTAGGCTCGCTTGACCGTGGTTGGCCGTCGTCTATGCGTGGCACTCGTGATGCAAGCCAAGACTTTATGGGCATAGTTCCGCTCTATCCAGAGTGGGCAAAATCGGTAATTTTGCAGTTATTTGAACATCAAAGAACTGACGGTTGGTGTCCTAGACAAATTAGCACCATATCTAGACAAGCACCTCACGATATGCGTTATTTTTCCGACGGTGGGGCGTTCCTTTTAGAACTTGTTCACATTTATTTGACTTGTACTAGAGATTACGCTTTCCTTGACCAAAAGGTTTGGTGGCTAGATAGCGACACGGAAAGCACCGTGCTAGAACATATTTTCAAAACGGTTGACTATTACCTTGACCCAAACAATATCGGCGAACACGGTCTTTGTAAGGTTTGGTATGGCGACTGGTGGGACGTTATGGACAAAATAGGTATGGAAGGTAGGGGCGAAACGGTAACGGTTACCGCTCAAAACGTTCTAAACTTAAAAAATCTTGCCGAAATGCTTAAGTGGCTTGCTAAAGTGGATAAAAAATACGAGCAATATTTGCCACTTGCAGATAAATATTTGTTAGCAAGAGAAAAATTCCTTAACGCAATGAAAGAAAAAGCGTATAATAAACTAGGTTTCTTTAACGGATATTTTAACGACAACGGCAAATGGTTATTATCAGATAACGACCCAGACGGAAGAGAAAGACTTTATTTAGTAAGTAACTCTTGGGCAATAATAGGCGGTTGCGCTGATGAAAAAATGACTGAAAGCGTAATGGATAACATTGAAAAGAGAAACTTATGTAGGCGTGGTTTTGCAACAAGTAGCACGCCTTTCTACGATTATATAGAAAAAGCAGGTAGAGTTGGTCTTGGCGGTGCAAAGAACGTGGGAACTTATAACCACGCGCAAAGTTTCTTTATCCGTGCTTGCTGTGTGGCAGGTAAGCCTGAACTTGCATATAAGGCAACGAGATATATTTTGCCGTTTGAAGACGAATACGCACCCGTTGAAATGACTTATGCACCACCGTTCACTATTGCAAACTCTTATAACAATAGCGACGTAAACCGCAATAGAGTTCAACTTCAATATTTGTCAGGAACAGTATCTTACGTTTTAAGAACCGTTCACGAGTTTTTCTTTGGCGTAAATTACGGCTACAACGGTTTAACCTTAAAGCCGTGCGTTCCAAAGGCTTTTGGAAACTGCTTTGTAGAGTTTGAATATTTAGGCAAGAAGTTTAAGGTTGAATATAAACCTGCCGACAAAAAGCAGATAACCGTAAACGGAAAAACTTCTTGCGTAAAAGAAATTTTTATACCTGATGCAGATATGAAAGAAGAAAACTTAATAACCGTTGAGTATTGATAATTAAAAATTTAAAATTAAAACCACTAGTTCGCTAGTGGTTTTATCTTTATTAAACAAGATTGAAAACGGATTTTTCATTGACGAATTTTTAGAAAAATTGTATAATAAAACCGCGTATAAAAATGGATATAAAATTTTAACGTGCAAAAACTAAAAGTATGAATTACGTTAAAATTTACGTGCGCGCAGTTTGTGAGTTTTCTTCTGACGGTGGAATTAAACCCCTCAATATCGAGTGGGTTGATGGAAGAAAATTTGCAATAGATAGGGTAAAGTTTGTTGAGCGTAAACCCTGCCTGTCGGGCGGTGTGTTGCCTAGGCGGTATACGGTTATAATGGGCGGTCAGCAAAAATATTTATATTACGAAAAAGAAAAAGAACGTTGGTTTGTTGAAAAGGAATTTTTATGAGAACTATTCTGCACAGCGATTTGAATAATTTTTACGCCTCGGTGGAACTGTTAAAGCACCCCGAGTGTAAGGGCGTGCCCGTCGCTGTTTGCGGTAACGTAGAAGATAGGCACGGCATAATTTTAGCCAAAAATCAACTGGCAAAAAGTTTTGGCGTTAAGACGGGCGAAGTGCTGTGGGAAGCAAAAAAGAAGTGTAAAAATTTAGTAACTTTTCCTGCGGATTTTTCTTCGTATATAAAGGTTTCAGAGGCGGTAAGGGGAATTTACGGTAGGTTTACCGATAATATTGAATCTTTTGGTATAGACGAGTGTTGGTTAGACGTTACCGACAGCCTTAAAATATTTGGTTCGGGCGAAGAGATTGCTCAAAAAATACGAACGGCTATAAAAGAAGAGATAGGCGTTACCGTCAGCGTGGGCGTAAGTTATAACAAAATTTTTGCAAAACTTGGTTCGGATATGAAAAAACCCGACGCCGTTACCGTAATAACGCCAAACAATTTTAAGCAGACCGTTTGGAAGTTGCCTGCAGAAGACCTTTTATACGTTGGCAAATCCACCAAGACAAAACTAAATTCTATCGGCGTTCATACAATCGGTGATATCGCCACCACTGACGAAAAAGTGTTGGTTGGACTTTTGGGTGTTTGGGGAAAAACATTGTATCGTTTTGCTAACGGCTTTGACGACACCCCCGTAGCAGGCAAGAAAACTGAAGAGAGCGTTAAAAGTATAGGTAACAGCCTTACCGACTATAAAGATTTATATAATTTTGAAGAAGTTAAAACGCTTATACTTTTACTTTCGGAATCGGTTGCGTCAAGACTGCGTGAAAGCGGGCTCGGTAGGGCAACCACAATAAAACTTTCAGTAACGGATAACGCGCTTAAAACTTACGGTAAGCAAATTACTATAGATAAGCCTACACGCACCGCCACCGATATTGCAAAAATTGCGTATAAACTTTTTTATCAACTTTATAAGTGGGAACGCCCCGTGCGTGGCATAGGCGTTGCCGTGAGTAACTTTACTTTAGGTACTGAACAGTTATCTATCGACACCGACATTATTAAAGATGGAAAAAAAGATAGGCTTGAATTAGCGGTTGACGGAATAAGAAAAAAATACGGCAATCACTCTTTGCAACGCGCGCGCATTTTGCAAGACCCAAGGCTTGCAGAAACGGATATTATAGGCGGTCATACGGTAAACCCCAAAACCAACGTCTGTGGCAATGATGAAATCTAATCAAAAAATGCTATATTTTAATCATTTTGTGTCGTTTTTTATTCAATTTAACCATAAAAGTAAAATAAACTTGACTTAATATATACTTTAAAATAAAATAAATTTGATTTACTTATTACTTTGTGCTACAATTAAGCAATCAAATTCGCACGGGGAAGACTTATGAAAAGTATTATAGAAAACTTAAAGAGCGAAAAAATTAACAAATACAGGGCGTTGCCATTTTGGAGTTGGAACGATAAACTTGAGCCCGAAGAATTAGTTCGCCAAATAAAGTGGATGAAAGATAACGGCTTTGGCGGTTACTTTATGCACGCGCGCGGTGGGCTTATGACCGAGTATTTGGGTGACGAGTGGTTCGATTGTGTTTCCGCTTGTTTAGATGCTGGTAGCGAATATGGATTAGAGAGTTGGGGGTATGATGAAAACGGTTGGCCAAGCGGGTTTGTTGGCGGAAAACTGTTAGAAGATAAAGAAAATTGCGATAGATTTTTAACCTTTACTCAAGGCGAATACGACGGCACGGCGCTAGTATCTTATCTTATCGACGGGGAAAATCTCGTTCGCACTAAAGAGGTCGGAAAGGGCGAATATATCAACGTGTATGAGCATATTTCCGATTCAACTGCCGATATATTAAACCCCGAAGTGGTTGATAAGTTTATAGACCAAACGCACGCTGAATATAAAAGGCGTCTGGGCGATAAGTTTGATAAAAAGATGTCGGGATTTTTTACGGACGAACCGCAATATTATCGTTGGCAACAACCGTATACCAAAATGATTGAAAAATATTTTAGAGAAGTTTATTCTCAAGATATTTTAGACGGTTTAGGGTTGTTGTATATAGACAAAAAGGGCTATCGTGAGTTTAGATATAAGTTTTGGTTAGGTATGCAAACGCTTATGCTAAACGGCTTTTGCAAACGCGTTTACGAGTGGTGTGATAATAATAATGCACAACTCACGGGGCATTACGTTGAAGAAGGTTCTCTTCAATTTCAAATGTGTTGTTGCGGTGGGATTATGCCTATGTATGAATATATGCATATCCCCGGTATGGATAAACTTGGCGCAAGCGTAAACAACGCAACTGCACCCAAACAGGTTTCTTCGGTTGCGCGTCAACTTGGCAAAGATAGAGTGCTTACTGAAACTTTTGCTTGTTGCGGTTGGGGTGTAAGCGCAAAACATACAAAGCGTTTGGCAGAGTGGCAATTTGTAAACGGCGTAAACTTAATATGTCAACACCTTTTGCCCTATTCTGAACACGGTCAAAGAAAGCGTGATTATCCCGCGCATTATTCCTGGGCAAATCCGTGGGTAAGGGATAACTACAAGCCTTTCAACGACTATTTTGCAAAGTTGGGTTATTTGCTTGGGGAAAGTAAAGAAAATGTAAACGTTGCGGTGTTTGTGCCTATCCGCAGTATGTATTTTGATTACACAAGGGCAACTTTCGGCGGTCAGTTTGAAATTAACGATTGTTATCAAAGATTGATAGAAAAACTTTCCGCAATGAATATTCCGTTCCACCTAGCAGATGAAACTATTATGGAAAAATACGCATCTGTTTCGGGCAATAAATTAGTTATAGGAAATTGTTCTTACGATTATTTAGTTTTCCCAAAAACGCACACTATGGGAAAATTTAGCAAAGATTTGTTTGAAAAGTTCTATTCTAACGGCGGTAAAGTGTTGTTTACAGATGCTAAACCAAACTTCGTTGAGTGGAACGAGTGTGATTATTCGTTAGAAACCAACACGAGTTTTGAAGAAATATTAAACGCTCAAGAATATACCGTGGATGATTTTTCTACTCAAATTCAATCTACTTTAAGAGAGATTGACGGAAAGAAATTTATTTATACGGTAAACCTTTCTGAAGACAAAGAATATACCCTAACTTTTAAGGGCGATTTTAAGGGATTTACCGCGCTTGACCTTGAAACTTACCAAACCAAACAAGTTGGCAATACTTTGCGTTTTAGTGAGGGTCAATCTTACGTTTTGTTCTTAAACGACCAAAGTAAGCCGTTAGATGAAAAACTTCCCACACTAGTTTTAGACGGTGATTTTGAGATTGTTGATTGTAGCGACAACTATTTGACGCTAGATAAACTTGAATATTCGTTTGACGGGGTAAATTATAGCAAGCGTATGCGTTATATGGGCGTGTTCAATCAGTTGCTTGACGCGCGTTATAGTGGCGAAGTTTATTTGCGATATTCGTTTGAAATTGAAAAAGTTCCACAAAAAATTCATTTTTTGAGTGAAGATATGCACAACTTATCCTGCCAAGTAAACGGCGTAAACGTTGAGTTTAACGAAAGGTCGGATTTTGAAAGAAAAATCTACAAAGCGGATATTTCAAACTGTGTTAAGAAAGGTATTAACCAAGCGGTTATAAAAATAAACTTTTTTGAGAGTGAAGAAGTTTATGACGTGCTTTTTGGCGGAAGAGAAACCGAATCGCTTAAAAATAAACTTGCTTACGACACTACTATTGAATCTTGCTATATCCAAGGTGATTTCGGCGTATATTCAAAGAGCGGTTTCGTTAAGGGGGTTAAACCCAACGTATTAAAAGCCAACGATTTTTATATCAGCGAAAGAAAGACGGTTATTACCGATACGCTAAAAGATGGATATCCTTTCTTTGCGGGCAATATTACCTTTGAAAAGAAGTTTAATTCTGATGGCAAAAAAGCAATGCTTTTACTCAACGGCAAGTTCTGTCTTGCGGAAATTTTCGTAAACGGTAAAAAGGTGGAAAAATCTTACTTTGAAGACCGTGCGGATATAAGCGATTATTTGGTTAAAGGCGAAAACGTGGTTAGAATAAAACTTTGGTCGGGTAACCGCAACCTTTTAGGTCCGCACCACTATTTGCCTGATGAAGACCCGTTTGTAGGACCTTATACTTATGAACTTGGCGGAACGTGGAAAGACGGGGTAAGTAGCCACGAAAGAGAAGACTACGCCTTTGTAAAATTCGGATTATTTAACGACTGATTGTAAATATTAATGATAAAGACGCGTATACTTATATAGTGTACGCCTTTTTATTAAACAGAAACAAAAAAAAGATAACGGTTGTGGTTTTTTGGGTAATTACACTCATTTTAATATCGTTTTTTAGTATAAATTTTTTTATTTATAAAAGTTATCCCCTAAAATACGAAAAACAGATAAACGAATTGTGCAGGGTTTACGGGCTAGAAAAAACTTTAGTTTACGCAGTTATAAGAGAAGAGAGTGGTTTTAACGAACAAGCGTGTAGCGGTGCGGGCGCAATAGGTCTTATGCAACTGACACCTGCAACCGCGCAATACGTTGCCAAAATGAAAGGGCAAACGGAATACGATATTTATTTACCGCAAACGAATTTAGATTTTGGTTGTTATTATCTAAAATATCTTCTAGTAAAATTTAAAAATACTGATACTGCAATTTGCGCTTACAATGCTGGCGAGGGCAACGTATTGTTGTGGCTTAAAAATAAAGATTATAGTTTAGATGGCAAAACGCTTAGAAAAATTCCCTTTAAAGAAACTAGCGAGTATCTTAAGAAAGTTAATTTAGCGCAAAAAAAATATAAAAAAATTTACGGCTTATAATTTTTTTATCGTTATTACTGTTGATATTAGTTAAAACTAGTGGTATAATATTCTCGTAAAATATTTGCGGAGGAATACTATGGATTGGCAACAACTTTTAAATACGATAGTTCAATGGGCAACTAGCGTTGGCGTTAAAATAATCATTGCTTTGGCTATATTGTTTATTTCGTTCAAAATTATAAACGTTATTGCAAGAAAAATTGAGAAAAAAGGAAATGATAAGAAAGCAGATAAAACGATAATGAAAACGTTGGCTTACGTTTTCAAACTAGGGCTTAAAATAGTCATTATTATCTGTTTGGTTGGTTACCTTGGTATAGATACTAGCGGGCTTACTGCTCTAGTTGCGTCTTTGGGTGTTTGTATAGGCTTAGCGGTTAACGGTGCACTTTCAAATCTTGCAGGTGGCGTAATGATAATTCTTACGAGACCTTTCCGTATTGACGATTATATTGAAGCACAAGGACAGGCTGGAACGGTGGTTGATATTCACGTAACTAACACAAAACTGCTTACTCCGGATAACAAAGTTATATATATTCCCAACGGCACTCTTGCTAACGGTGAAATAATTAACTATTCCGAGAAAGACACTCGGCGCGTAGATTTAACTTTTTCTATCGGTTATTCTGACGATTTTGAACGTGCAAAAGAAATAATTAAAAATATTTGCGACTCCCACGAACTAATACTTCAAGACCCGCTTCCGTTTATTAGATTAAAAGAACACGGTGCGTCGAGTATAAATTTAGTTGTTCGTGTTTGGGTCAAGAGTTCAGATTACTGGACGGTTTATTTTGATTTAACGGAGAAAGTTAAAACTGAATTTGATAAAGAAGGTATTGAAATTCCTTTCAATCAACTGGACGTACATATCAAAAAAGAAAGTTGAGTAGTTTGTGTGTTCTAAATAATATGCGAGTTAAATAATATGCAAAATAAAAGTCTGGCGTTGACAAACGTCAGGCTTTTTGATATACTTATTATGAATTGCAAAAGGAGTGGCTTAAATGAGAAAAGGTAAAGGCTTTATTAGGACTGATAAAACCATCATCAATGAAAAAGTTAAAGAAGCGTTTTCATCAGTGTTGCCTATAACGGCAATAGTTTTGGTGTTGTGTTTTTCAATAGTTCCTATAAAAAGCGGAACTTTTCTTGCATTTATACTCGGCGCGTTTTTGGTGGTCGTGGGTATGGGGCTTTTTACTCTTGGCGCAGATACCGCAATGACGCCTATAGGGCAATACGTTGGTACTACCGTAATGCGTTCTAAAAAAATATGGATTATAATTCTCGTATGTTTTTTGGTTGGCGTGCTTATAACCGTTTCTGAACCCGACCTTACCGTTTTGGCAACTCAACTCGCTCAAACTATTGATAAATGGACGCTTATTTTAACGGTTGGCGTGGGTGTTGGGGTGTTTTTAGTAATTGCTTTTTTAAGAATAGTGTTAAAGGTTAAACTTTCGCACCTACTCATAATTTTTTACATAGCAGTTTTCTTGCTTTCATTTTTCGTTCCAGAAACTTTCGTTCCGCTAGCCTTTGACTCTGGTGGTGTAACTACTGGGCCTATGAGCGTTCCGTTTATAATTGCAATCGGTACGGGTGTTGCGTCAATGCGTAGTGATAAAGGGGCGGAAACTGACGGTTTTGGTCTTACTGCGTTGTGTTCGGTTGGACCTATACTTTCAGTTATGATACTAGGAATAATTTTTAAGCCTGAAAATTTTTCAGTTTCTGAAAACGTGGTTGCAGTTCCTGAAGATTCAAAAGTGCTTTTATCCGTTTATTTAACGGCGCTTCCGCACTATATGAAAGAAGTTGGCATTGCGCTTTTGCCTATTGTTGCATTTTATTTTATATTTAGATTATTCGGTCAAAAGACGGAAAGAAATCAAGTTATAAGAATTTTAGTGGGTGTGCTTTACACTTACGTTGGTTTGGTTTTATTTTTACTTGGTGTAAACGTTGGCTTTTTGCCAGTGGGCAGTTATTTAGGCGCAGAGATAGGTAAACTAGATTTTAACTGGATTATAGTGCCGATAGGTATGGTAATAGGTTACTTCGTAGTTGCTGCAGAACCTGCAGTACACGTTTTGACAAAACAGGTTTATGAAATAACTTCGGGCGCAATACCGCAAAAGGCGTTAAGAATAAGTCTTATGTTGGGTGTGGCTGTTTCCGTGGGGCTTGCAATGTTGCGAATAATTTTTCATATACCCGTTATGTATTTTTTAATACCAGGATATTTGATTGCGTTAATACTTACGTTCGTAGTACCTGATATATTTACGGCTATAGCGTTTGACTCGGGTGGCGTTGCCTCGGGCGCAATGACGGCAAGTTTTCTGTTACCGCTTGCGCTGGGTGTATGTCAATCGGTGGGTGGAAACGTTGCAACCGAGGGTTTTGGGGTTGTGGCAATGGTCGCAATGACGCCTTTGATTGCAATTCAAATATTAGGCCTAATTTACAAGATTAAAACTGACAGACTTAAAAAGAAAGAACAGCAGAGCGAAACTGCAAAAGAAGAAATTATCGGTTAAGGAGGATATTATGCTGGGAATAAAATGTATGATAACGATAACCAAGCGTGAATACGCCGAGCAATATCTTGATTTTTTTCACCGACGTCAAGTAAAAGGCGTAATAAGTAAGTTGTGTAACGGTACTGCAAACGATACGACTTTAGATTTTTTAGGGATAGAAAAAACTGAAAAAATAATGTTTGAAACTATCGTTAAAGACGAACAGGTTGGAGATATTGTTAAAGGGCTTATTTACGAAATGAATATAAACGCAGCAGGTAACGGTATTGCGCTGTTTATACCTATAGATTGCGTGGGTGGTGTGTCTTCACTCAAATATTTTACGGGTGAAGTAAGTGTGGAAAAGAAGGAGAGTAATATGGATAAAACAAAGTCCGTAGTTTTGATAATTACGATAGTAGATAAAGGGTTTACCGATACGGTTATGGACGCAGCAAGAAGCGCAGGCGCAAGCGGTGGCACGGTGGTAAAGGCAAAAGGCACGGGCGCAGAAATAGCAAAATTTTTCGGCGTTTCTATAAGCGAAGAAAAAGAGATGATTTACATTGCCACCAAAAACGAAAATAGAGACGATATTATTCGCGCTATTATGGAAAAAGCAGGCAGAGATACTAATGCTCACGGCGTAGTTTTCTCAATACCCGTTGAAGGCGTTGTGGGAATAAAGGCGTTTGAAGAGATTTAACGGTGGTAAACGAGTTGACTAAATCTAATTATAAAACCGAATTAGAAAAAAACGGGGTTATAGGTTTTGTTCCAGGCGGAAACAGTATGTGGCCTATACTTAAAAACCGTGCGCAATCGGTAGTAGTAAAATTAAAAACAGAACGATTGAAACCTCTAGACGTTGCCTTTTACACTAGAGATAGCGGTGTGTTCGTACTTCATAGAGTTATGCAAGTGATAGACGGCGGATACGTTATGTGTGGGGACAGTCAGTTTAACACCGAAAAGGTTAAAGAAGAAAACGTTTTCGGCGTAATGGAAGGGTTTTATCAAGGCAAAAAGTATATAGAGGTTACTGACGAGCGCTATATAAAACGAGTAGAACGTTGGTATTCTCATAAATTTAGGCGTAAATTAAGGCTTAAATTGTTTTACTTTAGCAATCGTGTTAAAAATAAACTTGCAAGAATTTTCAAAAGGTCGGGTAAATAACTATGTATGATTTAATTACTCTTGGCAAAAACGCAAAAAAAGCGTCTAGTGAACTTTTAATTTTAAGTGATGAAAAGAGAAGTTGTGCGTTAAAGGCGGTTGCAAAGGCTTTGCGTGATAACGCTGAATATTTAATACAAGAAAATAAAAAGGACGTATCGCTATCCGAACAAAAGGGTGCAACTTTGGCTTTTATAGATAGGCTTACCTTAAACGAAAAGGTTATAGAGGGTATGGCAGTTGGGTTAGAACAAGTTGCAGAGTTACCCACACCGCTTGGTAAAATCGTTTATTCTTATGAAAACGAACAGCAAGGCATAAGCATAGAAAAAAAGACTGCGCCTTTTGGCGTTGTGGGTATAATTTACGAATCTCGCCCTAACGTTACGGCTGATGCGTTTGCGTTGTGCTTTAAAACTGCTAACGCCGTAATTTTAAAAGGTGGCAGTGATTCTCTTCGTTCAAACACTGCAATAGCAAACGTAATAAAAGGCGCGCTTAAAGAATTTGGCATTGACGAAAATGCAATTAACGTTATTCAAGATACTTCACGCCAAACAACTGCGGAATTTATGCGCCTCAATAAATACGTTGACTTGCTTATCCCAAGGGGTAGCGCGTCGCTAATAAAGGCTGCGGTGGAAAATTCAACGATACCTATAATTGAAACGGGTTCTGGTAATTGCCACGTATACGTTGACAAAAGCGCAAAAGCAGAGATGGCGGCGGAAGTAATATTCAATGCAAAAACTCAACGTTATAGCGTTTGTAACGCTTGCGAATCAATAGTTATTAACAAAGATGCGCTTGAGATTTTACCTCTTATTGCAAAGCGTTTGCAAGAAAAACAAGTGGAAATACGCGCTGATAAAAAGGCAAGTGAAGTTATAAAAGACTATCCTTTCTTAAAAGATGCAACCGAAGAAGATTTTTATACTGAATACGGTGGACCTATAATATCGGTTAAAACAGTTGATAACGTAGACGAGGCTATTGAACACATCAACGAACACAGCACGCATCACTCAGAATCAATAATAACGGAAAATCTAGAAAATGCTCAAAAGTTTTTAGAGCGCATAGATTCTTCTTCTGTTTATCACAATGCGTCAACACGCTTTACCGACGGTTTCGTTTTCGGGCTAGGCGCAGAGATAGGCATAAGTACACAAAAGATGCACGCCCGTGGACCTATGGGGCTTGACGCGTTAGTTACTTGGAAATATATTGTTAAGGGTAACGGCTCAGTTAGAAAGTAAATATTTAACCGCCATTATCATTGTGGCGGTTTTTTTGTGCATAAAAATGAAAGTATTCATATCTAAATTGAATAATTGCGTAAAAAATTGCAAATTAGCCTAAATTATTTGACTTTTTTTACGCCCGAAAATATAATGTATATACAAATTTAAAAGGCGCGCCTTTTTATCTCTTTGGCTAGCGATTGAAAAGTGCGTTTGATGGATTAGAAAAAATTAAAAGGAGATATAAAAATGAAGAAAATTTTAACAATTATTCTTGCAAGCGTATTGTGCCTAGCGTGTGTATTCGGTATGACCGCTTGTAAAGAAGACCCTATTCAAGTAGGTGCTCAACAAGGTACAACTGGTTTTAAGTATGCATCTTGTCTTAAAGGCTGTGAGGCAAAAGGTTACGAAACGCCTTTGAGTGCAGTTATGGATATGAAGAACGGTAAAATTAAATACGTTATCGTAGATAAGGCAACCGCAAGTACTTTAGAAAAAGAGCAAGACGGTATCAAAATGATAGATATCGCACTTACTAGTGAAGATTATGCAATCGGTATTGACCGTAATCAAGCACAACTTAAAGAAGATATCAACGGTGTTCTTGCTGATAAGGCAACTGAAGTTCAAGCAATTATTGATAAGTATATGGCTGGAAACGAAAGCGAATACGTTACCGTTACTAGTGCAGAATACGACGCAAACAATCAAGCGGGTCAATTAGTAGTTGCAACTAACGCCGAATTCCCCCCGTTTGAAGCTGTTTCAGGTAACGGATATAACGGAATTGATATGGAAATTGCTCAACTTATTGCAACTGAACTTGATTTGGAACTAGTAATAAAAGATATGGCGTTTGAGGCTGTTGTTTCAGCGGTTGGCGTAAACGGTGTTGATATCGTTATGGCAGCATTAACAGTTACTGCAGACAGAAAAACTAGCATCAATTTTAGTAATCCTTATTACAAAGAAGCACAAGTTCTTTTGACACTTGAATCAAATACTGAATTTGATGAAGCAGGCACGGTTATAGATATTCTCTCTGTTCTTTGTGCAAAAGCGTAATTGATTAAAAAACTACTCAAGGGCTTAACGCTTAACGGTGTTAAGCCTTTAGAATATGAAAGGATAAAATTTTATGACAGAATGGGAAAAATTCGTCAAGCAGTTTATAACTTTAGGCGGTTATAAGCGTGTTTTAGACGGACTTTTAGCAACGATTGAAATAGCAGTTTTCGGGTTGATTATCGGTATAATTATAGGTACTTTGATAGGTATCGTTAAAGTTATGCCAAAAAACAATATTTTTGTTAAAATAATAGATAAAATTTTTACCGTTTACGTTGCGTTCTTTAGGGGAACACCTATGGTTGTTCAACTTCTTTTAGGGCATTTTATAGTTCTTCCTCTTATGAAAATTAACGTAGACGCAGTTATCGAGGCTATTGTTATTTTTGGTATGAATAGCGGTGCTTACGTTTCAGAAATTATGCGTGGCGGTATAAATTCGGTTGACAAAGGTCAACTTGAGGCAGGTCGGGCAGTGGGGCTTGGTTACTGGACGGCGATGTTTAAAATTGTAATTCCTCAGTCAATCAAAAATATTTTACCTACTTTAGGTAATGAGTTTATATCATTGATAAAAGAAACTTCGGTAGTAAGTTTTATTGCCGTTACCGATTTGACAAGGGCTTTCCGTCAACTTGGCGACGCAACTTATTCTTATTTAGTGCCTTACCTTATGCTTGCCGCTATTTATCTTGTTTTAGTACTTTTAATATCGTGGGGTGTAAAGGCTATGGAAAGGAGGTTTAAGAAAAATGAACGCTGACTTTTCAAACGGTGAAGTTATGAATAAAAATGCGCAAGTTATAATAGATATTAAAAATTTGCGCAAAAACTTCGGTTCATTAGAAGTGTTAAAAGGTATAGATTTGCAAATCAACAAAGGCGAAAAAGTTGCAATTATCGGTCCGTCGGGTAGTGGTAAATCAACTTGTTTACGTTGTATAAATCAAATGGAAACGTCTTCTTTTGGTGAAATCTATTTTGAAAACGACTTGATAACCGATTGCGACCCATATCTGCACGACGGAATAATTAGATTGTCTAAAACGTTTAACCGACTTATGAATAGCGGACTAGATGAAAATTGTGCGATTGAAAAAATTAAAAAAGAAAGATTGCTAAAAAAGGGTGAGGGTAGAGCATTTAAATTAGCCAAAAAAGAATTTGAAAAGAATAATAAAATAGACGTAAACGTTGCAAGAAGAAAAATAGGTATGGTGTTTCAACACTTTAATCTGTTCAATAACCTTACCGTTTTGCAAAATCTAACGCTAGCGCCAGTTCTTTTGAAAATTAAAACTAAAGAAGATGCGGAAGAAAAAGCCGTTGAATTGCTTAAACGCATAGGGCTTGAAGATAAGGCTAACGTTTATCCGTCAACCTTGTCGGGCGGTCAGAAACAGCGTGTTGCTATTATCAGGGCGCTTGCAATGGAACCCGACGTTATGCTATTTGATGAACCTACTAGTGCGCTTGACCCTGAAATGGTTGGCGAAGTTTTAGAACTTATGAAAGACCTTGCTAACGAGGGTATGACAATGGTTGTCGTTACCCACGAGATGGGTTTTGCAAGAGAAGTTGCATCTAGAATAGTGTTTATGAACGAGGGGATAATTGCAGAAGAGAATAACCCAGAAGAGTTTTTCACTAACCCAAAAAACGAACGCTTAAAAGAATTTTTATCAAAAGTTTTATAATTTAAAAAATCTAAATAACAACGCATTGCTTGGTCAAACTTGCTTTGCGTTTTTATTTTTGTTGTGTAACTAATTAACAAAATTTAGGCTATATACAAATCAAAATGCTAAATTTGTGTTAAAAATTAACATTTTTAGTTATAGCATATCATTTTATAAAAATTTATAAAAAAGTTTATAAAAAGGGGTATAAAACGATTGACATATCTTTTAGTTGGGTGTATAATTCGGCTGTAAATTTCTTAAGGGAAAGTTACGAACTACAATTTAATATTCGTTGCTTACCGGCGGAATTTTTTTATTTCAACGACGCGCAGTAAATGCCATACGCGCAAAGGAGGGTAACAATGAAAAAATTCGTTGAAAGTTGTGCAAAACTTTTCAAAGATTTTGATGCAAACGTTTATATGTTTATCGAAATGAACAACGGAAAGTTTTAATCAACAAAAGTGTAATCGCTAAAGGCGATTTGGGAACTCTTAACCAACTGGTTAAGGGATTTTTTCTTTTAAACGGATTTTTTCACAGTTGCTCACGGTTGAGCGTATGGTTGCTCGTTTGATTATATGTGATTATTTGTGAACGAACAGAGAATAAAAATTGATAGTTTATCATAAAGGCTCTTCAACTTTTTTTACGTGCTAAAAGCCCACCCCAAAGCGATTGACTTTAATAGTGTTTTTAAGGTATAATTTTATGTGAAAAAAGGTTGTTTTTAGGAGCAGTAAAATGGAAAATTTGATAAAAAAACTTAACGGCGGAAGTGCTGAAGATAGGCTTAACGCTCTAAAAGAGTTGGTTAAGATGGAAAAAGAAAAACCCGTTCGCCGTGATAATGATGCAAACAATCATATTCACACAATTTATTCATTCTCTCCCTATTCGCCAACAAAAGCCGCTTATATGGCGTATAAGGCAGGTCTTACGAGCGCAGGGATTATGGACCACGACAGTTTGTCGGGTGTAGAAGAATTTAAAAAGGCGTGTAAAATACTTGGGCTAGGTTCTACTTGCGGGGTAGAAGTTCGTTGTAAATTTGACCGTGGTTTCGGCAAAATCAACCACCCTGACCAACCCAACTGTATCTATATGGCTGCGCACGGTATACCTGCGCAAAACGCAAAGGCGTTCAACGAATATCTTGCGCCTTTTAGAAAGAAAAGAAACGAACGTGATGCCAAGATGTGCAAACTTATAACAGGTAAGTTTGGCAAGTTCGGTGTGGAACTTGATTTTGAAAAAGACGTTTTGCCCTTATCTGAATCTGCGCTTGGCGGTAGCGTAACTGAAAGACATTTGCTTTACGCTTTGGCGGTAAAATTAGAAAATAAATTCGGCAGAACTCAAGAACTTATTAACTTTTTGCAAAGCGACCTTAACTTAAAGGTAAACGACAAAATAAAAGCATATTTGCTTGACAAAGAAAATCCACATTTCCTTTACGATTTACTTGGCGTGCTAAAAGCGGACACTGCGTTCTTCTATATTGACGCAGACGAAGAGATGCCCGTTGCCGAAGATTTTGTTAAAAAGGCTATAGAGTTTGGCGCAATACCTGCTTACGCATATTTAGGCGACGTTGGCGATTCGGTTACCGGCGACAAAAAGGCGCAAAAGTTTGAAGACGATTTCTTGCCCGAACTTATCAAAGAGATTAAGGCAATAGGGTTTAAGGCGGTTGCATATATGCCAACTAGAAACACCCCTGCGCAACTTGAAAGAATAAGCGGTATGTGTAAAGAAAACGGCTTGTTTGAAATAAGTGGCGAAGACGTAAATTCACCCCGTCAAAAGTTTGCTTGCGCAGCGCTTGCAAAACCCGAATTTGCTCATCTTATTGATGCAACTTGGGCGCTTATCGGACACGAGGCAATTTCAACCGAAAAAGGCGTTGAATACGGAATGTTTAGTGAACGTTCTGTAAAAGAGACACCCGACCTTTACGAAAGAATTAAAAAATACTCCGTTATCGGACACGAAACGGTTAAATAATAATCTATATTAAATAAAAAAACATTTAGGAGATATATAAAAATGAGTGCAATCAATTTAGAAGGTAAAGTAGCAGTAGTAACTGGCGCAAGCCAAGGTCTTGGAGAGGCTCTTGCAATGCGTCTTGACAAAGAAGGATGCAAAGTTGCCGTTTGCGATATCAACTTTGACGGTGCGCAAGCCGTAGCGTCTAAACTTAAAGATGCAATGGCACTTGCCGTTGACGTAACTAAATACGACCAACTTCAAGAGGCTGCAAAAGCAGTTATAGAAAAGTGGGGTAAGGTAGATATTCTTATCTGTAACGCAGCAATCGTTAAGAGTGGCGATATTTTCAATCTTTCACCCGAGGCGTTCGGTTTGGTTACTAACATTAACCTTAACGGATATTTTAACACGGTTAAAGCATTTGCCCCCTATATGTTAGAGGCAAAAAGCGGTAGCATTATTCAAATCAACTCAAAATCAGGCAGAAAGGGTTCTTTCAAAAACGGCGCATACGCAGCAAGCAAGTTTGGTGGCGTAGGTTTAACTCAATCACTTGCTCTTGAATTTGCAGAAACAGGCGTAAGAGTAAACTGCATTTGCCCTGGCAACCTTTTGAATTCACCCCTTTGGGTAAACAGTCTTTTCAAACAATACGCTGCAAACCAAGGTATAACCGAAGAACAAGTAAGAGAAAAATATATAAACCAAGTTCCTATGAAACGTTCTTGCGAATATGAAGATATTGAAAACGCAATGGTTTTCCTTGCATCAGACTATTCGTCTTATATGACAGGACAGGCTATAAACGTTACTGGCGGACAACAAATGTAAACTTTAGAAGTAAATCTTTTAATCAAAATTAAAAGATTTTGTAAAGGCGTTCGCCTTTACGGTAAATCTAGCGATTTACACTTCTAGTTTGAAATACGGCGAAGTTCTGCGTCCTTGCGAGCAAACGCCCAACTTCTTGTATTATAAACTTTGATAAACAAGTCTTTTGACTGACGTCAAAATCTTTGTAAAACTGTCGTTTTACTGTAAAAACTTTTCAGTTTTTTACACTTCTAGTTTGAAATACGGCGAAGTTCTGCGTCCTTGCGAGCAAACGCCCAACTTCTTGTATTATAAACTTTGAGAAATAAGTCTTTTGACTAGTGTCAAAATCTTTGTAAAACTACCGTTTTATAAAAACAACTTAATTATTTTGGGAAAATGAACTAAAAAAAAGGAGAACGTATATGAATTTTAACTTAATGCACCCTGCAGAGCAAATCGTTCTGCTTATCAATAGGGTTTATCAAAAAGGGCTAACCACAACGTCGGGTGGCAATCTTTCAATACTTGACAGTGAGGGGAATATTTGGATTACGCCGTCTGGAATAGACAAAGGTTCGCTCACACCGTCGGATATATGTAAAGTTCTTCCTGACGGCACTGTTATCGGAAAACATAAACCATCGGTTGAACTTCCCTTCCATAAACTTGTTTACGAAACTCGTTCAGACGTTTCTGCGGTTTTACACGCGCACCCACCGGCACTTGTAAGTTACAGCTTAATAAGGCAAATTCCAAACGTAAATATAATTCCAACCCCACACCAAGTTTGTGGTCAAGTTGGAATTGCCCCTTACGAAGTTCCTGGTAGTGATGCTCTTGCGCAACGCATAGTAAACGAAATTAAAAAAGGTCAAAACGCAGTAATTATGGAAAATCACGGCGTAATAACTTGCGCAGACAGTCTATTTGAGGCGTTCAAGCGTTTTGAAACTCTTAACTTCGCAGCATCAATAGGTATAACAGCATCAATTCTTGGTAAACCCGAAGGTTTAACTGACGAACAAATAGAACTAAACGGTAGAAAGGGGATTAACACGTTAGGCGAATTTATCCCAACCACTTACAGTTCTGAAGAAAGAAGATTAAGAAAAGAAATGTGCGCGCTAATTCACCGTTCTTACGACCAAGGACTTTTTACTAGCACGCAAGGAACTTTTTCTGTTAGACTTAACGAAAATTCTTTTCTTATAACCCCTTACGGCGTAGATAGAAAATACATTGAGCCAGAAGATATAGTAAGAATAGAACATAACTGGAGAGAGGCGGGTAAACGCCCCAGTCGTTCAGTAGGCTTGCATAAACTTATTTACGATAATCACCCCGAAATAAACGCAATTACGGTTGCGCACCCCAAACATCTAATGGCGTTTGGCGTAACTCATACGCCTATTGATAGCCGTACTATACCCGAATCATACATTGCAATGCGTGATATAGGTAGAGTACCGTTTGGAACAAATATCGTAAATCCACAAAAGATTTCAGATATGATTTCAGACAAATCACCAGTTGTTTTGGTTGATAACGACAGCGTTATAAGTACGGGTAGCACTCTTATCAATGCGTTTGACCGTTTGGAAGTTGCAGAATTTACGGCAAACACCATAATACACGCAAAGATGATAGGCGAAATTGTTATGATAAGCGATAAAGAAGTGCAAGACATAAACAAAGCGTTTAATTTAAGCGAATAAAAAAGGGCAAATTGCCTTAAAAAGTTAAAATATATTAAAAGGGAAAAAAATATGAAAAATGCAATCAAAGATTTAATTGAAATTTCACAATATTCAGGCAGTCGTGCAGACTACACCCAAGGCGGTGGTGGAAACACGTCGGTTAAAGTTTGCAACAGCAATGCAATGCTTATCAAGGCGTCGGGTTATCGTTTAGTAGATATATCTGAAAATACTGCTTTCGTTGCCGTTGATAAAAATAAAATTAAAGACTATTATGAAAGCGTTGATTTGAGCGTTGAAAAAGATTACGAAAAAGAGAGCGCAGAAGTTTCTAAAAGTTCGGTAATCGCAATCGACGGAATGGCAACTCTTCGCCCAAGCGTTGAAGTAGGTTTTCACGCAATATTGAAAAAATACGTTATTCACACCCACTCTGTATATGCAAATATAATCACTTGCAGTATGGAAGGCGAACAACTTGCTGAAAAACTTTTCAAAGATAAAGATTTTGGTTTTATTTTCTTGCCGTATATTAACCCCGGTTTTGAACTTACCCTTGCAATGAAGAATAAAATTGAAGAGTACGTTAAAGAAAACGGAAAATATCCTGAAGTAATCTTTATGAAAAACCACGGTCTTGTCGTTACGGGCGAATATATCGAAAGGGTAAAGGCTGTCAATACCGACGTAAACGAAACTATTAGAACTTATTTTAATCTTGAAGATAATTTCCGTAGCGTAAAACTTAATCCTACCGAAAGCGGTTTTATTTCTGATACGCCTATCGTTAAAAATTTCGTTAAAGAAAACGTTTTAGATAAGGCACTTCTTGACCAAACGCCTTTATATCCCGACCAACTTGTTTATCTTAACAACATTTTGGCGCACTCACCAAACACTTTGGTTGTTGACGGTGGAAACGTTTATTATAATACGGATATTAAACAAGCAACCACTTTAGAAGAAACTCTTGCAGCATATTTGTTCGTAGTAACCGCTGTTAAAAATAACGGACTCACCGTTTCAAAAATGAACGAAAAAGAAGTTTATTTTATCAACAACTGGGAAGCGGAAAAATACCGTCGTTCAGTAAAATAATTTAATGTATTAAAAATTTTCAATAAAGAAAAATAAAACCACCGAAATTTATCGGTGGTTTTTAACTTTTTGATAAAAAAATTTAGAAAAAATTAAAAGTGAATAAAAATGAGTAATATGCAATTATAAATGAATAAAGTAAATAAATATGCAAATATTCATAAATATTCATAAAAATATTCATAAAATAATTCAAAAAGGCAGGTTAAAGAGTTGACATATATTTTCAATAGCGGTATAATAAACGGGTAAATTAAAGTTCCCACGGAGGATATTATGAAAAAAGAAGATATTAAGAAAGTAGTTTTGGCCTATTCGGGTGGTTTAGATACGTCTATAATTATCCCTTGGCTTAAAGAAAATTATAACAACTGTGAAGTTATTGCCGTTGCTGCAAACGTTGGTCAAGCAGACGAACTTGACGGTTTAGAAGAAAAGGCAATTAAAACAGGTGCAAGCAAATGTTACGTTCTTGACCTTACCGACGATTACGTTGACAACTATATTATTCCTTGCGTAAAAGCAGGCGCTATTTACGAAGAATATTTGCTTGGTACTTCACACGCACGTCCTTGTATTGCAAAGGCTTTGGCAGAAATTGCAAAGAAAGAGGGCGCAGACGCTATCGCTCACGGTTGCACGGGTAAGGGTAACGACCAAGTTCGTTTTGAACTTACTTTTAAGCACTTCTGCCCAAATATGCCTATCATTGCGCCTTGGCGTGAATGGGACATTAAGTCTCGTGAAGAAGAAATTGACTACGCAGAGGCACACAACGTTCCTTTGAAAATCAATAGAGAAACAAACTATTCAAAAGATAAAAACTTGTGGCACTTATCACACGAAGGTTTAGACCTTGAAGATACGGGCAACGAACCTACTTATGAAAAGAAAGGTTTCTTGGAAATGGGCGTTTCACCTATAAATGCACCCGACAAGCCTACCTACGTTGAACTTGAATTTGAACAAGGTAAGCCCGTTGCTTTAGACGGCGAAAAGATGAGCGCAAAAGATATCATCTTAAAACTCAACAAACTCGGTGGCGAAAACGGTATAGGTATTCTTGATATCGTAGAAAACCGTTTGGTTGGTATGAAGTGCCGTGGCGTATACGAAACCCCTGGTGGCGCAATCCTTTACAAAGCGCATACTGTTCTTGAAATGATTTGTCTTGACAAATACACCGCTCACGAAAAACAAAAACTTGCCATCACTTACGGTGAACTTGTTTATAACGGACAATGGTTTACACCTTTAAGAGAGGCTCTTGCAGCGTTCGTTGACAAAACTCAAGAAAAAGTTACTGGTAAAGTACGTCTTAAACTTTACAAAGGTAATATGATTAACGCAGGCGTATGGAGTCCTTATTCACTCTATAGCGAAGAGATTGCAACTTTTGGTGAAAGTGATTATAACCAAAAAGATGCAGAAGGCTTTATCAATCTTTTCGGCTTACCTATCAAGGTTCAAGCAATGGTTGACGGCAACGATAAATAAGGCTAAATAATATTCGTCCTGCACGGGCTTTTTTCCGCGCAGGACAATTTGATTTTTTACGGAGAAAAATTATGGCAAAAATGTGGACGGGGCGTACTGACGGCGTTACCGATAAAATAGCGGACGACTTTAATTCTTCAATCAAATTCGATTGCAGAATGTATAAGCAAGATATCGTTGGAAGTATCGCGCACGCAAGTATGCTCGGCGCAAAAAATATAATATCCACTTCAGAGGCTGACGCTTTAATAGAGGGTTTGCAAGGAATTTTAGACGATTTAGAAAGTGGCAAACTTGAAATTGATATGTCTTGCGAAGATATTCATATGTTCGTTGAACAAGTGCTTACTGCAAGAATAGGCGATTTGGGTAAAAAACTTCACACGGCGCGCAGTCGTAACGACCAAGTTGCTCTTGATACTAGAATGTATTTAAGAGAGCGCGCGAACTCTATCGTTGCAAAAATTAAAGAATTATTAAACGCAGTTTTGTTAAAGGCTGAAGAAAATAAATCTACCATTATGCCAGGATACACTCACTTGCAACGCGCTCAACCTATAACGTTTGGCCATCATCTTATGGCTTACGCAATGATGTTTCTTCGTGATATTGATAGATTTAAAGACGTTATTAAACGCATCAACGTTAGCCCTATAGGTTGTTGCGCCTTGGCGGGAACTACTTACGATACAGACCGCCGTTTTGAGGCTAATAAACTTGGGTTTGACACCATTGCTCTAAATAGTATAGACGGCGTTTCGGATAGAGATTTTTGCGTGGAATTTGCATCTGCTTGTTCGTTGCTTATGATGCACTTATCACGTTTTTCAGAAGAAATTATTCTTTGGTCAAGTTGGGAATTTAAGTTCGTTGAACTTTCCGACGCTTATACCACAGGTTCGTCAATTATGCCACAGAAAAAAAATTCTGATATGGCAGAACTAGTTCGTGGAAAAACGGGCAGGGTTTACGGCAATTTAACCGCTCTTTTAACTATGCTAAAAGGTTTGCCACTTGCTTACAACAAAGATATGCAAGAGGATAAAGAGGCGGTATTTGATAGCGCGGATACGGTTGATATGTGCCTTGACGTATTTGCGCCTATGGTTGCAACTATGAAAGTTTTGCCAGACAATATGCTCACCGCTGCGCAAAAAGGCTTTATAAATGCAACCGATTTAGCAGATTATTTGGTTAAAAAGGGTTTGCCGTTTAGGTCGGCTTATAAAATTTGCGGTCAAATTGTTGGCGATTGCATAAAGAACGGCAAAGTTTTAGAAACCCTTACCATAAATGAATATAAAAATTATAGTCAACTTTTTGAAGAAGACTTGTTTAATGAAATAAGCCTTGCAACTTGCGTTAATAAACGTATAAGCGAGGGGGGAACTTCACCCGAATCGGTTGCAAAGCAAATAGAGTTCGTTAAAGGAGAACTTGAAAATGAATAAAGTGTTTATAGACGGTAGCGCAGGAACTACGGGGCTTAAAATTTTAGATAGACTTTCTACTCGTAAAGATTTACAACTAATAACTTTGCCCGAAGAGTTAAGAAAAGATGCAAATGCTAGAAAAGATGCTCTAAATTCTTGTGACGTTGCGTTTTTATGCTTACCAGACGTTGCTGCAATAGAGGCAGTTTCAATGATAGAAAACCCTAAAGTTAAAGTTATTGACACTTCAACCGCGCATAGAACTAATCCTAACTGGGCGTATGGTTTTGCAGAACTTAAAGGGTATAGAGAAAAGATTAAAAGTTCAAACAAAATTGCAAACCCAGGCTGTCATGCAAGCGGTTTTATAGCGTTGATAAATCCGCTTATTGAGGCGGGGGTTATGGATAAAAACGTGTTGCTTTCCGCCTTTTCAATAACTGGTTATACTGGTGGTGGAAAAAAGATGATTGCCGAATATGAAAATGAAAAACCCTTGCTTTACGGCGCACCTAGACAATACGGTCTTTCTCAAACGCACAAGCATTTGCCCGAAATGAAAGCCGTTTGCGGGTTGCAAAATTTACCACTATTTTGCCCGATAGTTTCCGATTACGATAGAGGTATGGAAGTTACCGTTCCCGTGTTTGGTAAAGATATAAAAACGGATATAAACGGAATAAAAGAAATATACAAGAGCGTTTATAACGGAAAAATGGTTAAATTCAAAGACCAGTCTGACGAAGGCGGATTTTTGTCTGCATCATCAATGCGTGGCAGAGACGATATGGAAATTTCCGTTTTTGGTAATGAAGATAGAATTTTGCTCGTTTCACGCTTTGATAATTTAGGAAAAGGCGCGTCGGGTGCAGCAATACAAAATATGAATATAATCCTTGGGGTAGAAGAAACCACGGGACTTAGTTACGGAGAATAGACTAATGAAAATAATAAATGGCGGTGTATGTGCCGCAAAAGGTTTTAAGGCAAACGGAATACATTGTGGTATTCGTCATAATCGCAAAAAAAGAGATATATCTTTAATTTATAGCCAAGTGCCAGCAACTGCGGCTGCAGTATACACAACTAACTTGGTTAAAGGCGCACCGTTAATCGTTACGAAAAAACATTTAGAAAACGGTGTTGCTCAAGCGGTTATTTGTAATAGTGGCAACGCTAATACTTGCAATGCAAACGGCATAGAAATTGCAGAAAAGATGAGTGAACTTGTTGCAAAAGAGTTAAATATCAACGCGCAAGATATCGTTGTTGCATCAACCGGCGTTATAGGTCAACCTTTAAATATTGAACCTATAGCAAACGGCATACCCGAACTTGCTAAAGGTCTTTCTGAAGACGGCGGTCTTTACGCTGCGGAAGGTATTATGACCACCGACCTTGCCGTTAAGGAAGTTGCTGTTGAATTTACCGTTGGTGGAAAAACTTGCCGTATAGGTGGAATTGCAAAGGGTAGTGGAATGATACACCCAAATATGGCAACAATGCTTGTGTTTATCACCTCTGACGTTAAAATATCAAGTGAAATGTTATCTAAAGCGTTAAAGAGTGATATTCAAAACACCTTTAATATGATAAGCGTTGACGGCGACACTTCTACTAACGATATGGTAACAGTGCTTGCAAACGGCTTGGCAGAAAACACGGAAATTACTAGCGACGGCGAAGATTTTGAAGTGTTTATGAAAGCGCTAAATACCGTAAACGTTACGCTTTGTAAAATGATTGCTGGCGACGGTGAGGGCGCAACTAAACTTTTAGAGTGTTCAGTTAGCGGAGCAAAAGAATTAAAAATTGCTAAAACAGTTGCAAAAAGCGTTATTTGTTCTAGTTTAACAAAGGCGGCAATGTTCGGCGCAGATGCAAACTGGGGGCGCGTGCTTTGTGCAATAGGTTATAGCGGTGCTGACGTAGACGTCAATAAAATAGACGTTGCGTTCAGTTCACCAAAAGGCGTTATTGACGTGTGCAAAAACGGCGCTGGCGTAGCCTTCTCTGAAGAAAAGGCAAAAGAAATTTTGTTAGAAAAAGAAATTACTATTTTAGTAAATCTCAACGACGGAGAATTTTGTTCAAAAGCGTGGGGCTGTGATTTAACTTACGATTACGTTAAAATAAACGGAGATTATAGAACCTAATGCCCATAAAAATTCTTATGAGCGACGGCGTAGTTCCTTTGTCAACTGAATATTACGTAAAGGCGTTAGAGAGCGCAGGCGCTCAAGTCGTTCACAACTATCTTCCAAGCGTAGACCTTAACTATGACGGTCTAGTTATATCGGGCGGTGTTGATATTAACCCAAAATATTACGGGCAAGAAATTGACGGCTCGGTAAACGTTGACAACGCGCGCGACGAGATAGAATTTAAACTTTTTAATGCATATTTAAGGGCAGGCAAGCCTATATTTGGAATATGTCGTGGTTGTCAGTTTATAAACGTTGCGCTTGGCGGAAGTTTAGTTCAACATATAGATTGCCACCAAAAGCATACCGACGGAAAGTTCCATACGGTAACGACTAAAGAGAAAAGCATTTTGCACCAAGTACACGGCAAAGAATTTATTACAAACAGTTATCATCACCAAGCCATAGATAAACTTGGGAAGGGATTAAAAGCCGTTGCGTGGTCGGAAAATGGTAAAATTATCGAGGGTATTGAACACGAAAGTTTGCCTATTTTCGCAGTTCAATGGCACCCTGAAAGAATGGTAGAAACTGCAACCGTTTATTTTGAAAATTCTCAAAAATCAGGCGCAGTTAGAGAAGAAAACTTATTTAAAAAATTTATAGAAATTTGTAAAAAATTAAAAGGAAACGACAATGGATAAACATTTTACTAATGCGCAACGCGCGGAAGTTTTAACCCAAGCATTACCTTACATAAAAAGATATAACGGCGAAATAGTTGTGGTAAAATACGGCGGAAACGCAATGATAAACCAAGAACTAAAAGAACAAGTTATGCAAGATATTGTGCTTTTGTGGCTCACTGGCGTTAAAATTGTTTTAGTTCACGGTGGCGGACCTGAAATAAGCGAAATGATGGATAAACTTGGCAAAAAAGCGCAGTTTGTTGACGGACTTCGCGTTACCGATAAAGAGACTGTTGATATCGTTCAAATGGTTCTTGCTGGAAAAATAAACAAAACGCTCGTAAACCATATTCAAGTTAAAGGCGGAAAGGCTATGGGGCTTTCTGGTATGGACGGGCATCTTATTGAGGCAAAGGTTAAAGACGAACGTTTAGGTTTTGTTGGTGAAATTACTAGCGTAAATATTGAACCTGTAACCGACCTTTTAGAAAAGGGTTATATTCCGGTAATATCTACCGTGGGTTGTGATAAAGAAAGCAACGCTTATAATATCAACGCGGATACCGCTGCTGCTCGTATAGCAGGTGCGCTGGGTGCAAAAAGACTTATTATGATGACCGATATTGCAGGCTTACTTAAAGATAAAGACGACCCCTCTACCTTAATTCCGCACATCACGGTAAAAGAGTCTGAAAAACTTCTTGCAGACGGAACTATTCAAGGTGGAATGATACCTAAAATTAAATGCTGTATAGACGCAATTTCTCACGGTGTTAAAAAAGTTATTATTATGGACGGAAGAATTCCTCACTCTATTTTAATGGAACTTTTTACCGACGAGGGCGCAGGTACTATGGTTGAAGGTGATTAAAATGAATAATATTGAAATTGATAAAAAATACGTTGCTAACACTTACGCGCGTTTTCCCGTGTCTATAGTTAGCGGAAAAGGCTCTTATCTTTACGACGAAAAGGGAAAAGAATATATTGATATGGGTTCAGGCATAGGCGTAACCGCTTTTGGTATATCTGACGACGAGTGGAATCAAGCGGTTATAAATCAACTGGGCAAAGTTCAGCATACTTCTAATCTATATTACACCCAACCTTGCGCAACTTTGGCAATGATGATTTGCGAAAGAACAGGTATGAGAAAGGTTTTCTTTGGGAACTCGGGCGCAGAGGCTAACGAATGCGCAATAAAGGTTGCAAGAAAATATGGCGCGGACAAAAAGGGTAAAGATTATAACGTAATCGTTACATTAAAAAACAGTTTTCACGGCAGAACGTTAACTACTCTTGCCGCAACTGGTCAAGATAAATTCCACGAACTTTTTCAACCCCTAACAAGCGGTTTCGTTCACGCCACCGCAAACGATTTAGATAGTGTAAAAAATGCTGTAAAAGAGAATAAAGTTTGCGCTATTATGATAGAGTGCGTTCAAGGTGAAGGCGGAGTTATCGCTCTCGATAAAGAGTTCGTAAAAGGCATAAAAGAAATTTGCGATAAAGAAGATATTCTTCTAATCGTAGACGAGGTTCAAACGGGTAACGGCAGAACGGGTTATCTTTATTCTTTTATGGCGTTTGACGTAGAGCCAGACGTATTTACAACGGCAAAAGGTTTAGGCGGTGGGCTACCGCTTGGCTGTTGCGTTATGAACGAAAAAACGCAAAACGTGTTAGGTTTTGGCGACCACGGTTCAACTTTTGGTGGCAATCCTATAAGTTGCGCAGGCGCAATAAGCGTTATGGAAAGGCTTGACGGTGAGTTTTTGACAAACGTTAAAAGAAAAAGCGAATATGTGTTCAAAGAACTATCTAACGCCAAGGGCGTTGAAAGCGTTAGCGGTATGGGACTAATGGTTGGCATAAAAACGGTTCGCCCCGCAAAAGAAATAATTGCAGAGTGTATCGAAAAGGGTGTGCTGTGCTTATCTGCAAAAGATAAGGTAAGGTTACTGCCTGCGTTAAATATCCCTATGAGCGTATTAGAGAACGCAATAAAGATTATTAAAGATGCTTGCGCTAAAATTTAAGGAGAAAATTTATGAATTTTAAAGGCAGAAGTTTTTTGAAACTTTTAGATTTTACACCCGAAGAAATAAGTTATCTTATCGACCTTTCAGCAAAACTTAAAGAAGAAAAAAAGAAAGGAATACCTCATAGAGTTTGCGAAGGTAAAAATATAGCGTTGTTGTTTGAAAAAACAAGCACGCGTACTCGTTGCGCTTTCGAGGTGGCGGCTGCAGACCTTGGTATGCACCCCGTATATCTTGACCCAAAGAGTTCTCAAATGGGCAAAAAAGAAAGTATTGCAGATACGGCTCGCGTTATAGGTAGAATGTTTGACGGCATAGAATATCGTGGTTACGGTCAAGAAATTGTTGAAGAACTTGCTCATTACGCAGGCGTTCCCGTTTGGAACGGCTTGACAAACGAATATCACCCCACGCAAATTTTAGCCGATTTTTTAACTATTAAAGAACATTTTGGCTGTTTGAAAGGCAAAAAACTAGTTTATATGGGTGACGCAAGATATAATATGGGCAACTCACTTATGGTTGGTTGCGCAAAGATGGGCATGCATTTTGTTGCTTGCGCGCCTGAAAAGTATTTCCCAAACAAAGAACTTATTAAAGAGTGTCAAGAAATTGCAAAACAAACGGGCGCAGTTTTAGAGTTTATTACCGACCCGATTGTTGCAACTAAAGGCGCAGACGTAATCTATACCGACGTTTGGGTTTCTATGGGTGAACCTACAGAAGTTTGGAGCGAAAGAATTAAAGATTTGTTACCCTATCAAGTAAATAAGCGCATTATGGAAAATGCGGGTAAAGGCTGTAAATTTATGCACTGTTTGCCTGCTTTCCACGACCTTAAAACTACCGTTGGTCAAGAGATGTTTGATAAGTTTGGCATCAGTGAAATGGAAGTTACCAACGAAGTTTTTGAAAGCGAACAATCCATTGTGTTTGACGAGGCAGAAAATAGGTTACACACTATAAAGGCGGTTATGTACGCCACGTTAAACGCTTTATAAACGTCGTTATGCGTCGTTTACTGACTTGTACAAAAAACTTCGATGAACAGACGTTCTATCTCATCTTTTTGTACGGTCGAGCCTAGCCTAACTTGTTTCTAAACCGTTTAATTATGTAAAAATATAGCGTTTGAAAAAATATTTGTTTATATTTGAAAAACGGCGGTTAAATCCTTGACAAAATTTTCCGCTGTTGGTATACTTATTTAGCATTTAACGAACCGCCATAGGGCAAAGGAGGGTTGAAAGAGCATGTCAATCGTTAGAGTTGGTGAAAACGAAAATATCGATAGCGCATTGAGAAGATTTAAGAGAAAGTGTTCTCGTGACGGCATTATCGGTGATTTACGTAAGAAAGAACATTACGAAAAACCTTCCGTAAAAAAGAAGAAGAAATCCGAGGCGGCTAGAAAAAGAAGCATAAAGGGTTAAAACACAAAAGACTACCGAATTTAATCGGTGGTCTTTATTTTTTATTTGCGGAAAATGATGAAAAATGTCGAAAAAAACCAAAATGGAGAAAATATGATGAAAGAAGAAGGAAAATCTTTTAAGCAATATTGTAAAGATGCAAAAAAACGCTTAAAACAAGGCTTTTGGCAAAATTATAAACAAAATTTAGATAAAGAGATAGAAAGGGCAGAGCAGAGCGGAATATCCACGTCTAAAGTAAAAGAATATTACACTTGCAAAATAACTGAAGATATTCGTAATACTAAAGACGAGTTTGAAGAATTTTACGTTAAAGTTAAAAAACTGCTTGATGAAGAGGGCGAAGTATCTAACGCTATAGGTAGACTTACAGATAAAGAATATTTTGATACGTTAGATTATAGCGAAAAGCAACGCTATACCTTAAATCTTTCAGAAAAATACGTTCAAGCAATCGAAAGATATCATAAAGAAAAAGCGCTAGGAATTTAACAAAAAGGTTGCATTTATTTTAGTTTTGTAGTATGCTAATCGTAGAAGAATATTAAGGAAATTTTAGTTATATGAAAGAATGCTTTGAAAAATTGATAAACGAGCGTCAGTCTTGCAGAAATTTTAACGACTTACCGCTAGCGGAAGAAACTCTTCTTGAAATTGTTAAAAGTGCTACGCTCTGTCCGTCTGCTTGCAACTCTCAACCTTGGAAAATGTACGTAGTAACTTCCCCCGAAAAGTTGAAAGAAACTGCCGTTGCGCTTGGCGTAAACGGTCATAATAAGTTCTTAAATAAGGCAAAAGCATTTATCGTGCTTGCCGAAAAAGAGGCAACCTTAAAAGAAGGCGTTTTGTTTGACCGTAAACACTTTGTTAAATACGATATAGGCGAACTTATTGCATACATTACCTTAAAAGCAAAAAGTATAGGTGTAGATACTTGTATTATCGGTATGGTAAATCAAAAGTTGATAGGTCCTGCAGCCAACTTGAAAAAAGGCGAAATTTGCAACGTTGCAGTTGCTCTTGGTTATTCTGATAGTCCCTTGCGTGAAAAAAAGCGTAAACCTATGAAAGAAACTGTTGAAATGGTTTAATATTATCAACAAAAAACTTAATAGCAGGGTATGTATCACTTATTATTGAGCCACAAATAGTATCAAAACTTAATAAAATATCTGGGAAGATGAAAATACCGTATGGAATAGTTGCTGTGGATTATAAAAACAATATATAAACATTAAAGGAGAGAAAGTTATGTTCGAAAGAAGAAAAATAGTAAACCCTTGGGAAGGAAAAATAGAGCCGTTTAAGATTATAGGCAACGTTTATTACGTGGGTACTTTTCAAGCGTCTGCGCATATTATAGATACGGGCGAAGGGCTTATTTTTATTGACCCAGGTTATAGCAACACGCTTTATTTAATTATCGACAGTATATATAAGTTAGGGTTTAAGCCAACCGATATTAAATACATAATAAATACACATTGGCACGGCGACCATACGGAAGCGACTGCAGCGCTAGCAGAACTTTCGGGTGCAAAAACTCTGCTTGGCAAAGAAGACGTAGAAAAGGCAAGCAAATATTTTACCCCAGATGTTTTAATAAAAGACGGCGACACACTTACGCTTGGCAATACTACCGTTGAATTTATGGAAACGCCGGGGCATACAAAAGGAACTATATCTTTCTTTTTTGATACCACTGAAAATGGAAAAACATATCGAGTAGGTATGTTTGGCGGAGCAGGCGCAAACACAATGGTGCAAGGGAAATTTGATTTTGACGGAGCAAGAGAGGCGTATAGAAATTCATTGCATAGGCTAATGAAAGAAAAGGTTGACGTGTTTATCGGCAATCATACTTGGAACAACGACACTTTTAATAAGGCTAGAGTATTAAGAGAAACGGGAAGAAATGAATTTATAGACGACAAACTTTGGAACAAATTTTTAGAGTTTTGCGAAAATCGCTTAGATAAAGTTATTCAAGAAGAGAGTTAATATAATAGTTAAAACAGAATAGAAAATGCGTGCAATTCTTTGAATTTGTGCGCCTTTTTTATTTTTTACAAAAAGAAAGTCGAAAATATGGATTATATTATATAATGTATTATATTTAAAATAGAAAACTCAGTTAAACCAAAGTAGGTTCAACTGAGTACTTTTTTGGCGGAAAGGATGGGATTCGGCGCCTGTGCGCCCATACCCGATAAACGATAGATGTCTACCGTTTACCCTACGGGAAATTTGTAAACAAATTTTCTCCTTAATTCGAATCCTATCTAGCAACTTTTCACAAACAAAACAAAAATCCCACACCAAAGTGTGAGATTTCTATTTTTTGGCGGGCGATATCTAATCTCAGTTGAACTATTTGATTTTGATAGCAAAATACTATATTTTTTAATGATTTCATAAATAGCAATTTATCTCTAATTCAACGGGAACGGTCTTGTTTCCAAAGTGATATTGCTGAATATTGCATTTATAAAAAGACTTATAAAAAGAAAAAGCCTGATGAGTTTTTGCCTCATCAGGTTTTTGTCTATCTGTGTGTTTATAATAAATTTCTATTCGGTCATCAAAAAGAATTATTTCTCTTACTAACATTTTTATTAGAATTTTGGGTTCTTTTTTTAATGCAGTTTTGATATAACTTACTACTTCTTTTGGTGTTAGTAAAACTTTTGTACGGCTTTTTTCTAAAAGCACTTTTGTGTCTATATCTTCCAACTTGTTTTCAAGTTCTTCAATACGTTGTTTTAAAATTCTTTACTATTTAATATTTTTATTCAGTTGATAGAGACGTGTTTTTTTGATAGAAAACATATTAAAGGCAAATAGAAAGAAATATGAATAACACTTTTTAAAAATGAGTTGCAAATTTATAAATTTAATAGCCTTTTTTGTTTTGTATATTCAGTTAGGCGTATAGAATTTATTAAATATTTTAATAAATTTGATGGCAAATATATTTTAATCGCTTATATAATTAATATTCTTGTCTTCTATATTGTGTAGGTGTAATATGGAATTTTTTCTTAAATATTTTATTCATATAAGAAACTGTTTCAATGCCAACCATATCAGCAATTTGTGATAAAGAATAGTCTGAAGTTTTTAAATAATATGCGATATGAGTTATTCTTATTTCATTTATGTATTCAGAAATAGTCATATTCATATGCTTTTTGAAAGTGTTGCAAACGTAAGAGTGTGTATAGTTCAATGATTTAAAAACTGCAGAAGTACCCTCTTTTAAAAAGTTAGCAGAGTTAAGTCTATCACGAATGGTTTTTACGATTGGTGGAATTTTATAATTTATTTGGTCATTAGAGTCGTTAGAAAAGAATTTAGAAAAAATTTTTAAAACAATAGATACGCAAGTGCATCTCTTTTTATTTATATTATTTTCAAAAGAAAAAGAGCGAACTAAATTTTCTAATTCCATAATTTCACTAATTGAAAACTTTACATGGTTTTTTTTAGTTAACTCTTTGATGGAATTATTACAGTGTGGAAAAAGCGCTAAAATAGATTTAAATAATTCAGTTGAAATAATTATATCCCGATTTATGCTTTGTGTAATACTCTTAAAAGAATGTCTATCATTAGGTGAAAGTAAAAAGCAATCTCCCGTTTTTATAAGTTCTTTATTTCCATTAAACGTATGATAAATTTCGCCACTTAAAACGTAAAAAATTTCATAGTTTACGTGGTTGTGTGTTTGGAAATTGTTATTTTTTGATATTTGAGTGGAAAAACCAAGAGTATTAGAAACAAGATAATCAGTTACGGTAACATATTGCTGATTTTCGTGTTCAATGATTTCCATACTATCATTATTTTTTGTGTTTTTATTTAACTGTGTTTTTTTTGACATATTTAATCCGTTTTTTCTAATCATAACACATAGGGTATATTATGTCAAGTGAATAGTTAAAAAAAGCAATTTAGAACCTAAAAGGCACAATTTAGACTATTGCGTAAAGGTAATAATTAAGGTAAAATAAATATAGCAGGGTGTCGAAAAGTAAATTTATTTGATACCGAAAGAGGATAATAATGAAAAAGAAGTTTATATTTTCTTTATTTTTAATTGTTTCTGTGTTTTTCACCATATTTTTTGTGGCGTGCAAACAAGAAAAAAATGTTACGCTATCTCTAGATAAAGAACAGATTAACTTGGATTTTTTACAAACAGTTGAGTTAGAAATAGAATATAACGGTGAGAATGAGTTAGTTTGGGAAACTGACGATAGTAGTGTAGCAACGGTTGATAAGAATGGAATAATAACTGGCGTGGGTGAAGGCTGTGCTATAATAACGGTTAAAAGCGGTAATCTTAATGATAGTGTAACTGTAAATGTTTCGCAACCTAATCTTGACCTTTTTAGAATAACATCAGAAGAGCAAAATATTTGGTTATACGGTGGGCAAAAACAAAATATTTTACCAAAAGTATTATATGGACAAACGGAAATTCAAGACGTTCAGTTTATTTATGCGGTGCATAATCAAGATTTAATAAGCGTTTCAGACGTAGGCGAAGTTTCCGCAAAGCAAACTACAGGGTACACAACGGTTGATGTAACCGCTGAAATTTACGGCAAAGAGTTGGCTATGATTGTTGGAGTTACGGTACAGCCTATATCTGAAATAGTTGTCAATAAAGAAGAGTTTGTCGTGTGTGCTGGGGTAAGTGAAGGGCAAAGTCAATACGAAAACACGGTTACACCAATTGTGAAAATTAAAGAAAAAGAGAAAATAATAACTGACGCTATGCCCGTTTACACGTCAAGCGACCAAAATATTTTTACAGTTTCGGGTGGTGTGATAAGCGGTGTAAATGCAGGTAGTGCATATTTAAAGTTATCGTATATCGGTTCGGATGGTATAGAAGTAACGAAAGCGATATTAGTAAAAGTTGTAGCCAAAACGAACAAACTTACAACGGTTATTGAAGTCAATAAAGAACAAACGGTAAACCTAGAGCAATTTATTTCAATAGAAAGTGCAACGATAGAAGATGCAAGGATAACCGATGGAACTATCGTTGAAACGGTTAATGTACAAGACGGTTTTTTGGATTTTACGCAAATAGTTCTTTCTGGTGAACAAACTTTACAGGTGTTTGCGCAAAACGTAACATATTCAATTCCTATTTACTTATACGATAAATATTTAGAAGACGCAACGGATTTAGCCGTGCTAAAAACGGCAACCGACGACCATTATAAAATCGTTTGCGATATAGATATGGATGGTCAAATATGGAACGGTATTAAATCGGTATTTAAGGGTGTTTTAAATGGTAACGGTTGCACTATTTATAACTTTGGAATTAGCAAAAGTGGCTTGTTTGATAAAATCGGCGGCGGGGCAACTATCAAAAATTTAACTTTTAGTCAATGTGTTATTCAAGATGATGCTGTTCAAACGGGTGTAGTTGCGAGTTGTGTTGAAGAAAATGCAAACGTAACTTTGCAAGGTGTTAATATACGCACGATAGTAAACGGCGAAAATTGCGGAGGAGTTTTTGGTGTTATAAGCAAAAACTCAAAGATAAACCTTATTGATAGCACTATTCATAGTTATTCTTCAAAAGTTTCCCTTGATAAGGGAGCGATTGTAAGTTCTGCCGATAGTGGCATTATATTTAAGGATTCTATTGTTTTTAGTTCTTTACCGCTTTGTGGACAAGGAAAGATTAGTGGGATAAATAATTCTGCAATAACCCTTATAAATGCAAGTAAGGTTGGTATTCAGCCTATAGAACATACGGAAAAGGTAAATATATTCGACCTTTTTGAAAATGATAAAACTTTAACATTTACTAACGTTAGTAATTGTCAAAGCGCGCTCATAGTAGGTTCTATTTACAGGACGATAGATTTTAACGGGCAAAGTGTAACCATAAATAAAGAAGATGTTGAAGGGTTTGTAGAGAATCGCTTTGAAGTATTGTTGTTTAACGATAATGATGTAGTTGCATATTATAGCGTTATAACTTACGGTGATTTGAAAATTCGCCAAGAAAACGTGGTTATGATGAAAACTTATGCAGCAGGAAAGATTACGCTAGTTGAAAATATTGACCTTGCAGGCATTGAGTGGGATACGCAAATTAAATTTAATGGTGTTTTTGATGGTGGAAATTACTCAATAAGCAATCTTACCACTACGGCAAACGCAGGGTTATTTAAATCCGCAACGGGAACAATTAAAAACGTAATATTTAAAAACGTAGAACTTTCGGGCGGTATGGCAGGAACTATAGCAAGTTCTGCGAACACACTAGTTGTAGAAAATACGTTTATACAAATAGATAGCATCAGTAATATAAATGCTTGGGGGTCTCTGCAAGGTGGCATTGTGGAAAGGATAAATGCAGGGGCAACATTGACTTTACGTAATTGTTTAGTAACTATTCCGCAGGGTGTTAATCCTTGGTGTGGTATGGTGTGTGGCTATCAAATGAACGTTGCTGAAATTACTAACTGTTATTTTGCAGGCGGAAACGGTCAATTTATAGCGACAAGAGAAGGCGCTGCAGGAAGTGTTACGGAGCAATCTTCATATACGTTCTTTGCGGATAACGTTGAACTAGAAAAGGCTATAAACGAAGATAAAACGGTCAATTTGCCACAGAATATGTTGGATGCTTTCAATTCAGTATATACCGTATTACGAATCAATCAACAAAACGTAAATAAACTTTTAACTCTAAAAGGTAATGAAACGGTTTATTTAACCGAAGATATTGATTTGAGTGGCTTTAATTGGGAAACGTCAGTAGAATTTAGCGGAATTTTCGACGGTCAAAATCATATAATAAAAAATTTATCAACAGTTGCTTCAAATGGATTTTTCAAGAGTGTGAACAATGGTGTGATTAAAAATGTTGCGTTTACTAATGTTTCACTTGCGTCAACTTCGGGTGCGATTTGTTATCGACCAACTGGCAAGTTAACTGTGGAAAATGTGTTTATACACGTCATAAAAACAGAACAACTCGGTAGAGTTGGCGCAATTTGTGAAAGGTCTGACCAACAGGTTGCTCTAAACGTAAAAGATACCGTAATTTGTATGCCAAATACAAATTCAAATGCAAGTGTATTTGGTTATCAAATAAGGGGAACGACAACTATTGAAAATCTATACTGTGTAGGTTTGGCTGATAGGGATGAATCCATTTCAAACGTTTCGTTGAAAGATTATTTGCACAAAGATTCAATTTATGCGATTTATCCGGATAAAAATAGTTTCGTAGAAGATTTGGCGCAATTAAACCTAAATACTTTCTTGCAGGGTTGTGCGCAAGAGTATATAAAATAATGGAAAACTTTTAAGGAGAAAATATATGAAGAAATTAATCACTTTAATTATGACAGTTGTAATTGCTTTAAGCACATTGGTAATTGCACCTGCGTGCAGTCCAGTTATTTCAGGTGGAGACCCAAATAAAACTTGGCTTTACGTAGGAAATTATAATGGTGGTGTAGGCGATAAGTGGCTAAAAGAAGTGGAAAAACGCTTTGAAAAAAAATACGAAAATTACCAGTTAAATGGAAAAACTGGTGTTGACGTAATTTTAGACAGTAATAAAGAAACCACAGGTAAAACGCTTATTTCAAGTATTAGCCAAAGCAAAAACGAAGTATTTTTTCACCAACAAGTACTTTATTTTGATTATGTAAATCAATCGCTCATTAGGGATTTGAGTGGGCTTTTAGAAAGGCAAAATGCAGATGACCAAAATCAAACCATAAAAAGTAAAATGTATGAAAAAGATATAGAAAATCTTACTGTAAATGGCAAAATTTATGCATTACCTCATTACGAATGTTATAACGGTTTGACCTATGATGCGGGTATTTTCTTAAAGAACCGTCTTTATTTCTCAAATAGTATAGCAGAAGACGGAACAAGAAAGTTTATAACTAATGACAATACGCCGTTATCACCAGGACCTAACGGAATTTCTGGCGACTATGACGATGGTTTACCTTCTTCGTTTGAAGAATTCTACAAAATGATAGATAGGATGAAAGGAAAAAGCGTTAAGTCGGTTATTTGGACGGGTGAATATACTCACTACACCAATATTTTGATTACAGCACTTTACCAAAGTTATATGGGTGTAAACGGAATAAATGCGCACGTCGATTTTGATAGTAACGGTGAGGAAATTGAAATAGTTACAGATTTTGATTTGATAACTAATGCGGAAAAGCCAACGCCTATGATACAAAAAGAAGTTATTACTCAAGAAAACGGTTATCTTGTAAAACAGAGCGCAGGGCTATATTACGCTTTAGAAGTAGCCGCAAAAATTTTTGGCAGTCAAGATTACTATTACAAAGATTCAACGGCTGGCAACTTTTCACAAATAAGCGCAATGAGAACGTTTATGAAAAGTGGGCTTAAACCTGGGGAAACTGCGGCAATGCTTATTGATGGAAACTATTGGTATAACGAAGCGGATGATTACGGAATAATGGAAGAAGTAAAATCCGAATATTCAGAAGCTTATACCACTAAACAACCAAGATTTATGGCTTTACCGCAAAAATATAGCGGAACGGTAATGGAAGGAGAAGGTAACGCACCCACAATGATAGACAGTTATAACGCGTATTGCTTTATAAACGCAAAAACTGCAGAAAACAAGGTTGACCTTGCAGAAAAATTCGTTGCTTTTTGTTACACGGATAGTGAATTAAAGGAATTTACTAAAAATACAAACGGTATTATTAAAGGCGTAAAGTACGATTATAATTCAATTAAATCATCACTCTGCGACTATGCAAAAGGCGTTGTTGAAATGCGTGCAGAGGCAGAAAAAGCAGGAACGTATATGAAAGCCTTTTCAAACAATACAATATTTAAGGCTAATATGAACGCGTTTATGGTTGACGGAACTTCAGAGTTTTGGGAATCAAAAGTTGGTGGTGGAAGTAAGTATTTATACTTGGCAGTTCGTTCAGATAATTACAGCGCAAAAGATTACTTTAACGGAATGAAAATAACGCAGTCAACTTGGGAAAACACTTATAACAAATAGGAGAACATAAATGGCAAAAAAAGAAAGAGCGTTTTCCACAGAACGTAAAAAAGAATTGATATTTTACTGTTTAATGTTTGCATTGCCAGTATTACAAATTTTAATCTTCTATTTTTACGTCAATTTCCGTTCGATAGCGCTTGCGTTTACAGAGTACGACGTAGAAAGTGGTAAATATTTTTTCGTTGGGGTAGAAAACTTTATTGAAATTTTTAAAGGTGTACACCCAAAAATGACAAATTTTAATATGAATTTTATTTTAAGCAATACTTTATTGATATTTGCAATGGAATTGTTGTTTGGTTTTATTCCAGCAATATTCTTTTCGTATTATATATTTAAAAAATATCCATTATCAGGTGTGTTTAAGGTAATTTTATATACCCCACATATAGTTTCAACAATAATTTTCGTTGTTATTTATAGAAATTTTGTTGAAAGTGCTTTGCCTCAAATTAGTGAAAAACTGTTTGGTTTAGAAATGCAAGACGTATTTAATCAAGTTAATGCGAACAGCACTAGGTTCTTTATGATTTTCTTTACAATTTTTATCGGGTTTGGAACAAGAGTGCTTTTGTATAGCGGGGCAATGAGTTCCATTTCTGAATCAGTAATAGAATCGGGTGAATTAGAAGGTGTAAAACCTTTACAAGAACTTGTTTTTATTGTTGTTCCACTTATTTGGGGAACCGTGGTTACCTTTTTGGTAGTTTGTATAGTAGGCATTTTTTCAAATCAAATGACTGCGTATTCTTTCTTTGGTGAGGGCTTAGATACAAAATATTATACGTTTGGTTATTACTTATATTACAGAGCGACAAAATTAGATATGACGGAATATCCATATCTTTCTGCATTAGGGCTTTTAATGACGTTGTTTGCCGTACCCGTAACGCTTTGTGCAAGGTATTTGCTAAATAAGTATGGACCTACAACAGATTAAAGGAGAGAAAGATGAAGAACGGAAAAGTTAAGCAAAACCGTGGCGTTTTGGCGTGGATATTGTTATTTTTTCTCTTGCTATATTCGATTATATTAGTTGGGCTTTTAGTTTGGGCGATATTTGTTTCCTTAAAAACGCCTACTATGTGGGATGACGATAAGGTGGGTATGCCTGTTGGCGCGCCTTGGGATTGGCAGTGGATAAATTATATAAAAGTATTTAAGGCGTTCACCTTTGTAGAAGGACCGCTTGCAAATGGTTCGTATATACAGGCAAGTTTTTTAACAATGGCAGTCAATTCTTTGTTGTATGCCGGCGGTGGTGCTTTTGTTTCTACATTTGCTTGTTGCATCGGGGCTTACTTAACGGCAAGATATAAGTTTAAGTTCAGTAAAGTTGTTTACTTATTTGTAGTGATAGCAATGGTTGTGCCGATAATCGGCTCAACACCGTCAATGCTCTTGCTTTTAGATAGACTTGGACTGTATCAAACGTTGTTTAGTGTTTATATAATGAAGTTTAATTTTTTGGACATGTATTTCTTGGTGTTTTTTGCAGTGTTTGACGCATTGCCAAAAGATTATGCAGAAGCATCAAAAATAGACGGTGCAAGTGAGTTTCAAATAATGTTCAAAATAATGTTACCACTTGCGTTGCCAACTTTTGCAACGGTTATGCTTATCAAATTTATTGAACTTTGGAATGGATACGATTTTGTTTTATTATATTTACGGTCATATCCTACGCTGTCATACGGCATATATAAATTGCAAAAAATGAATAGCCCAGAAATGGAACACGTTACCATGCGGATATCTGCTAGTTTGTTGGTTGCAATACCGATTTTGGCGTTGTTTATTGCCTTTAGAAACAAGATAATGGGCAACGTTACAATGGGCGGTGTTAAAGAATAAATTATAAAAAAGTTTTGCCGATATAATAAAAATTTTTGAAACGTACAACCGCGTTAAGGTTGAAAAATAAAAATAAATGGAGGTAAAGATATGAGCAAAATTTATGAAAGACCTGTCGTACGATTAGAAAGTTTTACGACAGATGCCATTTTGACTTCGGTTGAGTTCGATTTCAGTGGCGAAATGTTAGGTGAGGAGGGGCAAATATGAGTAAAGCAATTAGAAAAACATTAGTTTTAATATTTTGTTTTTTAGCAATAGTTTCAGCAATCGGCATTGTGTCTACTACAAATTCTCAACAAGTGTTAGCAGATGCCCAAATAGAAGTTCCTATCGAAAACATAACCCAAACTGCAAAAACTGACGGCTTTTATTTCGTTCAAGGAGCTAGCGTAAAAACTCAAGGTTCAGGTATAAGGTTTGCTGTAAAAGTAACCAAAAAGTTTGTTGATGAAAATGAAGGTACTTTTTTTGCCGTTTTAAGCGGTAAAGGTGGTGCAGGGGCTCAAGCAAAAGCATTTGCTTCTCAACCAAGTTTTTCACAAGATGCACTAGATACCGATATATTTGAACTTTTTATCAGCGTTGATTACACTAAATACGTTACGGAAAATCCCGACAAAGCAGAAAGTGCTTATTTAACAAATTTATATGCATCAGCTTACGTTAAACTTTCTGACGGAAGTTATAAAAAAGCGTATGAACCAGAAAATAATCAACGCTCTATGCGAGTTGTTGCAAACGCTGCATACGTAGACAATCAAGAAACTAAACTTGAACAATATTTTGGTGCAACGGATAGAACTACTGATGAAACGGCTTACCTATTGACAGATGGTACGGGAAAAATAAATTTACCTACCGTTAGTGGTGAAACCTACATAGGCGCTTACGTTGGTACAAGCACTAAAAACGTTCTTGGTGAAAACAACACTATAACTGCAGATGCTGAAGTTGTTGAAAAAATGGAAGTTGGCGATACCGTTTCCGTAAGTGTTCTTACTTCAAAAGGTAAAATCATAGAAAGAAAGGCTGTTCTCGCTGACTATGCATTAAATAATGATAATATTAGATGGCTACAAAATTTAGCAGATGATAGTGGTAACAGAATCAATGAGAAATATATAGTTTTATCTGATAACGTAGATTTGTCTTCTGCGTCTTGGGATACGGCAAACGACGTTTGGTTTTATGGCACTTTTAACGGTTTAGGATATGAAATAAGGGGTATGAAATCGTTTGCTGCTTGGTATGGAAGTTTGTTTAGAAATCTTCAAGGAACGGTTAAAAATTTAAGTCTTATAAATACTATCTGTCCTTATACTGGTGGGGCGATTGCTACTGATGCTCGTGAAGGCGCAAGGGTAGAAAACGTATTTATCCAAAACAGGTCAGATGCAAATGGCGGAAATTTTAGAGGCGGATTGTTTTATAGATTATGGGGAAACGTTATAATTAGCAACGTTGTAGTAGTGCATAATTACGCAACGCCATACGAAAACTTTGGATATATAGCGGAAACAAGTAACGGAAGAATTGCATACGTGTCTAATTTGGTTTGTATGGGTACGGGAACAAAACTTGCTGATACTAATTTAATTATTCAAAAGGGTAGTGCGCAAGCCGTGGCTAATCAAGATTATTATATGCTTGCCAACAAGACTGAATATTTAAATTCAACGGCTAACGGAAAATTAACACAATTTTTAGAAAACTGCATAAGTAAATATTTATAATTTTAGTAAATGAAAAGAATTAGATATAAATTTGGTGTAATTGCTTTGCTTACTTTAGCCGCAATAGTTTTTGCGTGCGCTGGTGTAGGGTGTAAAACAACTGGAGGGGCAAAAACAATTGCTCCTCCGCAACAATTAAATAACAAAATAGACTATCAACTTCCGCCCATAATAACTTTGGATACGCTTGGATATTCAATGCAAGATATTCCAAAGGCGGTTAAAAATGTGCAATATCCCTTATTTAATGCGGAAGCGCAAGATATTTATGGGGATAATTTACAGGTTGATACTAAACTTTATAAACATTATTATTCTCAAACTCGTTCGCTTGTAGATATTCAAGACGGGTGTTTTGTCCCAACCACTTATGGTATCTATACGGTAGTTTATACTGCAATTGACTGTTTTGGCAACACCGAACAACAGTCGTATGATATTTTCTGTGAGCAAATTTCGGATATAACCGCACAACTTTTAGGTGATTCTTTTAATGCGGTTACAGGGGAAAATTATTTAATAAGAGATGTGAAATACTCTAACGTAGTTGGAAATATCACACAAAAGGTAACAGCAACACACAAACAAACAGGTAAAGAATATAACGTTTCAAACGGTAGCTTTACGCCTGAATATGAAGGCGATTATACAATTAGATACGACTATTTTGATTATTGTAGGTCGGGAAGTATTGAATATACCGTAAGTGCATCTAAATGCGTTAAACCTATATTTACAAGTGATTTGAACGTTCGTGAATATTTTATAGTCGATTGTGAACATTTTTTGCCAGAAACGGAGTGTAAATATTACGCTAACGGCAAAATTTATTCGGTTTCACCCATTGTAAGTGTTAAATATAAGGGTGATAGTCAAGAAACTGTCTTAAAAGATAACGTGTTTACGCCTAAAAGAGAGGGGGAACTACAAATTATTTATACCGCAACGGTTGATGGAAAAACTAATCAAAAAGTTTTTGATGCTGTTGCCGTTGACGTAAACTTTTTGGGGCAATTAGATATGTCTAAATATTTTTATGGCGAAACCATCGGCGTAAAAACACACGACTACGGCGTTTCGTTGAATACTGTTTGCGATGGCGAAATAGAGTTTATCAATGATATACCGTCAGTTTACGTAACCACAAGTTTTTCGGTTGAACCAAACAAAAATTATTTTAATTCTTTCAGTTTTTATTTGACAGATAGTATTGATGAAAGTCAAAGAATAAAGTTTTCCTTTATTAAAAACGGAAACACCGCAACTTTTTACGTTAATGACGAAGATTACGCATACACAACATATTCGTTTGACAAACTTTCTACCGTTGAATTTAGTTACGATAATCAAAACAGGTCTGCCAAAATGGGTGATTCTGAATTTATCCAAGTTGGTAAAACTCTTTCGGGGCAAGATTTTACGGGATTTAAAAGCGATAAAGTAAAAATAAGTTACGCTATTGAAGATGTATACGGTAATTCTTGCGTTTATCTATATGGTTTAGACAATCAAACTTTTTCTAATGAAGAAGGCGACGGTATGCGCCCGTATATTATTTTTAATGAGTATGCTGGTGGTGTTAAAAAGGTTGGGGATATAATCGACGTTGAAAAGATTTTTATAGGCGACGTTTTAGACCCTAATTTTACAAACGAATACTATGTGATTGACCCAAACAATAAATACGTTACATCTATTGATGGTATTTTATTGGATAAAGATAGTGATTATACTCGTTCTTATTCGTTTAAAGCAACGGAAAAGGGTAAATATCAAGTATATATTTACGCAAAGGATAGTTGCGGTAATTACGAATTGTATTCTTACGGTATAACCGTAACAGATGACGTTTCGCCCACTGTAATTATTGAAAAAAGTGAGCAACAAGTGTTTAGTTTAGGTAAAACGGTTACGCTAAAAAAGGCAACTGCAACCGATAATTTTACTAAAAATTTACAGATAAGTACAATAATTATGTGTTCAGATTTAACTATGCAATCCGTTGAAAACGGTGGAACTTATAAGCCTACTCAAAAAGGCGTTTATACCGTTTATTATTACGCTACTGATGAAGACGGAAACGTTGGCATAACGAGTTACAGTTTTATCGTTGAATAAAAGGTGTAAAATGAAAAAATTTTTTATTAAGTTTATAAGTGTTGTTTTGGCACTGTCCTTTATATTATCAGCAACTGCTTGCAAGCCAACCGAACAAGGCGGTTCATCTGTGAGTCAAATTTTTGATAGTGGTGTCCATCAACTAAATTATACGCAAACTTCTGAATACGTAGTTAAAAATTCGCGTTCAGATTATGTTATCGTTGTATCAAACAATACAGACAATATTGAAAAGTTAGCTGTTGATGAATTGAATTTACTATTTGAAGAAGCAACGGGTGTGAATCTTTCTGTGGTTCAAGATAATGAACTTACGTTTGATGAACAAAAGAAAGTTATTTGTTTGGGTGATAATTCTTATTATCAACAGGCTCTTGCAGTAAGTCAAAATTTATCCGTTAAAGACAAAGACCTAGGACATAGTGGATATGTGATTGAAACGTTAGGTAATGGTATTTATATCGTTGGAAATAGCACTTATTCCACTTTGTATGGTGTTTATGGGTTTTTAGAAATAGAATTTGGGTTTGATTGTTATAGTAATACGGGTTATTACATTGAAAAAAACGTAACAACTCTAGCGCTTAAAGATTATTCTGTTATAGATGTTCCTGATTTTAAGTTTAGAAGTTGCTATTACACTCATATTACTCAAAACGACCCAACGAAATATAGAATGAAATTCGGTGAAGACAACGATTTTATTATCGGTGAAGCGGGCAAGCACAATGGCGCTCATACGGGATTTTTATTCTTGCCAAAAGAAGAATATTTTGAAACCAACCGAGAATGGTTTTCGGTTGACGGCACACAACTTTGTTACACGGCACGTGGAGATGCAGAAGATTTGGAACTAATGCAAAAGGCTGTGTTTGAAAGTATGAAAGAACTTTTTATAAAGTATAGCGACCGTTTTTACATTAAATTTGGGCACGCAGATAGCAATACTTGGTGTAACTGTGATGCTTGTACAAAAGCCAAGACTGATTACGGCACGGATTCTGCGGTAGTTATTCTATTTGCTAATAAGTTAGTCAAACTTATTGATGAGTGGATGGAAACACCCGAGGGAACGCCTTATAAACGTGATTACAAGATACTATTGTTGGCTTACGGAATGACTCTAATTCCACCTACGGTAAAAAACAAAAACGGAGAGTGGACTGCAGTTGCGCCAGAAGTTATATGCGACAAAAAGGTTTCACCTTGGTATGCGCCTATTGAAATGGACTATAATTTAAGTCTTTATGCAGAAGAAAATAAAATGTATTTAGATGCGCTTAACGGCTGGGATGCGATATCTGACACAATGAGTTATTATACCTATTCAACAAATTATAAGAATTTTCTAGTGCCGATTGATTTTTATGACCAACTTCAAGGATTTTATCAAACGGCGGCGAAGTCTAACGCTTATTTTTTTGTTGACCTTGGGCAAAGAAAACAGGCAAGTGGTGTTACTGGGTGGCACGTTTTAAAAAGTTATCTTATTTCAAAACTGTCTTGGAATGTTAATTATGATGTAAGTACGCTTACTGACAATTTCTTTGAAGGGTATTTTGGACCTGCATCTAAAGATATGAGAAAGTATTATGATAGTTATAGGGTTCAATCTAAATATAATACTGATAATTATTTTGGTGACGTTCATGCTGTTTTTATGATTATGCTTGATGCAAAATATTGGCCCAAGTATATGCTAGATAGATGGTATAAAAACGTTGAAGATGCTTTGAAATCAATTGAATTTTTAAAGAGAGTTGATATGGCTAAATATAATACTTATTATGACCATATTACTATGGAAAGGGTGGCACTTTGTTATCTTATGGTGGAACTTTATCAATCGAATTATGCAAAAGAATTTATTGATAAAATAAAACTTGATTTTAAAAACGATTGTAATCGTTTGGGTATATCCGTAAGTGCAGAAGGCAACAGCCCCGTTGATGCCATTTATTCTCGTTGGGGTGTTTAGGTGTGTGTATGAAAAAATATAACAAAACTGCAATTTTATTGTCAATATTTTTATTGTTTACGGCTTTTTTACTACCCGCTTGCAAAAAAGAAGAAAAAGTAACGTACCCTTCAATTTTTTATGAAGTGAGTGGGGGGAAAGTTGCTCTTTATGATACGGTAAGTCTTGTTTTAGTTGATGAAAATGCTCTAGATGTGCAGTGGTTTTCTACAGATGAAGAAATTATTTCTGTAAGCAATGGTTTATTAAAGGCTTATAAAACGGGTAGTGCTACCATTAAAGCCGTTTGTGGTAAAAAAACGCAAACGCAAACAATTAAAGTTTATGAAAGTGAAACCGCACTAGAGATTGACGTAACGGATATCTCATTAGTTATTGGTCAAAGTTATACCCCTAATTTAAATCTTTTGTTTGACGGTAAAAAGGTTGACGGCGCAGAGTTTTCTTTTGAAAGTAGTCAAGACACGGTAAGTGTTCAGGATAAAAAACTTATTGCTGAAAGCCAAGGTGTTGCGCAAATTTCAGTTACAGCGTATATTGATGGAAAGATAGTTGCAAATGCGGGTTTTTCTTGTACGGTAAATGAAGACCAAGGGATTTATCCAGATAAAGCTATTTATAAATTGCATGTTTCCGATAATGTAAGGGGTCAATCTTTTGATAAACAGACAAAAATTAGTGCAGTGGTCTACAGTAATGGTGAAATTATTGAGAATGCTCAAGTAACTTTTTCGGTTGAAGATTCATCAATAGCCACGGTAGAAAACAACGTTATTACTGCTGTTAGTGTAGGAACAACTTATATTGTTGGTGAATATGTTAGCGGAGAAAAAACCTTAAAGACAGTAAAAATTCCCGTTATAGTAAGTGTACCGATACTTTCAACAAATGATTTTGTAATAATTGATAATAGAAACGAATTTCAACAACTCGATGCAGAGAAAATTTTGAATAAACAAAGTATTGGCAAAATTAAAAATTTAACAACCTATGCAGAACATATTATAACTGAAAACAAATTCAAAACAACTTTGCTTAAGTCGGGAGAATACGATTGTGTAATCTATGATGAACAACAAACGGTAGGTGTACAGGTAACGCTTATTGTTGCGGATTACGTTATTTACGATAAAGAAGATTTAAATGGCGTATCTGCGTTGAGTAGTGGTTACGTTGCACTTTCTTGCACCTTACAAGACGTTGAATACTCAACTATGCAGGGACACGTTTTTAGCGGTGTTTTTAACGGTTTGGGTCATAGGATAGAAAACATAAACTTTGTTTCAGCAAACGGCGGATTATTTTCACAAGTTTCTGGCGCAACCTTTAAAAACGTTGCAATAGTAAATTCGCTCATAACAGGTGTGGCTTCTGGAACGTTGTTTTACAGAATAGGTAGCGGTGAGGCAATTATAGATAACGTTTATATTTCTGCAACACTTGGCGGTGGTAATTATAATTCAGGGGCACTATTTGCGTTTGGTTTTAATGGTAAGGTTACTATTAAAAATTCTATTTTAGAAACAAACGGGTTTAGCAATTCAAATGGTATGGTTTTAGGTAGAAGTTATGCTTGCCAAACTATTTTCGAAAGTTGCTATGTAATAGGAGACGGTGAGTTGTGTGGAACAAGTAATAGTGATTACAATCGTTATTATACTAATATAAATAAAATTGTAGGTGTTAAATACACTTCAAAAACAGATTTTATAGTTGCAAAACAAAAGGGAAAGTTGAACTTTTCCAAATTTAACCATTATTGGAATATGGAAAGTGAAATCCCTGTTATTTAATAGTTGTCAAATGCGTAAATAGTTTTTAATGGATATAGATTTTTATGTTTGAGAATTCTAAATGGATATGGAACAGCAATACATACGGAAAAGATACTTATTGCGAATTTGTAAATAAATTTGATTATAACGGGCAAGGAAATGTGGTAATCAATATTTCTTGCGATAGTGACTACGTATTATTTGTGAACGGCAAATTTGTTGCAAGTAATCAATATTCAGATTACGAGTATTATAAAATTTACGACAATATTAAGATTAACAAATTTTTACAAAAAGGAAAGAATATTATAGCAGTTTTGGTCTGGTATTTCGGGATAGAAACAACTTCAAGGTATTATCCTTATTTAGCAGGGCTTATTTACCAAGTTGATATTGATGGAACACCTGTTTTATTTAGCGACCAAAATACTCTATCAAGAAAAAGTTTATGCTACAAAAGCGGGCAACAAAAAACCATTTCACGACAATTAGGTCTTAGTTTTTATTATGATGCTAGAATGGAAGATGCGTGGATTAGTGGCGTTGCTCAATATTTTGAGAATAGTATTGTAGTTGATAAGAAATGTACTTTCTTTTCTCGCCCAAATAATAAGTTAAAACTTCTAGCCCCTATGGAATTTTCCATTGTTTTAAATGATGAAAATAAAAGATTTGTTATTGATTTAGGCAAAGAGAGCGTAGGCCTTCCAATGGTTAAATTTTATACGGACCAAGAGCAAGAAGTTAATTTTTCTTGGGGAGAACATATCATTGACGGGGGCGTGCGCAGAAAAATTCATTATAGAGATTTTAGTTTCGATTACTATGCAAAAAAAGGCTTTAATAGTTACGTTAATTATATGTTTAGAATAGGCGCAAGGTATATTGAACTAAATTTTGATTTGCCCGTACAACTTGAGTACGTTGGCGTTATTCCGCAAGTTTACCCAGTAGATGCGATTGCTAGCAAACTAGACAATCAATTAGATGCAACAATATATAGTCTTTGCTTAAATACTCTTAAAAACTGTATGTTAGAGCATTATGTGGATTGCCCATGGAGAGAACAAGCGCTTTACTCTTTAGATGGAAGAAACCAAATGCTTTGTGGGTATTATGCTTTTGAAAAAAACAACTCGAAGTATGTGCGCTCTAACTTATTGTTAATATCTAAAGATAGCAGGTCAGATGGTTTGTTATCTATTTGTTTTCCTTCAAAGTTAGATTTGACTATACCGTCTTACTCTCTTTATTATATTTTGGCAGTATTAGAATATATAGAGCATACTGGGGATAAAACAATTTTAAGTCAAGTTATGTCTAAAATTGAAAACATTTTGTCTTCTTTTTGTAATAATATGAAAGGTGGGTTGGTTTGTAAATTCCCAGGAAAAAATTATTGGAATTTTTATGACTGGTCAAAATTCCATGAAGGTTCTTATTTGAAAGAAGACGTTATGGAACAAGATGCAGTCATAAATGCGCTTATGGTACTTGCTCTTAATTCTTACAAAAAATTATGTTCTTATATCAATAGAAGAGATATTTTTTTAGACCTAGCAACAAAAATAAAAGAAAAAATAAACCAAAACTTTTTTGATGTTGAAAAAGGGTTGTATTTTGTTTCTAAAAGCACAAGACAGTATACGGAAGTTGTTAATAGTCTTATGGTTTATAGTGGTGTTGCAGATGACAGTGTCGCAAGACGCATTTGCCAAGAAATCGTTGAAGGCAACCTTGTTCCTTGTTCACTATGTATGAAAGTCTTTGTGTATGATGCACTAATTTTAACTGACGTTGAGAAACATTCGTCATACATATTACAACAAATTAGAAAAGAATATAAATATATGTTAGATAATGATGCCACTTCAACTTGGGAAACTATGGAGGGTAATAAAGCATTTGACAATGCAGGTAGTTTGTGCCATGGTTGGAGTGCAACACCGTTATATATTTATCATAAATTAGGATTAGTTAATAATAAATAAAAGATAAGGTAAAATATTTATCGTATGATTAAAATATTTAATTATAAAAGAGAAACACGACAAAATCCATTTATAGGTTTTACAAGTTTTCAGCATTTAAATAATGAAGAATTATATTCTGATTTAATTGTTAAACCAGAAAATAATCTTACGGAAACTGAACACGTAGAGTGCTATCCTATACCTTCTTATGTAAAACAAAAGGGTCGTGCCGAAGGTTATTATCCAGAATGTTCTGTGGCTTATTATAGGGTTATTTGGAAAGATTTTGAACCAAAAGAAGGGCAGTTTAATTTCTCTCTCATTCAAGAAGTTTTAGACAGAGCAAAAGAGGCCGGGCAGACGGTTATGTTTCGCTTATTAACGCATAGTACCCGTGAGAGTGACGACGTTCCCGACTGGCTAAAAACTTATATCAAATGCCCTGCAAGACCTGCAGGAAAAAGAGTAAAAGATTCTCCATCTGACCCAAGGTTTATAGATTTCTTTATAAAAGCCGTGGTAGCGTTTGCAAAAGAATTTGACGAAAATCCCGTTTTAGACGTTATGGATATATCTTTTCCAGGCTCTTGGGGGGAAGGTAGTAGTATAGATTTATTTTCAGATGCAGATATAAAAAAACTTGTTGATGCTTATACCGAAAATTTTAAAAATACCAAACTTATAGGGCAACTGATTGCGGACAAGTTTGTAAAATATGCAAACGAAACAAAGCCTGTTGGTTGGCGTGCAGATGGTGTAGGGCACCCAGTTGTTACTAACGAACTTATTCCAAAAACCAATGATTATCTTAAAGATGTGTGGAAAACAGCACCCATATCGTTTGAAGCATACTGGTGGCTTGGTGAATGGCAGAGAAAAGGTTGGGATATAGACGCCTTTTTTAATAGGATGTTAGAGTGTCACGCAAGCACTTTTAATGCAAAGTCTTTGCCTATACCTATTGAATGGAAAGAAAAGATGGATAATTTCAATGCCAAACTAGGTTACCACTTTGGTATTAAACGCGCAGAGTTTAATGAAAGAGCACATCAAAATAGTAAATTTAGATTAAATTTAAATATTTTTAATTATGGTGTTGCACCCATCTACAATAAAATACCAGTTAAAATTAGACTTCAAGGGCAATCTCGAGATTTTACTTTTGAGCAAAAAACTGATATTACCAAATGGTTGCTAAATGATAATCCGGTGGAAATAGAATTAGATTTAAGCGGAATACCTGCAGAAAAATACAAACTACAAGTAGGTATTTTTAACCAAAAAAATATCCTAGAATTATGTATGGACGCACCTTTTGACGGCAAGTTTTATACTATAGGGCAAATTGAAATTTATAAATGAAAGATAAAAATGTGGAACGGAAAAAATAAAGCAATAACTTTTAGCTTTGATGATGGAGTTCAGCAAGATAAAAAATGTGTTGAAATACTTAATAAATACGGTTTAAAAGCAACTTTTAATTTAAATTCTGCAAAATTTGGCTTGAAGTTTCCATATACAATGCCTAGCGATGGAAGAATTATAGAAAGAACTATAATAAATCCTGATGAAGTTGCGCCTTTATATAAGGGGCACGAACTTGGCGTTCATACTTTAACTCACGCAAATCTTTTAGAATTGCCAGATTCTTGTATAGTTTGGCAAGTAGAAGAAGATAGAAAAACGTTAGAGCGGTTAGGTGGAAAGCCTGTTAAGGTTATGGCTTATCCTTGTGGATACGTAAACGACCACGTTGTTGAAGTGCTTAAAAATAAAACGCAAATTAAAATGGCAAGAACGGTGGTTTCAACTTATAATTTTGATTTGCAAGATGATTTGTTAAATTTTAACCCAACTATTCTTATGAAAGAATATGACAAAATGGTTGAACTTGCAAAAGAGTTTTTAGCGTTAAAAACTGAAAAACCACAACTTTTTTATATTTGGGGACATACTTACGAGTTTGATATGGAAGATATAAATTATGAAAAATTTGAAGAATTTTGCAAGTTGATTGCAAACAAAGATGATATTTTTTACGGTACGAACGGTGAGGTTATTAAGTAGAACTGACTATGGAATTAAAAGTAGATTTTGACAAAGTAGTAGGAAAAATTAAACCTTTGCATAGGGGTGGGTAACCACCATTTGTGGGTAGTGATTTTTTCAATGCTTAAATACTTAAAAGATGCAGTAATTCCGTATTCAAGATTACACGACATGGGTGGATTAGTAATATTAGCTTAAAGAAAAGAGGTTGCGTAACATTTTTATGTAACCTCTTTTTGTCGCTATTTTATTCAAGTCCCTTTATTACGTTTAAGTGTTTTCCAATGTAATGAACGCCTTTGTTCAACTACCTGTGTAGGAATTACTATACCCGCAACGCCCTTGTAACAAAAATAATTAAAAACAACCGTATCCTTTGAGTTTGGATACGGTTGTTTTTGGCGGGCGATATCAAGTTTTAGTTAAATGGGTTGATTTTCCCAGAGAAAACCCAGATTTTTTAAGAATTTCATAAATAGCAATTTATCTCTAATTCAACGGGAACAGTCTTGTTTCCAAAGTGATATTGCTGAATATTGCGTTTATAAAAAGCCTTATAAAAAGAAAAAACCTGATGAGTTTTTATCTCATCAGGTTTTTGTCTATCAGTGTGTTTATAATAAATTTTTATTCGGTCATCAAAAAGAATTATTTCTATTATTAACATTTTTATTAGAATTTTTGGTTCTTTTTTTAATGCAGTTTTGATATAACTTACTACTTCTTTTGGTGTTAGTAAAACTTTTGTACGGCTTTTTTCTAAAAGCACTTTTGTGTCTATATCTTCCAACTTGTTTTCAAGTTCTTCAATACGTTGTTTGGT
>JAFQEM010000022.1 GCA_017399035.1 Clostridia bacterium | reverse complement strand
TATCTTTTCTTCTACGTCTTTAGGAATTGTAGTATCGTCTAAATCTTGTACGTCATGTCCATAAATACCAAATGCGGGAAGTCCTTTTTGAGCGTGCCCTGCTAAAACTGCCGCAAGGTATACTGCGCCCGGTCTTTCCGTTCCGTTAAAGCCCCAAACTGCTTTTATGGTGTCTTTATCCATATCCATTGTTTCAGAGCCGTAGCACCAGCAAGGCGTAACCGTAAGCGTTATATCTACACCTGCTTTTTTGAACTTATCTGCGCAAGCGGCTGCTTCTGCTACCCTACCTATAGTGGTATCAGCAATTATTACTTTTACCTTTTCACCGTTTGAATAGCATACGTTTTCTTCAATAAGTTTAGCGGCGTTTTTTGCCATGTTCATTGTTTGAACTTCTAAACTCTCTCTAACCTTTAATGGTCCGCGTCTACCGTCTATGGTTGGTCTAATACCTATTACGGGATAATCGCCTATTAATCTACTTTTTGCCATAATTAAAACTCCTTATTACCATTTTTCTTTTATGTTATGTACCGTTTTACCGATAAAAGCAACCTGATTAAAGTCTTTTGGATTTTTTCTTATTATATAATCTATGTAAGTCCACATTTGTTGTGCCGTCAATAAATACCCCATTGCGTTCATATGTCCGTCGCAATAGTAAGTATAAACGAATTCTTCATCGTGTATAGGTGCGTATTTTCTCAAATCTATTACGTATAGAAAATCAAAATATTGTGGTAACGTACGCAAAAACTCTGCATGCCTATCACACTTCTCGTCTAGTAAGCCTTTATCACTAGCGCTTACGGGCATAGTTACGACAAAAATTCTTGACTTGGGTTGAATTTGGCGATATTTTTGAATTATCTTAACGTAATGTCCCACAAAAGAATCTTTATTATTATCGGGATTTTCAAAGTCAACGTCATCTATGCTACCAAAACCATATTCGTAATTATCCCACTGATTCATATCGTTTCTACCAAGCGCAATTATGTAGGCTTGGCACGCTTTTTCAGGCATATAACTTTTTGTAATGTTTGAATAATTAACGTAACCTTTTGCGCTAAGTCCGCCACAAGAAAAGTTATATACTTTCATACCACACTTACGAGCCAAATATTGACCCCAAGAATATTCATAATAATCGTTATACGTTCTAGTTTTTCCATCAAACCCCGTGTGTTCGCCTGACGCTAAACTATCACCAACAACTGCCATTGTTCGAAATATCGCAGTAAAACCACCATCACTTATAAGTTCTTTTAAAGGATTTTCATCAAAGTTTTTCATGTCTCTACCTATGTAAATTTTTATTCTATAATTAACTAAAAAACGCTTTATACATTTAGCAACCTAATTAAATATGACGCATATATTTCATGACCCTTTGAATTTGGGTGAAGTCCGTCAGGAATATGTTTTTCAAAATCTAATGCTATCTTTTCGCCGTCAATAATGGTTACCGAATACTTTTTAGCAACTTCTTTTATTGCCACTCTATAGTCGGAAAGAGTATAACCCTTTGTGTTTTTATCTTCACTTTTTCTTTTTATCGGCGTTATGTAAATTATCTTACCAAAGCGTTTTAATGCTTTTTCAAAAAATACATTAAGCGCGCCGCAAAAGGTCTTTTCAGTTTTATCGTCAGCGTTACCTATCTCAATATTTCTGCCGTAATCGTTTGTTCCACAAGCAACGATAGCAAGGTCAGCAGGTAGCATTTCATCAACGTATAAGCAGGCAGAAAGCGTTGGACGCCACTCCGTTTCAGGGCACATTGTAGTTCCGTTTATTCCGTAATTAACGACTTCGCTAACACCTAATTTTTCACTTATAATCTTGATAAAATTGTTTTCTACTAGTCCAAACGGCTCGCTTGAACAAGTGCCGTGAACTATTGAATCACCGATAGCAACTAACCTTTTCATTATTCACCTTTACCACAAACAAAATCTATAATCGGCGTTACGTCTTCAAGTGAGTGCGGATGATGTTTGCAACCCTTTTTAACGATATATTTTAACGGAATATTATTTGCATTGCAATAATCAATTACCTTTTTTGAGTTGAGATTAAAATCAACAACTTGGTCGCTATCGCCCGCAACGATTAAAAAGGGTATTTTATGAGCGAAAAATTCAGACAAATTGTTTATAGGCATATCCGTAAACGTTTTTACAGTTTGGTCGGTAAAGTTATACCTTTCAAGCATTTGGTCGTAACATCTGCGCATTTCAGTACCCTCTTCGGCTTTTTTAGGCCAAGTGGTAAGGTCTAAAACGGGCGCGTCAAGATATACCTTGTCAACGGTGTCAGGGTGTGATAGCGTGTAGTTAAAGGCATATAACCCACCACGGCTAAACCCGAAAAGTACGCACTTTTTGTCAAGATTAAATTCATTTATAACGTGCAAATAAAAGTTATGCATTAGCCTTATCGCACGATAATCGCCATACATATCGTTTAGATTATAATACACACGTGTATAGCCCATTTTTAATAATTCAACTTCCGCTTGGTCAAAAGCATATAAAAATTCCGTTTTCCATATCCATTTGCCGTTAGGTTTTTCAGGCACTATAACAGTTGCTTGACGCCCGTTAAATTCATAAGTTATTACTTTTTCCATTTTTTTAGTCCTTTTGATTCTTCAAAATCAAGAATAAACCTTTGCCACCATCTAATGAAATTTTTCCATTAAACGATTGTTCGGTTTGGAAATTTTCAATGTTTGGCGCGTATAGCGTGCAGTTAGGGGTATCTTCTACTATGATTTCTGTTTCCTGTATTTCATTAGAAAAATTTGCAACAGCAAGATAAATTTTATCTTCAACCGTATATTTTGAAACGAGAATTTGTTCGTTTGAACTATTTACTTTTAAAGAATTATCCCACCAACCCGTGAGCGTTGCATCACCTAAATTATATCTATCAAAAATCTTCCAAACAATTTCTGGCGTACTTTTATTTGATTCCCACGCTAGTCGGTTGGTCATACCGAAAAGTAAGCCTCTATACTGATTAGCGGTATTCATCATTTCACTCATTTGTCCAAACGGAATACCACTCATTTCAACTAGCCAAAAATCGGCAGGCTCATCATAATCAAAGCCTTCACCTATCCAACACTTATCTACGTAAGGGTAAAGTTCCAAATACATATTTGCGCAGTTACCCATTCCCCCCGGTTCAACTAGGTGATTCCATTGATGAAAATCTACGTATGCTTTTTCTTTTTTATCAAGAACTTTACGCACGCGTTTCATTGTGTTTCTATCGTAAGCAACGTCGTCTATATAAATTCCGTCAACGTCTGCGTGGTCAACTAAATAATTAAGCCCTTCAACGTAGAAATTGCATAGTCGTGATTGTCCTTCGGTAATAACCGACGCATCATATTCGTCTTTATACTTAACCCCTTTTAACGGTTGTCGCCAAGCGGGAATTACGTCGTTGCCAACGTTATCTATTATCCATTGTTTTGCATCACCTTGCCAAAGATGACTTTCTGCCGTGATATTGCGCTTTGCAATCATTTCATAACCTAAATCTCTAAAAATCTTAAATTCAGGTAGGTTTATAGTAAGTTCTCTAATCGTGTAATAGAGTTTAACCAAAATACCGCTATCGTGCGCGTCTTTAATAAACTCTGAAAGTTTTTCTATTTCAAAAAACGGATAATTTATGTATGGATTAAGGTCGTTGCCGTGATGCACGTTAATTATATTCGCGCCACCTTTTTTTGCCCTTTCAAGCCAAGTATCCGAATCAAACATTGTATGAAAAAATCGCATAGATAACTGCTTTTTTAGGTCAATTTCTTTTAGCGGGGTTATAATAAGTTCAAAATCAAAGCAAAGTTTTTTTCCGCTTTTTATACTTCTTTTACCCGAATACGCCGTAAAAATGCCATCAGCAAAAGTTATTCCGCCCCTTCCATTGTTGTCCCAACTTTCAGGTTTATTTAATTTTTTGTGATTGTAATAAATATTTACGTATGGTTTAACGTAATTTTCACCCTTAAACTTTACCTTTAAGCCTGCGTTTACGTTGCCCACCCAAAAACAATCTTGGTTTACTTCTTCACTCCATTTCCAGTCAACGCTGTGGTTAAACTTTCCACCTTTTCTGCCTAAACCAACGAAATATTTTAAACATTTGTCGTCGATAGGCAAGGTCAACTTAATATCGTCAACAATGGTATCTTTAACGCATTTTAAGGTGAGTTTATAGTCCACAAAACCGTCAAACTCAACTTGAGAAGTTACTTCAAGTTCAAAGTTTTCGCTTTTGTTAATCGCTGTATATATCACTTTATCGTTAAAAGTCTGCGCGGTTGTTTTTGTGTTTACAAACTTTTCTTCGCCAACTAAAAACTCTATATCGTTAGATAAAATTTGAGTTTGTTCGTCGCAAATTTTAATGCCTTGATTAAAGTTGCTAACTATTTTTTTAGGCAAACCCAAAGCGTTGAATTGAAGTTCTCTACCTAAAATCTTAACTGAATTATTTATATAACTAACGGGAATATATGGTTTTGTTACTTCGTTATCTATCGCCCTATCTGAATTTATCCAAGCAAGCCTGTTTAAACTGTAAATATCTTCAAAAGGATTTTCGCACTTTGCATCAGTTTTAACTACTGTAATATCTTCTTTTTGAAGCAATTCACCGCTGTCAGAATAAACGCAAATATTTCCTTTGCCCGCATCACAAACTGAAAACCAAAAGTTTTGCGATTTATCTTCAATAAGTTCAACGCTTTGCTCGAACTTATTACCCTTAAAATCACTAATAAAACAGTTATAGCAAACAGCGCTGTTTATTCCTTCTATTTGCACTTTAACGCTTAAATCTTTATCCGCCGTAACTTCTACAGGGAAAACTTTTATTCCGTTTGAAATTTTTATTTCTTTATCGTAAACTAGTTTCATTTTACACCTTTATTTAATAACGCCTTTTTTGAGTATTATATTAGCATAAACTGCCTCTTCGCCAGTTGCAATAACAGCGTAAGCCTCTTTTGCCCTATCATAAAAATTAAAACGGTCAATATTGCCAACTTTAACGTTTTTATCTTTTTTATTAGCAATTTCTTTATATTCTTCCCATATTGTAGGATTTATTTTGCCTTTATCACAGTCCATAAGTTGCATCAAAATCATATTAGGGTCAGAATAAGTATCAAGTGGAAACACACTTAAAATTGCGTCAAGTATAGCCGTTCCACTAATTCCGTCTGCGCGAATTACTCTTTTACCATAGTTTGCGCTAGGAAAATTTGCATCTGCTATTACTATTTCGTCCCCGTGCCCCATTTCACATAAAATCTTTAATAGTTCTGGTGATAAAATTTTTGGTACTCCTTTTAACATTAGGTTTTCTCCTTTATATTCGTGTTATGCTTTTTACTTTCCCGTTCCCAAAACCGTTAGTAGACGGATATAGTTCATCAAAACTGATTTGCTTAACGTAATCTTTTAAGTCAACATTTTTGCCGTTAACTTTAATATTTTTGTACCTTATACTTTCAACTTCGCTTATTATGTACGGGTCGAACAATTCAAGATTGCGCTCTTTTAAGTAGCAACATTTTGGACCGACCATAACCACATGCGCCGTTTCGGGATAATCGGTTAAATTAAGTTTAATATCTATATTTTTAAGCGTCACGTCTTTTATATTACTACCCATTTCAAACACGCCGAAGTGTCCGGTAAGGGGGTCTTTTTCTTTATAGTTAAATATATTATCAGACGGTACTGCTTTTATAAGTTTGACGTCTTCAATAACGATATCGCTCATCTCGCCAACCAAAGTGCCGTCGGGTTTATCGACATAAGACGGCGTTTGCAAATACATTTTAAAGGTATCAACGCCCCTAACTTTTTTAATATAAACAGAACGCATATAACAATTCATACCACCCTTATCTTCGGGCATAATTCCCGTTTGTAAACGCAAGGTATGAAAGGTTTCACCAACCGAAAACACCTTACTTACGCTAACGTTTTCAATAGGTCCGTTATTTATCGTAGAATTATCCCAGTCATAAGCGTTGAGTGCGACAAGGTCGTCTTCAGTTTCCCCAAAAACGTTATATATAACGCCGTTTTTTACGTCGCCGTTTATATGCACTCCATCAGCAAAGCAGTTAACAAACTTCAAATTTTTCACCACGAAATTTTCAGCCCTGCCTATTTGAACGGCAAATCCCGCAGTATTCTTAAAAGTCATATTTTCAAGCGATAGATTATCAACGCCACTAAAAAGCATTAGCGTAGTTACCCCGTGCATACTATCATTTTCATCAAACGCGCCCGACTTGCCGTAACCTAAACGTTCCGTCCTTTCTTCGCCCCAAATTCCACCTTTTATAAAGATGTTTTTTGAACGTGGTTCGTCTTTTTTAATAGTTCTAAAACTTCCGTTAATAACGTCAGCATTTCTAAAAAGCAAAACTTTTGTGTCTTTTATCAAAAAAATCTCTGCCTTTTTAGATGCGATAATACGCCTGTTTGACGGAACTATAATTGAATTATCAACGTAATATTTACCTGCGGGAAAATATACGCTATCGTTTTCTATAAGCGCTTTTTCTATGGCTTTCGTCCAAACGATTTTCTTTTGATTGTCGTTTATAATTTCGGTTGCGTAATTTTCATAATCTTTAACCGAAACTTTTTTATTAAACTTAATTTTAGGAAATTGCGACTTTATTTTTTTAATCTTTTGGCGAATATTCACTTTATCAACACTCTCCTTAAAGTATTGACGTCTTCTAAAACAATTTTTTTACGCACGTCCTTTTTATCAATGTTGAAAGCGTTATTTTCTTCAGTAAAATTGTCTGTATGTCTAACGTAAAATCCATAAGCAGGCGCAGTTCCTAAACAATAGTATTCAGGATATTGCCCACTCATTTCTTCAACGGTAAAATCAGTGTCGGGGCTAAGCAAACTAGGCATATTAAAAATACAATTTTTTACGGTAACGTTTTGTATTCTATTTTGTTTTGTGCCCGAAAAAAACACAACACCTTTTGCCTTGTCAACGACTTCTTCACTTCTATTGTAAACTTTTTCTGCAACAAAATTGTCAATTATTATATTTGATATAGAACTAAACGTGTTTTTAATTTGGTCGGTGTAATACTTGCGCATTCTAGTGCCGTTAGCAACGAAAATAGGACCTGTAACTTCTTTTGCAACAACGTTTTTAACGCAAACACCGTCAACGTTTGAACCGTCAGTCGGCACTATTTTTATTGCACAACCGTTTGCCTTAATTATAACGTTATCAATAAATTTAACGTTAAAGATATCGCCAACCGTTTCCGTGCCTATTTTTAGCCCTGCCCCAAGCGTTTTAAGTTTACAATTTCTAATAGTAACGTCTTTAGATAAAACATTTTTAGTTGACTTTATAACCACTGCGTCATCACCGTTTTCAATATAACAACCATCAACGGTAACGAACGAACATCCGTCAATATCAATTCCGTCGTTATTAGAATTTGAATCACTTATGATTGACAATCCTTCAATGTTAACGTGTTCACAATTTTGAAGATGCACGCACCAACAGGGCGAATTTCGTAAAGAAAGATTTTTAAGCGTAACGTATTTACAATTAACAAATCTTAATAAACTTGGGCGTTTGCTAGCACCCCTTTCCCAACTATAGCCCTTGCCGTCAATTATACTGTTAGGTTCGCCAAGCAAAGTAATATTTTCACAGTCTTTTGCATAAAACAAACTTCTACCTAGTTCGTTACCACAAGTATCTTTAAAAATACTTTCATCAGCAATAAAATCATCAACATTTAATGATGCGCTAACGGTAACGCCGTTTTTTAATAAAACAGTTGTATTTGACTGTAAGTTAAACGTTCCACGTTCAATGCTTTTATTTATCTCAATAATTTTCATTGTCTTGTCTTAAAACAATCTCCTTGCCCTTTTTCAAGTTTAGCACAATTAAATCGTCTTTAACGCCAGCAAATTCTTCAAATGAAAATAACTTTTTCAAAATATTATAATTATTTTTTATTTTAACCATTAAATCTTTTTCCGTTTTAATTGACAACCTAATTAACTGACTATTTTTCACTTCTGCGCTTAAAATCGCACCGCCACGAACCCTAAAACTTTCAAAATATACGCCAGTATTCCACTCTTTAGGGATTGCAGGAAATAATTCTATAAAACCGTTATAGTCTTGAACAAGCATTTCTTGAATTGAATCACAATAAGCATATAGAGCCTCTAAAGTGAACGGACGATAATGCCATTGCGAAAAGCCTAACCGCTTATAATCACCGTTTAAGTGAAATCCGTTGGGAGATAAAAATCCTTTTACAAATGCGCGCAACTTCTCATAAGACGCATTTCCGTTCTTTTGCAAGGCATAGAGCGTTGCACACCACGGAAAGGAAAAACCAACCCACCAACCACTACCTAATTGTTCAATTTCTAAAATAGAATTATCAATTATTTTTTTGTTTTCCCCTTCATAATTAAATATCTGTAAAGGATAAACACACATTAGATGTGAAAAATGCCTGTGTGAAAAAGGAAGTTTTATTTTTTCACTTAATTTGATAACGTTATCTTCTGAAAGGTAAATTCCGTCTAATTTAGATAAAATATTTTGATAAAATTTTGAATCAATATTTAACGTGTTGCAATATTTTACAAGCGTTTTAAATAAATACAATATCAAAGACTGGTCAAAGTTTGTGTTGCCTATTGTAAAATTTTTACAACTTCCCTCGTAAATTTCAGGGGATGATGAGATAGGCAAATAATACTTACCGTCTCTTTCATCAAACAGTGCAATAATTGCATCCGCTACTCGCTTAAAGAAGGGATATGCGCGTTCTTTTAAGTAATTGATATCCCCAGAATATTCAAAATAATCATCAAACGCTTTTGCAGCCCAAATTGTCATTGTTGGCGACAATGAGTATTGAACACACCCACCCATAAACTTGCCGTCAAGCGTTGAGCAACCTGGCAAAAGACATCCGTCAACACCGTAAACCTTTTTTGTATACCGTTCGAAAACGTCTTTTAAATTCCATAAATAATCGGCAAAAACACGACCTTCTTCAAGCCTATTTGCTTTAGCATAACCCCAGTAAGACATTTGAGTGTTCGTATCGTGATGATAATCGCCGTTCCATGGTGGAAGAGCATCACTATCGGCAGTCCATACCCCTTGTAGTGGCATAGGAAAGCCATCTCTTCTACTTGTCGCCCCAAACAAATACCACGAAAAATAATAAGTTTTTTCAAAAGATTTGTTAGGAATTGATATTTGTGATTTATTCCAGTATTCTTTCCACCATTTTTTATGTTCGTTAAATAACTTATCAACGCCTTTAATACTTGCATATGTTAACTTGTCTTTTGCAAATTGTACACAATCTGCGCAATCGTTAGAAGTTACTACCGTATAATAAATCAACTTATAGTCGGATTTTTCTTCAATTTTTAGCATTACGCAAAAATTATAATCCGTAATTGTTTTTTGGTGATAATAAACGAATTCGCCGTCAACGATAACTTGTGAACGTGGATATTTTAAGCAACCGTTTTCAATAATTTCAATCGTTCCATCATTATCAACAAGACCTGACGGTGCGCTCCAGTTTCCGTTTTCATCACCAGAAAAATAACTTGGAATATGTAAAGAAAATGAACTGCTACCCGTAATGCGTATAACACCCACGTTTTCATTTGCACTAATAAACGTCTCTATATTACCGCCTGAATAAGTTAATTTTGTTAGAGCAGTTATAATGTCTAAAGAAGAACAAACTTCCCCCTCGTTTATGTCAACGTTTATTTCTATTCTGCCCGCAGAAAGTTTGCTTGGATAAGGATAATTATAATTGACGTCAAAAAATCTATTCTTCTCTTGCCACCCTTTATCGCCGTTCTTTACACAATCGACCAACTTTGAATAAGAAAACTCACTTGATTTATATGCCTCGCTTTCGCGATTATCCCAAAGGTCAATTCGGTCTAAAGCAAATTTTAAAGGTTTATCCCCGTATATTAGACAGCCAAGTTTTCCGTTACCTAGCGGTATGCCTTCATCCCAACTTTTTATACTTTTATCAAATTTTAAGCCGTAATTCTTAAGTTGATTATACATTTTTTTGCATTACCTTTTAATCTTATCAAAATTTCTAAATCTATAAAATAGGAAAAATCGCATAATGTACGTAAAATTTTTTTAATTCATGCGATTTTCCCCTGTTATGTTATAATAACAAATACAATTTAATTTATAGGCGTAGGTACGCCGTCAACGTATTCCCAGTCTAAATAAAAATATATCGTTGCTTCTTGAAGCAGTTTTTCTGTTGCGCCGTATTTAGAATTAGCATTTGTTCCCTCATAGTCAACTTCTAAAAACTCCACTTCCGCCCAGTCGCTTTCGTCACCCGTATAAAAAATTTCTTCAACGGGTTGCATATAGAAAGTATTATCGTATACGGTTGTAAGATTTACGTCCCACACAATAGTTTTCAAATGTTGCCCACCAAATGCAAATTGACCTGCTTTTTTAACGTTATTCGTGTTTAAGAAAGTAAAATCAGCAGCCCAAAAAGCGCGCAAACCCACCTCTTCTACACCTTCTGGTATTGATAAAGGACCTTGAATAGAAGTATCACCAAATACGTGTGATTGCAGATTAGTTAGCGAAGATGGAATATTTATTTTAGTAAGATTTTTTGCCCCATAAAACGCGTAAACACCCATTGACACCAAACTTTCAGGTAAAACGACTTCTTTTATAATCAAGTTGCGCTGAAAAACTTGCGTCTTTATTGACCTAACGCTACCGCCACGATAAAATTCAGGAATAACAACCTTGTCGTGACTGCCTTTATATCCAACTACCGTGTAACTTGTTTTACCTAGATGCGTTCCTTCCTCAAACGAAAGCCCTTCAGTATAACTTATTGCGGTAATAATAACGTCTTCTTCAATGACAAAATTTTCTTTTGCGTTCCATTCGGTTATTAAACTTTTATCAGTAGCCTCTTTGGGTTTAGATAAACTTTTCAACGAAGTTCCTTTTTTAACTGAAACTACTCGATTTTCATAACCTTCTTGCACGAAGGTTACGCTAACCTTTTGCGTGCATGCGCCCATTGTTAGGGCGCACGTAAGCAAAGTTATTATCGCTAAACTCAATGCGATTATTTTTTTATAAAGTTTCATTTTATTCTCCCGTCAAAACAAAACGCTTTTAAGCATTTGGAATAACCAAAGTCTTTACGTCGTCATTTGTGGTAGAAGTACCTTTATTATCGTAACTATAATACGAACTGTTCCAAGGCGTTGCAACACCGTTCACGTAATGGAAACAACCATCTTTTTCAGTTTCACTAAATATATACATTTTACCTGCAAAAAGGTTTGAACCTATTTCTACGGTAAGGTTATCTCCGTTGCCATTTTTAACAGACGTATCCCAGAAAATAACTAAATTTCCCTGTGTGAGAGTATCCGACTTAAACGCCGTTCCTATAAACACACGGCTACCAACTATTAACGTTTCAAGTTTGTCGCAATTTAAAAATCTACCTTCATTTATGGCGTTTACGCCCCTAACTTGAACGTAAGTTAAATTAGAGCAACCCTCAAATGCGCCATTACCCAAAGTGCGAACGGTATCTGGCAAGATAACCTTGGTTATAGTTTTATTATATCTAAACGCAGTATCTCTAACTTGAATAACGTCAAGTCTGCCGTGAACGCCGTCGTTAAACGAAGATAACGGCTTAATTTCAGTAAGTGATTTATCCGACAAACCGACTATTTGATAACCTCTAGAAGTGATTACTTCTTCTTTTACAACTTCAAAATATTCATATCTAATGCCATAAGATTGCGTATTAGTATCACACGTATCGCAAATTCCATCACTATTGTTGTCAACGTGCGGTTTATATACAGGTTTTCCACCAACGAAACTCCATCTACCACAGGTTACAGTTTCAGAATAATAATATTTTGCTCCACCCAAATTTCTGCTGTTACTTAAAGAAGATAATTTGCCTTCGCTATCATAAACCGTTGTGGTATAAAGCATTTTTAAGTTAGTTGATTCTTCTGGCGAACCGTATACGTAAACGTCTGCGGGTTTATCATCATCACCAACTTCTCTTGAAAAACTTTGAACGGCCTCAAGGTTTAAGTTTTTATTTACGATAACTTTTTCAAGCGAACCGCACTCGTTAAGCGCGTTAGATGCTTCCATTCTTGCAAGATTTGTAACACCACTCATATCGATTATGCGCAAATTATCACAATTATAGAAAGCGTATTCACCGAGCATAGTTACAGATTGTGGCAAATAAACTTCCCTAACAAAAGAATTGTTTCTAAACGCTCCGTTTCCTATTTTAGTTACGGGCGCTTCACCGTGAACCATATCGTTATAAGTATCAAGCACGTTAACGACTGATTTGGTCAATGCGCTACTATTAGAAACGTAATAAGTTTTTGTATTAACGTCATAAGAGTATCTTAAACCAAAAGTGTTTTTTGCACCACAATGCAAGCAAGTGTCAAAATCATATTCGTGATTTTTTAATACTACGTTCATATCTTCGTCATAGAACCAAAGTCCGCAAACGTAATTATCAACGTTTTCAGGCTGATAGTGATATTCAACTACGCCGTTTGCTATAAGGTTTAAACTATGCGTATAGTCCTTATATTGAATTTGAACACCGCCGTCGCCTTGAACGTAAATGGTACAAGAACTTTCATATCCCTCAGGGAATTTTTGCAAATAGAAATTTCTGCCATATATGGTAATGCCTTCACCAAGAACTAGTTTTTTCAAAGAATAACAATAGTTAAAGTTATTTGCTTGATAATCTGCAATATCTATCATAGGTAAGAAAGTTACACCGGGCAAGATAATCGTTTCAATACTTGACTTTCTAAAACACTCACCCTTTAATTCTGTAACACTTTCTGGGAAAATAACTTTCTTTACGTCGGTAACGTCGTTGAACGCCAACTGTGAAACGTACATTACAGGCAACTCGCCGTGCGTGCCGTCGTCATAAGTTTCCCTAATCCACACGGTATCTTGGTCCTTGCCGTTATACTTTAATACGTTATAACATTGAACCCTATCTTCTACGGGAATATTATCTTTATTTCTAAAAACAGCCGTCCATAAAGATTGATGACTTCTTGCAAGTTTCTTTCTTGCAAAATCAAGTTGTTCTTGCGTCATATCGTCAACGTTATCAATACTTGGTTGTCCATATTTTTCTGAAGTTTTATCTTCAACTAACTTGTTCCATTGATTTTTAAGTGAATTTTTATAATAATCAAAATACTTAATAGACCACGCGCTATTAGGGTCGTCAGCCTCAACTTCGCTCGGCATAGGAATATGATTATCGTCATATCCGTACATCACGTTGTTAGTTTTTTCTTTTGAACATACTTTACAAATAAGCGTTTTTTCATCATATTCGTGTTCTGCATAATAATGAGCGTCCGTATATGAAAATCCACAATCTTCACAAGTAAACTTCATTACCCCTGCTTCGTCGCAAGAAAGCGTGCCTTGCGCTTCCATCTTATAGTCGTGCGTTAAAATAACCGAAGTAACGTAACTGTCAAGTATCGTGTAATCTTCTTCCGCCAACGCAATTATAAACACTTGTGCGTTATCGCCGTGCAATATTGCATTATTATCTACGTAATAAGAAGTCAAATCAATAGAAGTTTCTTCCGTTCTTATCCACTCGTTACTACCGCCAACCAAAACGTTATACGCCTTTGCGTTTGCAACGGCAGTCCAAGTTAGTTTTGTGCAATCGGTTACGCTAATTTCAGGCGCATTAAGTCTAATTGCATCTGTTGCAACAACCTTTATTTGACAAGTTGCGCTAGTATTATCGTTACTTGCCTTTACCGTGTAACTACCCACCTTATTTGCCTTAAATTGCGCGCTTTTAGCAGAACTTATTAGTTCATAGTCTTCAGTTTTTGCATCTAAAACTTCCCAAGTTAGCGTTGCGGTTAAATCTTCTACGCCGTTAGTTAAAGCAGTTGCAACTAGTTGTTGTTTAGAGCCTAAAACGGCTACTACCTTTTCCATACCAAATATTATTTGGTATTCAGCATTTTTTACGGTAACCTTACAATATTCGCTAAATTTGCCCGCACTAACTTTAACGTGCGTAACACCTTCAGATACAGCACTGATAACGCCCCTGTCGGTTACGGTTGCAATTTGAGTGTTGTCGGAAACAAAAGTAATATTTTCAGTACCGTTATAATCGACCAAAATACCCTTTTCACCGCCAACTTCAATAACAAATTCTTTAGACGCTACGTTAAAATTGATTTTTTGTTCAACTTTAGGCGCAGTTTTAGCACAAGCAGTGGCAAACACGCAACTTAAAATCATCAAAACACTCAATAAGAGTATACTTAATTTTTTAGTACTTTTTCTCATATATTACCCCCACTTAATCTAATGCATCAATAACGTTTATTTCAACGCTAACGCTCGCGCCGTCTGCAGTAGTTGCCGTTACTTTATACACGCCTTTAACGCTAGCCTTAAATACTGCAACTTTGCCGTTAGACGCAATAGTAGCACCATTTTTATCAACGCTCCAAGTTACTTTTCCATTATACTTTTCAGCATTTTTATATGTTTCTACTTGCAAAGTTCTTTCTGCGTTTACAAAAACGTCGTAGTCAACGTAGTCAACCAAGGCAATGCTATAATCAACGTCTATAACGTTTACTAATATTGTTTTTTCTACATTTCTATCTTTAACTGCAACGGTAACGTATGCAACGCCTACCGACTTTGCTGTAATTTTTCCTGAGGTATCAACAGTAGCAATTTCTTGGTTACTAGACGTATATAAAATTTGCTCATCACCGTAAGTTGCAACCACGTTGAACGTTTGGTCTAATTCAAGAGTAACTTCCGCTACGTTTAACGACAAGTTATATTCAATTTCATAAGGAGCATTTTTTTTGCAACTTGTAAAGGCAAACAAAGAAATTACTAAAATTAAACTTAATAATAAATTCCTAAATTTCATAATTTTTCTCCTTATCAATATTTTTCTATGCCGTAACGCTCTTTTGCGTACTGTGCAATTTCTTCAAGTTCTAAAAGAGTTTCATATTCAACTACGCTGGCAAACAATTTATATTCTAAAACTTTAACTAAAACCCACTCACGATGCACACGTTCATAATATAATTCTTTATCAGCATCAGTCATTATGCTCTTTTCAATCTCGGCTAAAGCCGATTCAAGAATAGTTGCATGATTGCGCAAAACTTCTAAAGGATATCTGTCCGCCCTTACGGTTTCTTCAAACGTAGTAGTGCAAACCTTACCTCTTAAAATATTTGCCGCTTCACTTTGGTGATTTAGTGCAACAAAATATTCTTTAACGTGTTTTGCGCCAACACCGTAATATTCTATCATAAACTCGTCTATTAAATCATCAACGTTTTGCGTGCTATCCCAAAGCATTTGACGCCTTACGTAAAGTCTTAACGGATTTAAAGGCTGACGGAATTTACCCGCGTCATATACCCAAGTAACGTGCGTTTGTTTAAGCACTTTAACCAAGCCGTCTAATGCGTAATAATCGTTGTGATAACATACAGGGACTTGATAGTTACAAGTGTAAGTGTACCACGTCATATATTCTGAAACTGACGCCCAACCCTTTAATGATTTTAGATATGCAACGTTCTTTTCACAATTAGGGTCGTCTAATGCGTGTGCTTGACAAACGTGCAAAGGTGAAAAGTCAATGCCAACCTTTATAGGTCCTTCAAAATCACAAACTACACTTTCGTGTGCGGGAGAAAAAGTTCCGTCTTTATTCTCTACTGCGGGCGCTGCTTCAAAACCTGCATAAGCAAGGCCGACTATAATAATTTCTTTTTCTAAACCGATATCTGCAAAATATTTTTCAGTTCTATCAGCAACTTCGTTCATAAATCTAACGAAAACGCCACCCGTTCCACCGTATTTAGCATAATCTGCAAGGCACTTCTCACAAGTGCAGTAACCGTTGTTATCGTTATGTCCGAACATAACGCAGGGCGAATCGTAAGCCAAAGCGTAAAGATTGATAAAGTTTTTAGTAAACTCTTCAATAAGTTCAGGATTAGTTAGACAAAGTTGACCACCGTTAAACCATTCTGGGTGCAAACTTCCGTATCTTGATTGAGAAATTATGTTGCCCATAGTATGACAGAATGCCGAATATTCTTTACCTTCAACCGTAATACTCTCTTCGCCTGCCCAACCGTACATATACATTCTTGCAGCGTTAGTTATGTGCGTCATTGACGAACCCATTACTTCTTTCGCGGCAGTCGTGTAAATTTCAACGTCTGGAATAAAGCGATAATTAAAATCCATAAGTTTTAAGGTAGGATAAAAATCATACTTAACGCAATCTACCGCATAAGCCTTAAAGCCGATTTGATATTCCATAAACTTATATACTGAGTTAAGCGTGCCCGTGTTTGCTGCACCCGCCATATAAACGTCGTCGTCAACCGTAGTTATTGAAGGGCCACCCTCTTTCATAACAGCATAATCTAACGTTATACTTTTTTCTTGCGCAAGCAAAGTGGTTTTACCGATAGAAAGATATTTACCGCTTTTAGCATTTTCCACTTGCAAATCGCTAATTATCGGCAAAGTGCAACCCGTTGCTTTACTCATAAAAAGTTGTAGCTCACTAGCCGCAAACTTTTCCGTATCAGTAGGTTCAACAGGAATAACTATTTTATAATCTGAATTACCATCTTTGATAAGAACGTGTTCTGTTTGACTAAAAGTTTCTGGTTCGCTAACTCTAGTTTCGTCAGTAGGGTCTTGCGGACTGCATCCAACAGCAAAAGAACATAATAAACATATACAAAGAAGAATTATCGTAAATTTTTTCATTTATCTATCCCCCCTTATTCGCACACTACCGTATAAGTAATTATGCAGTAATTTCCAGTTGAATCAACTGCCTTATACTTGACGTAATAAGTTCCTGTTTCATTAAAACTATATTTACCGTCAGTAACGTATTCGTTGCGGAAATTACCATATGAAACCATTATCCAAGTAGTGGGTTCGTCGTCAAAATTATCAGTAGCATTAGGCGTGGGTAAACTAACCGTTTCACCTTTCTTTACGTTTGCAGGAACGTTTGCAACACTCAACGTGGGCGCAATTCTATCCACAACTTCTATTTGAGTTGCGTATGAATCTTCATAATTGCCCGAAGAATCGTATGCAGTATATTTAACTTGATATTTGCCGTATTCATCAACTGTAATTTGATAATCGTCAGTAATATATTCGTCTACTACGGTTTTACCAGATGGCGAAGTAACGTTTAATTTAAGTCTTAAATCGTCGTCTAAAATATCAAATATTTCAAGATTTTTCAAAGTTACAACCGTGTTGATATCTGCAAATAAACGAGATTTAGGTGTGAAGACGTTCGGTTTTGTTCTATCTTTGGGCATATTTGAAAAAGACTGCGTACATAAGTTGACAAGTTTAATTTGACTTAAACCATTTATTTCGTCAAGTTTAAGTGAAAGATAAGCCTTTCCGCTACTAAACCCGTCAAACGCGCGCCCGTTTGCGTAAGAAGTTACTTCACAAATCAAGTTACCTTTAACGTCAACAAGCGTTTGAGTTTTATAATCATACTTAATACTGAACTTTCTTACACTACTACCTGTTAAACTAGACCCGTTTTCAAATGGACCAAAACATTTATTTTCCCATTTTTTAACAAAGTTACCATTTAGATAGACTTCGACGTATGGTTTTGAAGACGTTAAAACTTCGTGAAGTTTTAATTCAACAACTTTACTTGAATCAACACTATCAACAAAATATAGATATAAATTACCAAAAGACGCTAAACTTTGCTCTGCCTCAAATTCTGCAGAAAGGTAACCAGTGTGAATTGCTCTACCAAAATACATTGTTGCTTGATTTACAGTGCCATCTGCAGTAAGAGTGTAAATTGCAGAAGAATATTTTACGCCATTATCCACTTCATTTTTCTTATAATACTTTCCGCTAAAGCCGTCAAGATACAAGTATTTACTCAAGAAGATATCGCCGTTATCACTAGTTAAATCGTGCACCATAACGTCTATTTCACTTCTGCTTTCTATTTGTGAATCTACAACGCTTTTTGCAACGTAAGTTATGGTAGCCTTACCTTCTGTTTCAGGTGTTACAAGCCGTGTTTGAGTAACGTTATTGCCATTAAATAGTACGGTTACGGGCACGAAAATTTGCCTTCCGTTATAATACTGAACTGCTTGCGCAACTGGCAACTCAACTGTTTTACCTTTAAACATTACCCTATTCAGCGACGGTACGCTTAAAATAGGTTTAACGTTATCGGTAACGGTAATAACTTTTGTAACAGGAACAGCTTTGTCTTTGCCCAAAATATTCGTAACCGTATAAGTAATTTTGTACTCACCAGCCACTATCGGACAAAAATAATCACTGCTATCAACACCTTTGATAATATCTACTTTTTCAACTTGTTCAGCATAGTCGCCACTATACGAAACGTCTATTGCAAGTTCAGCCACACCAAATTTGTCGTCAGAAATAATTTCGCCTTCAAGTAGTTTTATTTCATAGCCTGTAAAAGATTCGCTTACTATACCGCTGTTTATTTGATAATCACTTTCTACGTAAAGTTCTTCTTCTACAACGGTAACGTAGAGTCTAATCGTTTTACGTAAGGCTTGATAGCGTGCAGTATATTCAATTACGTATTCACCTGCATTTTCAGTTTTAAAGCGTCCGTTTTCGGTAGCAACTAAAACGTCGTCAGAAAGGTTACCCGTATACGAATCACCTTCAGCGTCGTAATACACCAAAACTTCAACGTCAGAGATTTTATTGCCCAAATTATCCGTTGCGTTATATCCAAAAACCGGATAAGAACAGTTTTCAACGCCGTTTGGTAATTCGTCTTTATTATAAGAACCTAAATCAAGTTGAATATCAAGCGAAGTAATATCATTTTCAACAGCAAAGGTGTTGCTTAACTTTAACCCTATACCGAAAGAAAAAATTAAAATCGCTATCAAACAACTAATAAAAATTTTCTTTGAAACTTTACTCATATAATCCTCTTTTTTTGTTAAATATTTTTAGCCCTTTATACCACCCATCGTCAAGTTTCCCATAATTTTATTTCTGAAAATGAAGAATAAAATCATAAGCGGAATAGCAGTTGCGATACTTGCAGCGAGTTTATGCGTGGTATGAACGCCGTTTTCAACGCTGCTTTGATACATAAACAAGCCGTAAGCAACGGTTGTTCTTTCAGGCGCAAATAACATAGGCGTTTGATAGTTGTTGAAATTTGCAATAAATTGCAATACGAATACCGCTGAAATTGAACTCATTACCATAGGTAACATAATTTGTAAAAATATCTTTAAGTGCCCTGCACCGTCAATTTCAGCCGCTTCCATATAAGTAGATGAAATATTTTTAAATGATGCGTAAAACACTAAAAAATAAATTCCAGGATATTTGCAACACATTATTGCAATGCCTATAAAATTATTTTTAAGATTAAGTTCGGTTGCAAACTGCATTTCAGCCGCCAAAGAACCAACTATCGGCACCATCATTACAATTACTGCAACCATATAAATAAGACCTTTAAGTTTAAACTCATATTTAGCGCACGCATATGACACCATAACTTGCGTTGCAATGCTGAATAGTGAAACGATTATTGAAAACGCTACTGAGTTATATAGCATCTCTTCAATGTAAACGTATCTAGGCGGTCTGCCCAAAGGCTTTACTTGAACTCTAAAATTAGTTATAATAAACGAATAATTTTGCAACGTAAATCCACCGTACTTTTCACGTGGCATACCCAAAACGTTACCAAGGTCAAAATCATACCAGTCCTTAAACGAGTTGAAAAAGCCAAAGCCTAAAACAACGAATAATGAAATAACGTATAAAATTATTATTGAATAGAACACCCACTCAAAAGCGTCCATTTTCTTTTTTAACTTACTTGATTTTGCCATTTTAGTCTACCCCCGGTCCGTATTTTTCAAGCAACGATTTAATACCTACGGTTAGCGGAGCGATAACCATCGTAAACATCAAACCACCTGCCGCAGCATAAGGATAATCTGCAACTGTAGCACTATCCCTTGCAATGGTAACAAAGAACACGTATCCTAACGTTTCATAAGGCGGAGCAGAATTTTTGCCAGCAGCCCCAAAAAACGAGTGGAACTGCCCGTAACTTGTGAAAAACCCTGCCATACCAACGACTATGTAAGTAATAATAGTTGGGAAAATTAAGGGAACAATTATTGACCATAAAAGCCTTAAACTTGACATATTTTCAAGTTCGCAATACTCTAAAACGTCAGTTGAAATACTGCTCATTGCACCTAGATATATAATCAAACCTCCTGCAAAGCCAAGCCAAAAACCGAAAAGTAAAACCGTGTAAAAACTTGAAGGTTGAGAACTTTTAAGTATGTTTAAATTTTCTATGCCAGTGATTAAAGGCAATGCGTCGCTTGCTAAATATCTAAAGCAAATAACAAATACCAACGAAGATATCATATTTGGCATAAACAAAACGAACCTTAAAAATTTTGAACCAGGAACGCCCCTAAACATAACAAACGCAACGATAACGTGCAAAGGGATTCCCACCAAAAAAGATAGAGCGAATTGAATTGTTGAGTTTTTAACTGCAACGTTTAGCCTGCCGTTTACAAACAAATCGTCCCAAACTTCTTTGAAATTATCAAAGCCACAAAAAACCCACTTTCCGCCTTCAAAACTTTTAAACGCAAGTAAAATCGAGTTTATGTTTACGCCGATATAAAAAATTATAAACTGCACTATCGGAAACAGCAAAAACAAAAACAAGAAAAGATTCTTCTTAAACCTTCTCGACTTATTTGCATCAAGTTCTATTTTAGTTTTTTTATTGCCGAAAAGTTTTACGGACAAATCGTACATTGCCCACTTTATTTTCGTAAACAACTTACTAAAAAATGTTTGTTCTTTTTCTTTCATAAATACATATCCTTAAATTGAGTAAAAAACTAGTATTTAGCGTAACTAACGGATAGCAATCCGTTAGTTACGTTTTTTATTTCAAATTATATTTCAAGTTGCTTATTTGCAAGTGCTCATAAGTTGCTTAAACTGTCTTTGCATATAACCCCAACAATCGTTTACAGTTTTACTGCTAGCGTCAGCAAAGAAAGTGAACGGGTCTGCAAATGAACCTACGCCATTTTCATTGATATAGAAATATCCTCTACCGTTATCTTCCCAGTCAGCATAGTTACTTCTTCTAAATTCGTGTAACGGAACGTCTATTGCTACCTTTGAACCGTTTTCGATATATTCAAAAATATTCTTACCAAACTTAGTGAAAGTATTTCTTTCTTCTTTGGTTGTCTTAAAATGATAAGCACCTATACAAGCACCAGTTTTAGCAGTAAAGTTAACAAGTTGCTCTCTTGAATTAACGTATTGCAAGAAGAGTTTTGCAAGTCTTTGCTGTAATTCAGGGTTTTTCGCTTTATTTTTAGCAGTAACTAAAGCAATATTCTTATAAGCAGAATGTCCTATAAGAGTTTCAGGTTCTTCCATAATTTCACTTGTTTGGTCGGTTATACCTTCAACGCCAACAAAGTTAGGAATAGGGAATCTCTTAAAGTTTCTTTGACCAAAACCGTTGCTAGGAAGCAACGAACCCATTCTGTCGAACGTATCGATTGCTTCAATTTCCCAGTAACCACCTTCCATAAACATTGCAACTTGCCCTGCTTCACCATCTTTATCTATATATAAGGTTTGGGCTTCGGTGTAAGACTTTTGGAAACTTTTACCAAAATAATATCCACCGTCAATTACGTCGTAAGCCGCTTTAATTGCTGCCTTAATGCCTTCTTGTTCACAAAGTTTACCTGCGGTTGAAGGAGTAATTTGTCCTAATTGAGCGTCTACACCGTTAAATGAGAAATTCAACATATAATCGTCATATCCTTCATAGTTAGCCCAAATAGATTCATACGCTCTAACTTTTTGATATTGCGTGCCACCCGACCAAATAAACGGAGTAACGTTATCACCGCCTCTCTTCATATGGTCCATAAGAGTAACAAAATCGTTCCAAGTTACAGGCATACCATCATCAGGCGTACCCATAGTTAAGTCTGGACCTGTGCCACAATTACCAGCATCAATATCCGCTTGGTTGCAACCTATTTCACCCTCATCATCAAAATAATATCTATTTTTATCAAACAAGTCTGCATCATAAATGATACCTGCGCAGTCAAACGACCAAGGAGCAGCATATGTGCGACCATTTATATCATAGTAACCGTCAAATTCTTTATACATAATGTCGTTCATTGAAGAAACAGCGGGTTTTCCTGATGCTGCCGCCCAGTAGCCGTCAGCGTCGTAAACCTTTTCGTTAAGCGTGTCGGTTATATCCGCAAGCAAGCCGTTTCTTTGGAAACCGTAAAAATCGTTTTGGTTAAGAAAATAAATTGCATTTTCATAAGATTCCATAGTAACCAAAAGGTTAGAAGGCTTAAATTCATCTTTTTTAGCATCAATAATAACGTCAACGCCTTTTTTACCGTCTTCGAAAACTACGTCTTCGTAGAGTTTTTCAAAATCATGTTCTGCTTGTTTTGCCCATTCTATACCGTAACCGGCATAGAAAACGCCGACGTTTAAAAGTGATTTCGAATCGTCGCCAGCCTCAAGTTGTTCACGATTACACCCCATAGCCCCAAGAGAAGCGCAGAGCATAAACACTGCCATAATTGTTGATAAAAGTTTTTTCATGGTAATACCCCTTTATAAAAATTTTTTATTTTTCTTGTGTAAATGGTTTTATTTAACGAAAATTAACGTATTTTCATCAATATCGTCGTTAAATAATTTACCCACTATATTAGCGTTTGAAACGCTTATACATTTACCTTTTTTGATATTAAACGCCACGTTTTTAACGGTTGCGCTTATACCAGAAAAGACTATTCTCTCAATATCTTGTCCAGTGCAATAAACTAAATTTTCCGCCACTGCCGAAACACTGCGAATTAAATTGTTTATTACGACGTATTCCCTGTGATGTCTGCGGAATTCTTCAAACGCGTAATCACTTAAAACGAAGAAGTTATTTTTAACGTTTCCGCTTAAATCGTGATAAATACAGTCTCTCGTGCCAACGGCAAGTAAAATTCCGTTTTCGCAGTCGTCAAACTGAATATTTTTAATTTTAAGACCTAAAGTAGACGCCGTTATTATTGCAAAATTTTTGCTACCGACAAACTTTAAACCATCAATCACCGAGTATGAAACGTTTGATAAAAAAACCGTACCGTTGTTGATTATTGCGCCATTTTCGCCTTTGATGACGATATGGTTTTGTTCTGCGTAAAGAACGTTTTTATAATTTTCAATAGCGTTAGAATTTCTAATAAAATATCCGTCTTGCGTGTTTACGTTGACGATAGCCCCGTCAAAAATTAAACGAATATTATCGTGAACGTAAATGCAAGTATTTAAATTCCATTGACCGCCACCGATAATTACAGTTCCGCTTTCGGTTTCTTTTGCAATATTGATTGCGTTTTGAATTGAAAGGCTGTCATTTCCCGTATTTTTTTGAGCAATCACATAAGTATCGTTCATAATTTTTTGCCCTCCAAACGGAAACCGTTTTTATAATTTTCTTTAATTGCAATATTTAATTTTCGATTTTCGCATACCACGTTATCAAACGTAACGTTTTCAAGATAATCTTCATCACGCTCGTAAACGGAAAACTCAATATCGTTACCAGTATACGGAACTCTTTCAAATCTCAACGGCAAATGCGCAGGCTTATCATAAACGAAAACGCCGTCAACTTTAACGTCTTTCATTTTTACACCCATAGAAACGAAAGCGTAACGCCCACCAAACGAGTGAATATTTTCAAACTTGCAATCTTCAAGCGTTGCCCCAACCATAACGGGAGCAGAACTATCACCTATAATAGTTTTTGCTTTTATATTGCGAGTGGACCCGATTGGCGACTGTTTTTTATAAATATAATCGTTTTGCCCAACGTCTACAATGGTGTAAGGATGATTATTCAAATCTTCTAAATCACTTTGAATAACGTTTTCCATTTCTACGTTATAAATTTGTCTACTATCTTGATTTCTTAAAACAACAAGTCCGTTAATTATTGAGCAACCTAAAACGTCTTTAATAAATATATCGTGAATATTACTATCTTTACCGCTAACGTGGAAACCGTTTTCACTACGCTCTAAAGCAGTAAGTGCAATAAGGTCGTCGCCAGACTTACCCGTAAGCCTTTCAACGGTTATGTTGTTGCAACCGCAACGAATATCTAAACCGTCTTGATTTTGAATGATATTCGTAGCCATACAAGTAAAGTCAATAACCTTTCCGTTTCTGCAATAAATTAGGTTGATTGCCCACCATCTTTGGTTGCGGATTTCAATATTTTCGATTGAAAAATCTCTTACGTTATGTAACAAAATTGCATTGTTGATTTTTAGTCCCATATTTTCTGTTTTACAATTATCAACGTTTCTATTACATTCTAAAAACCAGTTTGTGTTGCCACCGTCTAAAATAGCATAGCCTTGCCCGATAATGTGGATATCGTGTTGCTCGCCATCTAAAGTGTTTGCAATTTCCGTGCCACAAAGTTCGTTACGGAAAAAGTTGCAAAATGCACCGTCAGCAAGCGTCATATGGCAGTTATCTAAAATAACCGTGATATTCGACGGCAGAAGAATTGACTTATCAATAGTCCAACCGCCTTTTCCCGTGCGCTTATTTAACTTTGGTATTAAAACTTTATTTACGCCCTTTCGTACAGCGTAATTAACCGCTTTTTGAATAGACGCACTGTCTGTTTCACAAATAATATTAGGGTCGTTTGGCGTGATAAATTTTTGTGTCATAATTGTTTACGCTCCTATATATCTTCTGAAACTAATAGTGGAAAAACTCCACTTATAACAATACTTAAACGCTAAACCAAAAAGGTCAACTTCTTCTTTACCTGTTAAATCTAGGCTAGAAAAAAGTTCAATTAAAGCGCAAAGCGTTTTTGTGTTAGTGTGTTCTATCTTTTTTCTTACGTGAAGAAAATCCAACAACTTAAACACCCCAAAAAGCCTAATGAAGTTTTGCATTGAATTTTCCATTTTGTAAATTCCGTTTGAAATTATTTTTGCAATATCTTCGCTATCTTTATGCTCATTAAAATAATCAAAAGAAAATTCTTTTTTCATATCAAGTTTAATGCGCGCTTTAGCATCAACTTTTTCGCTTTCAGATATATCTTTGCTTTCAATTTCAAAAATTAAAGTTTTATAAATATCGGTAAGATATTTAGTCAAAAACAATGTAAGAATAACGTTTTCCGACTCTAATAAATTTTGGTCTTTATCACATATGACCTTTGCTTTATCAAGAACAGAATGTAATCCGTCAACAGTAATCATAATATCTTTCCTTTTTTGCTTATCAATATTTCCGCCACGCTGATAACGGCGTGGCGGATAAACTTTTACATTATTTTAAGCCGTAGGTTCGGTTAATATGTTATTAGAGGTATCGTAAGTATAGTAAGAAGTATCATTATAAGCCTTTGCAACACCATCTACGAATCGCCAAGCATAAGGTGCGGTTTCCGTTTCATTATAAACGTAAACATTAAAGTTTAGCGTATTAGACTTAGAACCTATAGTCATAGCAAACTCTTTCGCAGTGCCATAGAAGTAAATTGAACAAATATTTCTATATTTTGTAGCATTTGCTTCTAATGCGTCAGTATAAGTAGTACCTATTTTTGTACAATTCTTACCTAAAATAATCGTTGTCAAATTATCGCATCCGTACATAGCACCACTAGTATTAATAGCAGTCAAGCCCCTAGCGTCAAAATATGTCATAGCAGTACATCTTCTAAATGACTGTGTACCCAAGGTAGTAACTGATTCAGGCAAAATTACTTTTTTAAGATATGTGTTTTCATTGAACACTTTATTGCCAATAGCAACTACGGGATGACTTCCGTTTATGTCGTTATCATAAGTTTCAGGACAGTTAAACACACCGTTAGGATAATAAACTTTAAATGTACTTCCCAAAGACGTTAAAGTATATCCCCCTTTTGATTCATTGTAAGTAAAGTTCAATGCAGGGATTGACGGGTCAACAACCGTACCGTTTACGTATAAGTAATGAGTATCGTCATTGGGCTTAATTTCTCTAGTTTCAGCATTATAAGTATACGTTCCTACACCGCTTTCGCCTAAAATATAAATTTTCTTTGTAAATAAGGTTGCAGTCGTGTTAATACTAATTGAAAGTGTGCTTATGTCTTCATGATTAACATAAATGTCTAACTGTGCATCGCCTTTATCTCTTATCCATGAAGAACCAAATGTTGTAGCATTACCAACAACGACAGTTTTCAATAAAGTACAATTATAAGCCGTTTCATTTAGCGTTCCCGTTACACCAGGAGCATATAATACTTCAAGATTTGTACACATTCTAAACGCAGTAGGATTCAGCGTTTTAACACTTTCTGGTAAATATATTTTCTGCAATTTAGCACTTGTATTAAAAGCACCAGAAGTAACAGAAACAACGTCTTTCCCATTGTAAGTTGCAGGAACAACGTAAGTCCCATCAAATTCCGTAGCATTCATAAGCGTTCCTTTTGCCACAGCATAGCCAGAACTTGTTTCATTAAATCCTATCGTGAACATGCTCAATTCGATTTCTTTATCTTCAATAATGATTTGGTCAAAATCAAACTCTTGTTCGCCAATTGTTGCAGTTCCATTAAAATAAGCAGTGCCATAAATATTTGCAGATTCTTTAACCGTATCTACAGATAGTTTTTCACCGTGTTTAACGGTAAAATCGCTAGTTGCATTGTCAAAACCTTTTGCAGTAACAGTATAAGTTTGGCAAAGTGATGAAACGTATGCTTTTTCAGTCATATTTGCATTTGGTCCAAAAACTGCATTTTCTTCATCATCAACTATATTTTCTTTATGTGCATTAGCAACTTCCCACAATGCGCCTGCATTATCAAGCGTTTCAGGATTATAAGTATAAGTTGTGTATTGCGTTATTTGCCCTTCGGAATTCGTTACGTAACTTCTTGCTGAAAACTCTTTGGTATAGTTTTTGTCTTGTATATTGTATAGACAAGCGTTGTATACGTAATAATCGCCGTCATTTTCAGGGGTCAAGTTTCCATTTTCACTTGAGAAAATAACACTTGAATATTTAACGTTTAAACCCTTTAGGTTTTCAACGGTAAACTTGCTGTCGTTTAACCCTGCGTCTTTCAAAAGGTCAGTAAGCGTTATTATCGTTACCACTCTAACGCCATCACCCTCTGGTAAATCGGTTTTCTTCAACTTTGTTGTAAATCTCAACGCTCTTTCTACACCTGCATTAAAGTTTGCAACTTTAACCGACGCACCGTCTTGCATAGCAAAATCAAATTCGGTTGTTGAAGTAAATTCTACGGGTATATACGTTTGGTCTGCAAATACGTTTCCGCCAAAATTCATTGCCGTAAACATCATTAAACAAATTGCAGTGATAGTTGTTAATAGTGCAACTAAAACACGTTTGATATTAGAATTCATCTAGCACCCCCCAATCGTCATCACCAAGGTCCAACGGTGGAACTGAATTTAATATTGCATCATTACAACAACTTTTCTCTAGTTCCAGTTCTGGGCTTAAATAAGCCTTTTTCATTGCAAAAAATCCTCCTTTAAAATTTTTATAGTTTTTGTCGCCGTGTTATATTTTCGGCTAATAAAAAACCGTTAAAAGAGAAAATAACAAACAGTTACCCCCCCCCCCAACAATTTTTATCGTGTAAATTATACACTGAAAATCACTTAATGTCCATATGTGTGAGTGCATAAAATTTGTAATATAATGCAAACTTCACTTTGATAAAGCCTTTTTCATTATCCATTTATAATCGAACGCCTTATGACTAGTGTAATAATTTGGCAATTTTTTCTAATTTTTTGCAACTTTTTTATTTTGTTTGCGTGCCGAAAATTTGTAAAATAATGCAAAATCAAAAAAAATATTTGTAAAATTATTGCATTTTTCATAGGATAAATGTTATACTACACTAAATCACGAACTAATATTTTATTAAAATTTAAATTTTGTATACTTTAAGGGGACACATGAAAAAAACAATTCACGCCACACACGCTGAAGGAACACCTAAAAATTGCTACGTTCACACCGCAGGCACTTGCTCAATTCCTGGTTACATACGTAGAATTTCAACCGCACCAGCAACTGAAGGTCGGTTAATTTTCGTTAAAAACGGCAAACTAAAAATTGAACAACAAAATGGTGATAACATTACGCTAAAACCAGGCGATTTGTTAATTATTAAAAACAAAATTAAATATCTTTCCTCTTATGATTGCGAAGACTACGTTGTTGATTTTAATGGCGTTACACAAAAGTTTTCTGATATGCCACTCTTTTCTCAACAAATTATCCACTTAAATCTTAATTCTAGCACGCAAGAAAAATTGTTAGTTTTATTCGACAGTATAATAAACGAATTGCAACTTATGGAATTTGGTTATGAATTTGCATTAAACGTTAAATTTGAGCAAATTCTTTTGCTCATTTACAGGGCTTATTACCAAGAAAATCAAATTACAGACAACTTAAATATTGCAAAAATTAGACCTGCTATTTTAGAAATGCACAACAATTATTCACAAACTATGCCTCTTAAATATTACGCAGAAAAGTGCAATATGTCTTTATCATCTTTTCAACACACTTTCACGAAGTTTATGAATATCACGCCTATTCAATATCTAAACAAAATAAAACTTGAAACGGCTATGTTTCTTCTTCGAGAATCAGACCTAACCGTTAATGAAATATCTAACAATTTAGGCTTTTCAGACTCTGCTTACTTTTCAAACTTGTTTAAGAAAAAATACGGCTTAAGCCCCACCTCGTATCGCGAAAAATATAGATAAATTTTTATTTCGTTTTACTTGAACGTAAATAGCAAACGCCCCGCGGAAAAATCCGCGGGGCGTTCATATTGTATACCTTATATTATTTGGACAATTTTTTTATTGATATTAAAAATATGAATATCGTTGTCGTCAAAAACAAATTCTTCTACAATGCCGTTTAAATTTATCTTGCACTTTGCAGGCTTTCTTTCCCACCAGTCAATATTTATCATATATAAAGTGGTGGTGCCGTCTTGTTCTAAATATTCAGTAAAACTTACGTTTTGTGTTTCCGTTACGAATTTTGAACGGTGTGCTTTTGCAAGTTCGGTTAATTTTTCTGCATAACCTCTGATATTTGCAGGATAATCGTTTTCATCAAAATAAATCAAATTGCCTTTATCTTGATAAGATAGCAATTCTTTTACTAACGGACTATCTATTACGTTGGCTTTTTTATCAAACACTTCTTTTCTACTTACGCTGTCAAATAAATGCGACCTACAAAGCAACAATGTTCCACCACTAGCAAGATAATTGCACAATTTTTTCAGTTGCACATTTGTACAAGTGTTCCAACCTGTGAAAAACAACACTTCATAATCAGCAAAGTTATCTGCCTCTGCGGGAATAATATCTATTACACCATATGGCGTTGAAGTGAAAAAACCCAAACTTTGATAATCTAAAATTGTGCCGTATCGTCCGGTAAGCGTTTTATAAAGTTCTGCGTCTTGCTCTTTCAATGCGTTTTCGCCACCCTTATAAACACAGTTATAAACTGCGCCTATTTTGGCTTGTGGATAGAACACTTTAAGCAAATCCCAACTCTTTTCGGGGGAAGAATATTCCCACTCTTTTCCGTACTGTCCGTAAACTCTACCAGTAGAAAAACAATCCATTCCGTCGTATTTGCCCTGTATCATTGCAATTTTACGCACCATTTTTCCACTGCGGTTATGCGATTGAATAAATTTGAAAAATTCACTCTGCTCTTTTTTATGCATTATACACGGCTCGGTAAACCTATCAAATCCTACGAAAAGATTTTCAATATTCCAAATACCTTCTTCGGTATTTATCCAGTTTGCGCCGTGCATATATGCAAGATAGAGCGACAGTTTATATCTTAAAGCGTGCGCGTAATCATATGCAGGCACGGTTGACCATTGAAGTGCAATATGTGAACCAAAGTCTTTAATTCTATTAGATGTGCTTGCACCACGCAACGCACCGAATATCATTTCGTGGCTACCGTAAAGCGACTCGTATCCTACCCACTTATAACCCGATTCAAGAAAAATATTGAAAAACGGTGTTACACCAGTGTGCCTTGTTGCGCCGTCTGCACCAGTGCTTTTAAGTTTTTCTTTTAAACTTTCATACGCTTGTTTTACGTCCGTTATGCCTTCGCCAGTATAATAAATACAACCTTCGCCTTTTGAGTTATAAACTGGGCTTGCTTTTCCGTAAATGCCGTTTCTTTCCAACTTTCTTGATAAAAGATGATAAAATAACGTTTCAGAATCATCTATCTTTTGGTCCCAGTAAGTATATGCGCCGTCTCTTTCGTGCGTTTGTTCGCCCAAGAAATATTCACTATTTAAAAGTTCTTGCGACGGGTTGGCGTTTACTCCGTTCAGTTCTCTACCATCGGTCATTAAACAGTAATAAATGCCTAAATCGCACAAGATTTTTACTATTTTTTTCCAAAAATTTTGGTCTAGTTCACTTGTTGCGCCCCACCTAAAACACGAACGCAAAGTAATCATATTACCCACGCCTTCGTTTAGATACCACGCAATATATTCTATAAAATCTTTCTCGTTTTGATTGACGTAAATCAAGTCCCCCGTGCCCGTAAGAATGCCGTCGGTTTTTTCAGGAAAAATCTCTTTTATTATAGCCTTTCTTTCTACGTCGTTTATCGAAAGAGTAAGTTGAACGTTTTTACCTAAAGTTTGTGGCATAAATCGCAATACGTTTATGCCTTTTTGTATACAATCTTCCCCTAAATATTGAAGGTTTTTATCACACTTTACGCAAATGCGTTGGTCTTTATTTGAATACACCAACACACCAAAAACAGAATTTATCGTTTGATAAGGGCTTACACCTAAAATTTCAAAATCTTTTGGAAGCGCGATAATTTGCAGTTCTTTATAATTATAAGAAAATCTATTTTCATTTCCGTAATAAATTTCAATTTTATCGCTACCCGTTAAAACGTTTGCGGGAATTTCAAATTCAACGCCTGAAAAACGGTGTTGTCGCTCGTATTTTCTTCCGCTAAAAATTTCTTTTCCGTTTACGCTTACTCTAAACTCGGGACGCAAAGACGTTGAAAACCCCTCGCCTATCCATTTTAAGCCCAAAAGATTTTCAGGCTTGTATTCAAACTTGTCAATATACTCTTTGCCACAATCGTCTTTCAAACTAGGCGTATAAAATTCCGCTTGTCCGTTAAAGTTTGTTCCGCAAATTTTAACCATTAAAAAATCTACTTCTTGCTTAAAAATTACTTGTTGCTCTATACTCTCAAAATCTTTAGCGTCGTTAATATTTATAGTGTAAATTTCGTTTGCTTTTTCGTAATAATATCTAGTTTTTTGCTTACCGTAATATACTTCTAAAGTTACCGTTAAGTCGCTATCTACACCACTAGCCTTATATTTTACAGAAAAATTATACGGCTTGTTAATTTCAAATTTTGAACGGCACATATAATAGCAACTTCTTTCTTTTTCAAAATTAAAATCCCCGAAAACAAGTTTATATTCTGTTCCGTCAAACGATAGTGAATCTTCTAACTTACGCAAATAAACGGGGTAAATTTCTTCCACCCTGTTTGTGTAAGGAATTGCAATTTCACCTTTTAAGCGAATTTTATATAAATATCTTGCATCAAGCGCACAATCTAAAAACTCTGTTTCACATAAGCCTTTAGATAGCGTTTTTGCGTTTTTATATTCCTTTGAATATACCTTTTGATAAACCATTTTTATACACCTATTTTATTAACTCTTTCCTGTCAAACGCAAAAGTTAAAATTTCACGCCTACCACTATGATAACTGTCAAAAGAAACAACCGTGCCGTTACGATTAAACCTATTATGCAAATCGCAACGTATGTCAGTGTTTGAAACAGGTTCGGAATAAATTTTTACTATTGCCCTACTTTTTTTACTTTCAAAATCATAAAGCATTATATACCTTGAACTACCAGTATTAGGATACCCGTCCCCTATAAAACACTTTCTATCAGGTGAATAAAGACAATGCACGTCGTCGTAATTTATAAGGTCGTCGTCAAGTTTTTCTCTTTTACCCGAAACGTCGTTTATAAAATATATTCCCCAGTCAGGCAAGCCTGAATATATAATTATCTCTTGGTCATTTTTCCAGTCGTAATGTGAATTTACTTCGTAATTTGTAAGATTTCTAATGTTTTCACCATTTCTATCAGCCGTAATTAAAATCGTACCCCAACGCTTACCTTCTTCGGGAAAATTGCGCAATAAGAACAAAAATCTAGTTGCTGACGGATTAAAAGTAATGTGATTTACCAAAAGTTTCATTTCACAAAACGGTTTTTCAGGGAAAAGTTCGGTAAGTTGCTTATAATTGATTATAAGTTTTTTTGTATTATTTTCTATATCAACTAAAAATATTCCGTCTACTTCGGGTGCATTATCGTCATAATACTCGTCTTTTAGGTTACAGTAACCATACCCTGGTCTAAAATCCCAAACGCGCGCGAAGTTAATAGATAACCCCCACTTTCTATCCTTTGAAATGTTTGCAAGCGGTGCGCAAATAATCTTTTCTTGTCCACTTTCAATATTTTTGATTACCGCACAAAATTCACCTGCCCTAAAGTCGTTATAAATAATGCTATTACGGTTATACCATTGTAAAAGCGCACCTTGCTGAAAATTCCAAGCAGATGTTTCAGCCACTTTATGAAAAACGTTATCGTTTAAAGTTATAAAACCTAACTCTGCCTTATCGCCTATTTTGGGTATTCTATCTGCAAACGATACTCTATGAGCAAGATGTTTACAACCGCTCTCGTCAAAAGGCTGTAAATCATAATAACCAAAAAAGTAATGATAACCGTCGTTAGGCGTAATATTTATTAGTGGTGATTTTGAACTAAACTTCATAATCTTCCCCTTTTCAATTTTTGGTATATATTTTAAATGTTGTTAAGAATATAATCAAGTATTTGTTAATCCATTTTGTATGTTTAACAGTTTAGAGCAACTATTTTGCATTATTTTGCAAGTAAAACATTTTCTTATAATAGTTGTTAAAATTAAACTGGTCTAAAAAAACGTGGGATTTCGTTTTAGTATATAAACTTGACCGATTTTCTCGCAACAAATATGAGTCGGCTATACATAAAAAGACTTTACGAGATAACGGTATAAAACTTATATCCGCCACCGAAAACATTCCCGAAACGCCAGAAGGTATTATTTTAGAGTCTTTACTTGGAGGTATGGCGGAATATTATTCGGCAGAACTATCGCAAAAAGTAAAGCGTGGATTAAACGAAAGTAGACAAAAAGGCACGTTTCAAGGGGTTTACACCCCATTTGGTTATAAAATAGTTGATAAGAAAATAGTTATTCACGAAGAAGAAGCGTCCGTCGTTAGATATATTTATGAGCAATACGCATCAGGTGTTTTTGTTAAAGATATAAAAGCCGTACTAGATAAGCGTGGTGTAAAAAATAAAGGCAGACCGCTTTCAAGAACAGCAATTTACTTTATACTTAAAAGTGAAAAGTACGCTGGTATATATAAATACAAGGGAGAATCCTTTCCCGATATGTTCCCCCGCATTGTTTCAGAATAAACTTATAATATTGTAAGAAATAAAATAGAAGAAAATCATTACGGAAAACACGATTCCACCGCTGTTTATTTATTAAAAAACCTTGTTAAATGTGGATACTGTGGAAAGCCTATTGCCTCAGAATCTGGCACAGGAAATAACGGACAAGTTAAAAGATACTATAAATGTTCAGGAAGAAAACACGAAAACAGTTGCAATAAATCTATGATACGCAAAGAAATACTTGAAGACCTTGTTGTTGATATTACTATCTACGTTCAATATGTTTAAAGCCCACTCACCTTGACCTATAACGCTATAAATTCCAAAATGCACGAACATTCCAAAGCCATATCTCTTAAATTTTTCTATGTAAGCAAACTTGTTTTCCATTGCCGTCTAAACCGCCCCGTTGTACAAAATTTTCCCTTTTAAAATCGTTTTTTGTATATTATACCACGCGTTTTATATCAAATGCAATAGATAAAAATTCAAATATATGGACAAAAACATAAAATTTCACTAAAATAGCACCTTTTTTTCTACTTTTTAATATATTTTTTATAAAACTTTACTTGATACGCTTATCCTGTTAAATAACTAATTTACGCTCCCTGACGTCATTGATGTTTTGGCGATAATTTCATTTGTTTGAGCGTTTTGAAAATATATATTTTATAATAGTCTAAAATAGTTTTAATATCGAGTCTAATTAGACAATCATAATTATAGTTAATAACAAAAAATTAGAACTTAGACGTCAATCCAAGTTCTAATTTCTTTTTCTTTTGTTTGAAAGTTCCAATTTTATCGTTTTTTGATATTTGGGAAGCAGGCTATTTGTTCAGTAGCCAATCTGCCACGTCAACAATTTTCACTCCCTCATATTGATATTCGGGATTTCTTGTTCGTGCAATTATCATTTTAGGATATTCTCGCCTTTTACTATAAAAATGAGATATAAAAAACATTAAAGTTGTTGAGCAATTAAATAGGAAAACTAAATGCACCCCGAATATCTAAATTTCGGGGTGCATTTCATAAATGAAGTAATTGTTTTATTCTAATTTTGTTTTAACCTTGAACATCAAAAACTTTAACGTTATCTTTTGCCTTTTCTGCGCGTAATCTTGCCGTTTCAGCAACAGCAACGTCTGGACAACCCATACCTACTATTTGAGCGTAAACGCGCTTTTTTGGGTCGGGGGTGTACGTTTGCTTGCCTGCAAGCAAAAGCCCTATTTCTATATCGAAAGAATGTTCGTCAATCTCGCCAAGTTCTGCAAGCGGTTTTAAGTTTCCTCTATGCAACGCTTGGGCAACGTGGTCAACAGCAATTACGTCCGCTTGACGAACTACGTCAAACTCAACTTCCTTAAACGAACCCATAGTTATAACTAACGCCCCTTCTTTTACCCAAGACGCTTTAACGAGGTCTGCGTCTGCGGTGGTTACTGTTATTATAATATCACTATCTTCACAAGCCGATTGATTATCTATACAAGAAACAAATTCAATGCCCGTTCCATCAAACTTTGCAATAAAATTGAGCCTTGCTTGTTCACTCAAGTCACAAACGTAAACTTTTTTAATATCTAAAAGTTTTGTCATACAAAGTAAACTAGTATAACCTTGTAAACCTGCGCCGATAATGGTAACAGTATCCGTCTTATACGCAAGCCGTTTGCACATTATTGCAGGTTGAGCACCTGTTCTCATATCAGAAATCCAGTCACCAGCCACTAAAGCCTTTAACATACCGCTGTGTGGGTCTGTGAGTAAAACGTTAGCCTTAATATAGGGCATGCCCTTTTTCTTATTGCCATTGTAACCGCCAACCACTTTAATACCTGCAATATCAAGAGGCTTAATATAGTTAGGCATTGAGTTAAACCAACCGTCAACGCCAGCACTTGACATATCGGTAGTAATCTTTGGAGGCATAATAATTTGGTCGTTACCAAACCACGTCCACGTTTTTTCTACAATCTCTATAACGTCTTCAACCGTTACGTATTTTTGCACGTCTGCATTTGATATAAGCAAAGCCCTTTCTTCAAAATTAGCCATAATTTTCTCCTTAAAACTATATACTGGTTTTATATTAATACTTATCTTTTTGTTTTTCAACTATTTTTTGCTTTTTGTTCAATTTTTTTAACTAAAATCAATTTCAAAAAATCTTGCTTGAATTTCTTTTTCAAATTTAACGGTCAACAGATTGCCGTTAAAAGAAAAATCTAAACTTTCGTTTTTTGGATACGAAATGCATGCGTGCGCGATATTACTATGTAATTTAACGGTAAACTCGCCTGCTTTGGTTAAATTCCACACACCCAAATAAGCCTTTTTGTTGCGTTTATCTAATAGACCTACGCAAACGTTATCCGCAAAAAATTCCGCAAATCCTTGTGGGAAATAGGGATAAAGTTTACCCTTAATCGGTGCAAGTGTTTTATAATATTCAACACCTTCATAAACTAAAAACCTTTTTTGTTCGTCTAAAAGCCCGATATTACTTGCAAGGTGCATTCTGCCTAAAAACGAGTTTATCATATTCATAATAACCTGTTCTTTAGTAACTTCTTCCACTGCCCTATCCACAGGATAACTCCACACTGCAGCCTGTTCTGGCAAAACTGCTGATAAAACGTTGCCCACTATGTAAGGATATTTAATATAACTTATTTGGTCAGACGTTGAAACTATGGTAAAGTTAGAAAGGGTTTTATAGTCCATTCTCATTCCACCCGAGGAACACGTTTCAAAGAGCGTTTTGGGGAATTTTTCTTTTAATATATCCACCCACTTTAAGTAAGCGATTGCATTGTTTTCAAGCCCTTCGCCAAACGTTAAACCATTATTTTCAGTGCCTATACCCAAATCTTGGTTATAGTCCAATTTTACGTAATCTGCACCAAGGTCTTCAACCATATATCTCATAGTTTCGGTCAAATAATTTACTACCTTTTCTTTGGTAAAATCAAGAAAATATCTGTCCATTACGCAAATCTTTTTGCCATATCTTTTCAAAAAACACTCGTCGCCATAAAAATCAATCATTTCCTGACACAAATATCCCACTATTTCTGGCTCAATCCATAGTCCTGCCTTTAAGCCGAGCGAGTGAATATAATCGATAGATTTCTTTAACCCGTTAGGGAATCTGGTTTTGCTCTCACGCCATTTTCCAACATATTTATAAATTACATCGGCAGGTTGTTCGTCGTGCCAACCGCAGTCTATAACGTAATATTCTACCCCAGTTTTTGCAATATCTTTAGCAATATTTAAAACGCGTTCTTCGTTGGGGCTATCCCATGATAAGTGCATATATTCATTGAAAATTGACGGCAAATGCTTATCTATTTCGATTTTATAAGCAATGTTTCTTCTGTAATCGGTCATTTGTTCAATAACTTCGTCAACAGACGAGCCGAAAGAAATTGCAACACTAACCGATTGATAATTTTCGCCCACGCATAGTTTTTTGCTCCAACTTGTGAACGTTTGATTGCCACCGCAAAGATACAAATAATATTCTTGGTCTTTATCTGCAATCTCATAATACCAACTATTATTGCTTTCTATTTGAAACATCAAACAATCTTTTGTACGAGAATTTTCAATTATACCTTGTGGTAATTGCTCTTTGGTTGACCAACTGCCCACGTTTGCGAAAGAAATTCTTTTTTGGCTTTCGCAGTTTCCACGGAATAAACCGTGTTCATAAAAGGATTTTTTACGAACTTGGCACTCTGCATGATGGCTCTGTATAAACGAATAAAAATTAAGATTTTTAGCATCATCAACACCGTTTTCGCCTATACCAGTAAAACAAAAAGCCGAAACTTCTTCAAGCACCAAATCTTCATTAAAAATATTTTTATACTGCGAAAAAACCCTTACGGTGTTGCAATTTTCGTAACAGGTAAAGAAAACGGTTACTTCTAAAAAATTAGATGCTAAAGTTATAGATAAAAGGTTTTTATCTATTTTATGCGAAAGATATTTAAACTTTTTACTCTCTGAAGAGTAAGCGGTTTTAACACCTAGATGAGAATTTTTATTTTCGCCAGCAACCTGCGCTTCCACAAAATTAAACAATTCTATTTTTTCTTTTTTTGCCTTAACAAAACCAAATTTAGTAAGGTAAATTTTACCGTCAATTATTTCAAATTCAGCGTTATTGAAAACGATTTTTTTACAAGCCATTTATTTTCTCCGTTTGTTTGTTTCCTAAAAATTTATCCACTGTTCGCTAACCACGTGCAACTCTTGATCGGTAAATTGAACTTTCATACCGTCTTTATTAAGCGTTATTGCCGTGCCCATAAACTTGCCTTTATAACACTCTGAACCAACGATTACAGGGTAATTTGCAGGTAAAATACTGCGTTCGTCAAAAGCGGGTAAAATGTCTACTTTATGTAAATGCCCCGTGAGCATAAATTTAATTCCCAAACGTTCAAGTTCTTTAATCCACTCGGCGTAAACTTCTCGTTCTATATCGAACACTGGATTTCCCGAAGAAGTGGTATAAGAAGGACTGATGTGCGAAACTGCAAAAGTGATTTTATCGTCTTTTCTAAAAATTAAATTCTGTAAAAAATCCCTTTCACGAAGTCTGAAGTCGTGGAAGATATTTACACCGCCATAAACGTCTGGCACAGTTGCATTTCTATCGATATGTTCGTCGCGTTTATCTTCTCCGCAATCTAGAACTATACCTTTAAGACAACCCACCTCAAAATTAAAATAAGTTTTTTTGCCGTTTGCGGGAAAATAATCGGTAAAGCGTTCTGCAAGGTGTCCCCTAACGTCGTGATTGCCACGGCTAAAAATAACGGGGATTTTACCATTTGATATATTGCCAACAAATTTTAAAACGTCTTCGTAATTTTCTATCGTTTCCACTTCACCGATATCGCCGTTTACTACTAACAAATCAAGTTCGTTACCAAAGAAAGAACAAACTTTTTCAAAAATTTCAAAATTATAATGCACGTCTGCAACGTGATAAATTTTAATATCTTGAGTTTTTTTAAGAGGTTTAAATTCAAATTCAACCCTTTGTTTTTCATCCATAAGAGAGCCGTAACCACGGCGAATTATGGTTTTTCTATATTCAACTGCATATTTTTCCGCGCCGTCTAAAACACCTTGAGGAACGCGGATTTTTGCAAAATTTTTTTCAGAGTATAGTGCACCAGAGTTTTCTTCGTAATAAATTTGACCACCAACGGAAACTCCGATAATTCCGTTTTCAGCGGTGTTAATAACTATTTCGTATTCGTTACCTACAACGAACACACAAGGTTTACATTTTAAGAACATAAGTATTCCCTCAAATAAATTTTTTTTCGTTCCCCACGATTTTTCGTGGGGAACGTAAGTTGTTTCTTACAATTTGCCGTCATCCATACCAGGGCCAGTAATCCAGTCGTCAAACACAACGTCGCCACTGCCCCAAAGCACGTCTGTAATCATAAGGGCCATTAAACTAATTTCAGGTTTTCTATATAATTTTTTCATATTTAATCCTCCTTTAACTAGCATTGAGCTATAAGAGCGTTATTTTCTTTAAACCGAGTTTGCCGTGTGTTTCGGTTAGAAAAAACTTTCTTATTCTCCTGCTACCTCCCCTATAATTCTATTAAACTCATCAATATACGCTTGACTCCATCCGTTAGTTGCGCCAACTTCTTCAGGGTTATCTAACGCATATTTAGCGATATGCGACGCAGAGTTTTTGCACCAAGTTTTGGTTTCAACGGTTACCACGCCATCTTCATTTGCGTAAGTTACGGTGAAAGTTGCCTTTGCAACGTATTCAGTTTGATAATTTACTTCATCAACCGCAAATACTATATTTAAGGTTTTTTCTTCGCCGTCGCCAATAAGTTCAACACCGTCGTTTACTGAAAGCGGTGTAATGCCACTTACAACGTTAAAGCCGAACGTTACAAACTTATTAACGGTTTCCCAATCACTTGCCTTTATTGTTGCCCTATATCTTAATTGAACGTTGCCTAATTTGATATCCGCTTCGTTTATTACGGCAAACGTGTCAAGATAAAGAGCGGTATACGTAGTGTTTTCATTTAAGGGCGCTTTGCCTATCGTATAAATTTCGTTTTCATTTGCGCTAGTTAACCAACCGATAAAGGTTTTGCCTTCGTCTGCACCTTTTGTAAGAGTAACTACTTCGTTACCGCCTTTAATTTTGTCAGTCTTGGTAGTTTCGCCGTCAACCACCGTCAAATCATACCAAGGCTCAATTGCAGAAAGGGTACATCTAAAACCGTATCTATCGTCAGTATAATAGTAGTCGTCTTTATCTTGTACCTTAAAGTGTGTTTCTACGAAAGAAGAACCACCAGTCGAAACCGTGGGGTCATACACCACTAAATCGTTTGAAATCATACATAATGAAACACAGTTGGTTTCGTTTCCTATTTCCGCAACGTCTATCGTTGGCAAACGATAAATCAATTCGCCTTCGTTATCACGAATATCCCTAATAACTAAAGAAACTTTATAAGCCTTTTCAATATCAAGAACAAACGCAGTAGACTTTTCTACCTCACTAGGTTTATTAGTATATATACCAATCTTATCCGCCTTGTAATCAAGATAGAAAACGGTACCAGTCCACCTCTGTCCGAAAACAAATTTCACTTTACCATAATTAGTAAAGTATCCTTCAGAATCGTCTGCAACAAATTTGAAAGAAAATCTATTGTCAAAATCTGGCGTATAGAAATAAGAATCTACCGTTAACTCTAAATCTTTTACAACTTTAATATCGTTACTTGGTTCAAGACCTTTATTAGCGTCAGAAGCGTCTTTTGCAGTTTTATTCCAGTAATAACTTATATCTTCGTCGTGTTCTAGAGCGTCAACTTTTGCATATTGTGAAAATTCTCTAAATTTAGGTGTTGCAGATGCGCCCAAGTTATGATTTGAAGAAATATAAAACATGTTGCCTTCATCTTCAGAAAGGTCCATTGTCATTGCTGTTAAGGGAACTTGATTGAAAGTGTAATCAATAAAAGTTTCCGTTCCTTCAATATTCGTCAACTTAACGTAGATATCAAAACTTTCAACAACCTTTACTTCAGCAGTTGCATCAACAAAGTTATTCTCTATTCCAAAATAAACGTAATAGTCGCCATCAGGTAATCCTTGCGCACCACTAACCCACTTATTATAAGGATGATAACCATCAGTTCTATCATAATCTGGGGATTTGTTATATTTATACTGCGTATCAACTTGACCTATACCGCTATTACCCCTACCAAACGCATTACTTACATAAAAACAATCTGAATAGAGTCTTAAACGTGGGGTATTTTGCCATCTATTACCATCGCTCGTATAAGGGTTGTTCTCAAAGTAGGTTATAAAACCGATACCTGTATTAGCACCACCAACTGAATCAAGTCCATTGATTGTTATAGCCTTTTTAATAATAACGTCATATGCGCTCTTATCGGTACTAATGATACCTTTTAATGGGCTAACAAGTTTTCCCGCACCATTGCCACTTCCGTCTTCGATAAACTCTAAACCAGTTGTGTCTGCAGTCCATTCGTAAACTTCTTTGACGGGCTCTGTTTCCGTTTGAGTTTCCGTGTCGATTGCGTAAGCGGAATGCGTGCCGTTGTTAGAAATTAAATTTGCCGATAACGCAATGCAGAACACTAAAAAGATGCTTAAAACAGGTAGTAATATGCACTTAATTTTTGAACTCATTTTTTATAATACTCTCCTTTTCTTTATTATTAAAATTGCAGTCACGGCTAATCCTGCAATAGTAACCGAACCTAAACTAGCACCAACGATTAACCCCGTGTTGTCAGTAACTGTAAAGTTGACTGTTAATTCGTCTGCTATTTCATTTTCCACCGTATATATAACAGTGTATTTGCCTTTTTCTAGAGTTAAAACAAAGTCTTCAAACTCTATTTCCTTTCCGTCTTTAAGCACTTTTACTTTAATCACTGCGCTTTCCTTTTCACAAGTTGCATCTATAAGCGGTAAATAAGTGCCTTTTTTATATTTCGCTTGATAATCTTCATCAAGGGTTATGGTAAGTTTTTTGCTCTCTACTGTTACAATTTTTTCTATCGTTTTCCCACCGCAAAGAGTTATTGTATATACTGCGGTGTAATCACCAACCTTATCGAACGTTGCCTTTCCATTTTGAATAGTTAAGGGGTGTCCGTCACGGGTTATTGCCACCGTATAAGTTGCCGTTTGTGGTATCGTGAACAAAGGAACGTCCTGCGCGCTATTTGATGCGAAAATGCTTGTTTTATCTGCAAATTCATCCTTTTCAAACACTGCAATAAGAGTTAAATTTCCTATTGTTCCTTTCTCTATGCCAAAAACTTGCTTTCCCTCTTGGTCAACAAATTTGACAAACAAATATCCTGCTTTTTCTGGTGTTGCAAACACAAATTCGTCATCAATCGTATAAGTGGTTTTATTTTCAGTTGCGTTCGTTCCACCGTCAAGATTATAAGTTATAGTATAATCAATTTTGTTTGCAATAGGTTTTAAGGTTTTATTATCGGTTGCGCTTACACTAAAACCGCCGATAGAATTATAATTAGTTCCATCAAACTCCGTCCAACCGCTAATTTCATAACCCTTTTCGGTTATAGTAGTTAAATCGAAGGTTGCATTCTTTTCAACGGGAATTTTTTCATTTCCGCTAGGCATTTCCAACATTAAAGTATACCCCTCTAAAACCTTTGCGTAAACTGTAACGTTTTTACCACTACACTCAACTTTTTCTACCTTTTGGGTCAACGCACTATCAATATACCAACCAAAGAAAACGTATCCGTTATCCAAATTTAACTCTGTGGGAAGTTTTACAAGATTTTCAACCGTTACTTTATTTGGCGTGCCTAGTGGAAGAGTTGCGTTTGAAATGCTATAAATTATATCGTATTCAGTTGCTCTATATTCTGGATAAAGGGTTGCGGAATACAACTTACCAGTTAAAATGGTTATATCCGTTTCCCAAACACCCTTGGGATTAATTTCCGTTTGCACACCGTCAATTCTTGCGCTAAAATGCGAAAGTTCGTACATTTCACGCTCTTCAACGTATGAAGTAAAATCGTATTCGTCGCCATATTGTAATTCAATAAGAACGTTCTTTTTTTCTGTAACTATGGTCAAAACGTAATCTCTGTTGTAGTCGTAAGGCTTAAAAAACGCTTCCGTTTTTGCATTAGGTGAGAAAAAACCAAACCTTCCTAAAGCCTTTTTGTCAGTTGCCCCTTGGGCGTAACCACACCTTGCCCCACCAAAGAAATCACTTGAAACTTCAAACGTATTTTCGCCGTTTGTTACAGCGACCTTTACGCTGTCGCCAACAGCGTTGCCTTCTTTATCGTTAATTTCTATCAAACAAATGCTTACTGAATAAGTTTTCCCATATTCTAACGGAAACGCAATTGCAGGACTAGTCATAACAACAGTACTGCTACCACTTGGGGTATAACAGTTTTGTAGATATACAGTTTGCTTGCCGTAATCAAGCGCAAGCGAATAACTGTTCCACATAGTTCCGCCACCGAAATAAATTAGATACGCTTTTTCGGTAACTTGTTCTGGTTCACTAATATTAACCTTAAAGTTAAGCGTGGTGTTCTTAACGTATTTTGAATAATAAACGAACCACGAAGATTCGTTTTGTCCGTTATTTAATGCAATGCCCGCACCATTAAGGTCAAAATATTCTTCAATATTGTGTTGTTGTGCGTTTTCAAAAGTAGTTGCATAAACGTATCTTCCGTCCGTATTATCTTTAATCTGGTCACAAGCATATAACTTTAATACAGACGTTGCACTCTTGTTTGCGTCAGCATAACCAAAACTATTTAACGAAGTGTTGTTATGTCCACTACCTTGAGCATAACCGCTCAATTCCGCACCAAAAAAGTCATATTCTGTGCTAACAGTATCAGTTCCGTCGCTTATTATAACTTTAACTCTTTCCCCAACAGGTGTATCATTTTGATAAATTGAAATCAAACTAACTTCTGCTTGATAAATCTTGCCTAATTCTAAATTAAACTCTTTTGCGTCACAAGTTTTTTTATTTTGTTCGCTTTTTAGATTTACTTTATCAGTTTTATAATTCAAAATTACGTTATAAGAATTTACCCAGCCACCGCCGCCAAAGAAAAACCGATATTCTTTCTCTTCATCATCTTGTATTGAAAAATCGAAATGCAATTTAGTGTTAAGTTTAAAATATCCACTCCAAATTTTTCCAGTTGCGTAAGAAATTGACCCTAAAGGAACTTTATACCCGTCGTTTGGAATAATTATCCAAGAATCAATGTATTCATCTGGCGCTTGTTCATAGGTAGTTGCGTATGTGTATCCGTCTGCATACACTTCGTTCTTTGCCAACAAAGAATCAGTTAAAACACCAGTTAGTAAACTTGCTATAAGCAAAGCGAAAAGTAATCTTATCGTATATTTTTTAATTTTACAACTCATACTTTCCTCCTTAATATCCTAACTGTTTACGAAGTTGGGTCAACGCCGTTCCTGCTTCGCCGAACTCAAGCACGCCAACTCTTTCGCATTTATCAAAAAACGCCGTCATAAAATCATATTTGGTTTTTTCATCAACGAAAGAAACCGAATCGTAGTTTACGTATTTCATATAATCTACTTGAACGGATAATTTTTCTAGATGCTTTAAGAACTCTTCTTTTTCTTTTGCGCTCAAATTTGAATTTTTGTAAACTTTTTCAATTTTATCAAGATAACTGTAACATCTTTCAAGATATATTTCGTTCAAAGCCTGTTGACTGGTAAAACTACCGTAAGGATTTACGCACTTTTTGTTTTGTTCGCCAAATATTTCCGAGTGCGACTGCATATAGACTACCATTTCGTCTACAATTTTACCCGCCTGTTCACCAAAATAATATCTATTGAACTCACTAACTAAATCCATCATATTTAGGTTGGGATTCCACATAAGTTTGGTTCCCGCCCAACTCATTAAATTTTGTTGATAGAAAGCACCAGAACCACCTAAACCGCCTTCTAATATATAACCAGTAATACCTGCGTCAACATAAATTCTTAAATTATTAGCAAACGAACTTAAGTTGGGAAACCAGTTAAGATAATCACTAAAATCTTCACAATAATCAAACACTGCAAACGTGTTGCATATAGACATCCATTGTTTGAAATAAAGCCCAACCGTCTTACTATTCAACTCACAACCGTCATCAAGTAAACCATGTAAAAAACAACCGGTTATAGGTATAAAATATACGCCCATATTACTTCTTGGTTGGCAAAGTTCGTTGAGTGGTTCATATCCGCCCCTTCCGTCGTCTTTAACGGGGGCAATTACACTCCATTGATAAGCAACTCTCAAGAAGTTTATTTGCTTTTTCTGTCCGTTTACCGTCAATCTACTATCCGTTTTATAGTTTGCATTAATCCATTCATCAATTTCCCAAGCAACGGCGTTTGCCCAAATCATAAACTGCGCGCTACGGTTTCCGTCAACCGTTACCAACTGTTCTTTACACTTACTACAATCACACAACTTTTGACTATCTGGTTGACCCAAAACGTAATATTCTAGGGGATTTGGCGTTTCAAGTATAAGTGTTTTAAACTTTTCAATAACCGCTTCTAAATATGTTTCTACTTCGCCGTCCTTTTGGTCTATAAGTCTACCCGTTTCAATATCAACGCCGTTTGAAAAACAAGGCACGTTTCTATCACTAGTGTCTAGTTTATATCCCCACCACTCGGGATGAGCATCAATGTTTTCAGCAACGTTTATAAACGTACCTAGAGAGTGTACGCCTAACTTATGCATATCGCCGTACTTGCCACCTAATTCTATACAATCTCCTAAACGATACGCTTTAGAACGAAGTTTTGCATTGAAAAATTTATCACACTCGGTAGTGTCTGCAAACGACGTTCTGTTTGCTATTGCAGGAATTTCTCTATCGTCAATGCTATCAATAGTTATCTTTTGAGTTTGTGGAACATATTCATAATCTGCCGTCAAAAAACGAACGCCTAGATAATCGTCTAAAAAACCATATACGCCGAAAAGCGTTCCTGCACCACGTTCACCAACGATAAACAACGTTTCCCCAACCGTTTTAATAACGTAACCGTCGGAATTCATATTTTTATTGTTTATATTTGCCTTTTCTTTTAAGGCAGTTTCTCCGATACTTATATATTTTTCGTAAACGGAAATTCTAACGGAATCATCAGTTACTATCGGAAACATTACCCCTGTAATTTGTTTTAGATATTTTTGCAATTCTCTTGACGCCGTTCCTTCAACCGTGCTAGATTCCGCCGACACTAAAATTTTGTATTCCGTGACCCCACCGTCTGCAAGTACGTAAGTTCTATTTTCTTTTTTGGGTTGTTCGTTACAACCAACTAGAGCGAACGCGCTTACTAATGCTAAAAGTACGGAAATAACTCTAACGAATAATTTTTTCATATTTATCACCCCTTAACCTTTATCTCAAAATAAGCGGTTTCGTTTACTGTATCGCCCGTCATAATCAGCATAACTCTAACCAAACCTGCTTTTGACAATTTAACTTTTTGAGCGGGGTCATAAATAGTGCTAACTCCGTCAGGTTCAATTATTACAAATTTACTAACAACATTACTACCTTTAATAATATTTACGACAGGTAGACTTATCGTTTCGCCTACGGATACCGCAGAAGGAATAGATGAATTCAAACTAAACTCTACAGGCGTTTTATCCACTAATTCAAATTTGCCGTTTTTAACAAGTGGCCAACCTTCTGCAGTGTATCTTGCAGTATACCAACCATAACGAGATGTTTCAACTACGTAATCTTTATTTGCGGAAACGTTGTTTACTTTATCAGGAACTCCACCTGGGGTTGTTAATTTTACTTTTACTTCAACTTCACCAGAGAATAATCTCCACGCAACCGCCTTATATATTGTAAGCATACCGTTTTCATAGGTAGGTACTTTGTAAAGCACCGTAGGTTCAATTTCGGAATCGTCAAACGGCAACAAAACACCGTCTTTGTCAAAAGTTGAACCGAGAGATACTCTATTTAACGTGGTAAGCATTACACTACTTTCCGCACTAACACCACCGAAAGCAAATTCAACTATTACCATATCTTTAAAACTTTCAAACTGCGTTCCGTTAAGATAGGTTTTAATTAAACCGCAATCTACCAACTGTTTACTAAAGTTGTTATATTTCAAATTCAAAAATTGAGATATATCTACTGCATAAGCCTCGCCCACGCCGTTAATTTTAACCGAACTAGATGCAACATCTAAAACGAAAGATATCTGTTTAGACAAATCGTAATAATCTGTAATTTTTAGAGTAAAGGTTTCAAAATTAGCGTTATCTAAACTTAAAATAGCGTTTAATCCAAGAGTATTATTTGCGTAAGTAGGATTTGCGAGTTTTACCCAAACGTCTTTGTTAAACTTAAATTCAATACCTTCGGCTTTATTAGTTTTTTGAGCAGTAGTTATAAAATAATCAGAAATATAAGTTGGCTCTATAACGTCAATATATCTCGTTTGAGAAGAACTACCTGCACTGAAAACTACCTCTAAAATACTTCCCGCATTTTCTGTTACTTGATATTTTCTTGAAGCATCAAGTTTAGTTCCGTTTACGGTAATAGCACGTTCAGGAATATACCCCTGTTCGTTAGAATTAAAGTTATAATCAACTGCATCAAAATCAGGTAAAATTAGAGTTTTGCCTTTAATAGCGGTATAGGGAACTCCAGAAAGCGTTATAACTGGTCCTTGATTTACCTTTAATTCAACCGACTTTTCACTAAAAATTTCCGTGCCAATATAATCTTTAAAGTAGTAAACTACTTTGAACTCGCCTTTTTTGTTTAAGAAAATTGAATCGCCTGCTTTAACGTCGGTTAATTCTTCACCAGCGTAAATATATTTGACGTAACTTTCTACTATAGATGAAAGCCCTACAACTTTTACGTCTGGTAATATTAAACGCGAACCCACGGTTAAATTTTGGTCTAATTCACAAATAATTTGGGGTTGCTCGCTTGCCGATTCAACCGTAAAATACGACACCTTAACCGAAGAGTTGCCCACACTATCTTGCACGTAATATTCTACGCGATAATTACCCACCGTTTGTGGCGTTAAATAACCTTTTTCCACAAAAGACGTACAATCAATAATATTTTTGCCTTCTATTCTACTAACTTGAATTTTTATACTTGACAAAGAGATATCACCTTCAACTACGTCAAGGGCAGAAACCACTTGTGGTATCTTATACTTTTTACCAACTTGACCGACTGGAAGAATATCTTCTGCAATTTCCGTAATCAATGATGGCGCAATACCATCACTAATTTGCGTGCCAGAAAAACTTTGTCCAAAAAGTTCAGTTATTAGAAGTTGTGAATTTGCCTCACAAACTATCTCTATATCTGCATATACTTCACCAGTAGTCCAGCCCGACCACTCTCTACCAAGCCCTGTATGTTTGGGGTCGTCTAAATCTAACACGATAACGGGGTCTGCATCTTGAATTATTGCGTAAAACGCCTTTTCTTCCGGTTGATAAGAGCAAGAAAGATATTTTTTCATCTTGCCGATATAAGAACCTTTTTCATGATACTTATTTATCATAGTTGCGCCAGTTACACGCGCAGCATATTTCAAAGTAGGTAAAGAGTCGTTTGGGTTTATACCTGCAGAAACCGCGCCGAAATTTACCCTATAAAATGTTTGCGAAGAATCTTGCAACGAATAAACTTCTAACTCTACTACGTTGTTTTCGTCGTATTTATCGGTAAAAATCATCGAAACACTATTTATATCGGTAAAATCTCCACCAAGAAAAGCAACAAAAGATATTAGATTAGTATATTTATCAAACGAATTTAAGTTTATGATATTAGCATAACGCAACACCGTGCCAGAAACTGGTTTAACTCTTAATCCATTACCTTCGTTTCGATATGCAGGTGCATTGTAATTGCCTTCAATTTCTGCGCTACCGTCTTTAACGTAAACCAAATTAGTATAAGTTTTATTTTCTACTACAAAGGAAACACTTTCCGAATAGTTGATTTCATCTATCACAGCTTGAGCGGTTAAAGTATAATTTCCAAGCATAGAAAATTTATATTCTTCAGTTGCCGAAATTTCCCCGTCAGGTCCACTCAACGTAACATTTGCCGTATGGCGAACTCCATTTGCAACCACATCTATTTTGAGCCCTAGTTCGTCGCCCAGGTTATATGAAGAATTGATTTGTGAAAAATCAAAATAGGGTTTATCCGTAACTGAAAAATTTACCGTTTTGTTGTAATAATTTCCGTCTAGATAGGTGTAATAAACTATTTGATAAGCACCGATTTCAGTGAACGTAAATTCATTTTCACTAGACGAACTTGCAAGTGTTTTTCCATCTTTTTTGATTGCTGTGCGCGCAACCGTTTGAACTTCTTCTATTTGGCAAGAAACATCTTCTAAATTAAGCGTATATCCCACGCCGTAAGTTTGAGCAACCACTGCACTAGGAACTTGCATCTCTGCTTTTGCAACTTTTTTATCTGACGTTCCAAAAGCAAAAACCATGCAAAACGCAAGCGTAACGCTTAAAACTATAAGCGTGAGTGTTTTTACCCCTAACGATAATTTCATTATTCTTTAAGACCTCCAACCGTATAGTTTTCTAATACAAAACTTTGACCTACACACCAGAAAATAGTAGAAGGTATTGCAACTAATATGTAAGCCGCTAAAACTTGAGGGTCGGTTATTCCATCACCCGTGGTAGCTGTAGACCTAAATAAATGCAATCCGTAAGCAAGGTTTGGTGAACTAGGTAAATAAACTAAAATTGTAGAATAATCGTTCCAGTGTCCAGTAAAACCAATCATAAATAAACAAAACATTAACGGAAATACCATAGGTAAACTAATTCTCGTCATTATGGTAAAGTCCCCAGCACCGTCTATTTTGGCAGCGTCAACGTAACTACCCGACACCGATTTCACTGCACCATAAATAAGCATAAAGTTCATACCAAATCCTCCCGATGCGGTTATGATATGCAAAAACATATTGTCGTAAATGCCAAGCACCCTACGAACGTAAAGTGAAGAAGACATATTTCCAACTACGGGAATTACCATTAAAAGAATCGCCATATTGAACAAAAACTTTTTACCGGGGAAATCATATCTACCCATAGGATAAGCAACTAGAAAGTTCATAAATATTCCCATACCCGCAGTACCCGCAGCAAACAAGAAACTGTTCAAGAACATTTTCCAGTAGTCAAAATAAACGTAGTCATTTAAACTTTCAAAAAATTTGCTGTTAGTAAGTTTATTGAACGCAATAGAATAGTTTTCCCACCTTATATCGTTAAAATCAAGTAGTCCAAACGGTTCTTTAGTGAACAACCTATCACCCTTTAACGAACTATTAAGCGTCCACAAAATCATAACCAAAAATGAAAGTATATACAATAATATAAATATTCCCAAAAAAATCATAACCGCTTTAGCAATAATGTGCTTGGCTTGATTTTTTTCAGAGGATACAATTTTATTTTCTGTTTTTTTCTTCAAACTAATCATTCATAGGGTCCGCCTTTTCAAGTATTTTTTTAACACCGAACGTTAAAGGAACGGATATAACTGAAGTCATAAGCCCTAATGCAGCGACGTATGAATACCAAAGAGTTGGGTCCCCACCGCCAGTATTAGTGGTTTTATTAAAAATGAAATAACCTATGTTGCTTGCCTCGGGTGCAACCCTATAACTCCACAGCGCAAACAGCGGGCCAGAATCGCTAAAAATTCCCGAAACGCCCAAAACAGTGTAAGTTGTAAACGTAGGAATTAGCATAGGTATTATTATATACCACAATTCTTGTAAAAGACTACACCCTTCAAGTTGCGCGCTTTCAATCAATGAACCGTCAATACTGTTCATTCTATTAGGATAAACTATTGCAGCGGTATTCCAACTAAGCCAAATAGCATATATAACTGAAACACCAAAATGATATTGACTGTTCTCTATCGCCATAACGTTTGGCATTTGAACGCCATAAGTAGCAAGAAGTTTTGGTAAATTTGACATAAATGACTTAAATATTAAACTTATTACGAAACTTGATATAATTGTAGGAAGCATTGCAACTATTCTAAAGAACAATGCGCCTGGCATGCGCTTATAAACATAATAAGATAGCAAAAAGACCATAGGCGTTCTAATGGTAAAACTTATAAGCCATTTAATTATAGAATTAAAAAACGCCGTCATAAGTTGAGAATTAGGTGCAACGAAATCTGCCCAAACTTTAACAAAGTTGTCAAACCCAACCCACTTGTAACTCATATCTACGTTCAATTCTTTAAACGCAAGAGTAAACGCAGAAATGTTTACGTAAAAATAAAATATTGCAAGTTGAATTAAAGGATAGGCAAGTAACGCCCAAATAAATATTCTTTCTTTCCAAGGAAATTTCTTTTTGATTTGATTTCCGATTACTTTTTCTTCCATCTTAAATTTTCATTTCTCCCCACCAAAAGGTAGTGAAAAATCTCCTATTAGTTATTTTTAGGCATTACGCTGTTTACTAAAGTTGCCCATGTATTTTCATTAAATTCATTCGCCCAAAGTTCAATAACTTCTGTTGCGGTTTTCTTATTTGATATAGCATTCATAGCCTCGTATGCGGTATAGTCGTAGGAATTTACCGTAACTTTATTTCTCTTTGGAGAGTTTGTCGATTTATAGTTGATAGGTGAAAGATATCTAAATACCGTGGGCGCAACTATCTCAACGTGTTCAGAATTACAAATTTCGTAATATATTTTACCGAATTTAGTAAGATTAGATAAAACGGTATCGTCAATTTCAAACTTGTATCCTGGAGCAACGCCAACTTTTTTAGTGAAAATGTTAAGACCTGCGTTACTCGAATAGAAAGCAAGGAAACTCTTAATTGCTTCATTTTTAGCACTATCGCTAGATTTAACTGCAAAAACACTACCAAAATTGTTTACAGAAAATACGGTTTTATTGCTTGCAGGATTTTGTCCTTCAAGAATAGGCACAGGCATAAAACCATAATTTCTTTCACCGTAACCAGGGTTACCTATGCGTTTTTCTTCATCAAACGCGCCTCTTGCCTCGTTTTCCCACCACGCGCCGTTAATAGTCATTGCGATTTGAGGACCAGGGTCGTGGCTATAAATATAGGTGCTTTCCGATTCTTTATGGTCTAAACTGGAAGAATCAGAATAAAGATATTTATAAGTTTTATCAAGATTTTTAGCAATAATATAATCTTCTACAAACTTAACGCCTTTTGTTCTACCTTCTGCATTTTGATAAATTTGATATCCAGTTTCAGGGGTTACCGAGAAATTACCGTTAGCGCGGTAAATTTCACCACTATAATCAAATCCGTTTACAAAACTTTCAACACCTTCATATTGCGCCCAAATAGCGTTGATAACGTGGTCAGTACCTGCGGACGCAACGTCGCCGTAAATTACAAAAGGTATCAACTTTCTGTTTGTAATTTTACTTAAAAGAGTTTCAAAATCCGAAACGGTTACTGGCAATCCGTCGTCATACGTGCCTTCAACTCCGTCCATACCTTTAGAAAGCCCATTCGCCGTTGTGTTGTCGGTAAAATACCAGCCCATAGTTTCAAATAAATCTCTATCGTATACTATGCCTGAAGTACCCATAGTGTACGGTATTGAAAGTTTTGCGCCACTTGAACTGGTCCAAACACTTTCAAGTTCGTCAACGAAATAGAATTTATCACGGACTTTTCTATCGGGGAATTGTGCGTCGGGTTTAGCGTTCCAAACGTCTGTCAAGTCAAGAAGTTTATCTTGAGTTGTATCGTCAGTAAACTTTGTCATATCGCAATCGTCGGTAAAGAATATGTCCGCTTGCGTCGCATTAGAAGATATATAAGTTTTAATGGTTGCATTAGTGTCTAAATGACCACTATCACTCAATAAGGTAAATTGGTAATCACTAGCCTTACCTTCTTCACTTTTGTTCCACGCATTACACATTTCAACTGCCCAACTAGTACCAAAACCACCGCCGAAAACCGAAATGATTATGGTCTTCTTTGAATCATCCAAATCAACGCCTACGTCGGGTTTTTTAGCGCAACCGAACGCTGACGAACTCGCAACCATACAAGCAATTAAAATTGCTAAAGCCTTAAATAATTTCTTCATTCTAACACCTCTTATTAAAAAAATTTATTAAATACGAGCCCTATACACTCGATATTTTTCTTTAATTAACCACACCAAACGGATTTCTTTTGCCCTTTGCCAACAGAAAGCCACATCTTTTTAAATTTAGTGGTTACTATCTTTCGTTTAAGTTTGTTATTAAAAACTAAAACCGTACACTATTTTTTACGTTCTTCTAACTTAAATTCCGAAAAATTTGCCTTGCTCCATAAACCATATCCCATCCATCCTGCTCTACCGTAACGATTAGTATAATATACGAATGAACCATAAGGCATGAAAGTATCTAAAGTTGACTCTAAACCCTCGATAGGAATAACTTGAACGTGAAAATAATATCTTTCTTCTCTCTTATCGGAAAGTTTGCAAAACTTTACGTCTTTAAGCCCTTTAAAATGTGGGATTTCTTGAGCACTTCCGGTGTTTTCATAATATTTTCCGTTATAACCTCGTTCACGTTGCCAACCGCTTATATACCCAAAATATTTATCTTGATTTAAGTGATTTCCGCCTATATAAGTTTCTGCATAACTTATAACTTCACTACCGTCTTCTCTAAATAATTTAATTTGCCCGTCTTCAGCGTCTTCCACTCTTACCACGGTGTCGTCATATACCGAGTAACCAAAGTATATATTGTTTCTATCGTAAAGTATTCTACAAGAGAATTTTGCATCTTTCGGGTAAAATTCCATTGTTTGAAAGTTCCTTAAAACGGTTAGCGGTTTAGCCTTGTTCCACGCGCTCAAAGGATTGTTTATAAAATCCATTGCACTACTAGAAAGCAAATCTTCACCATCCACCCAAACAACGTTCGCATATTCTTTAACAAAATTTTCGTATTTATCAAGTTCTACACTTACTGTTTTATATATAAAATCAATTTTTAATTTTACGCTTTTTGTAACCGCTTTAAGTTTTGCTTTAGAAATAATTTCCCGCAACTTTTTATTAATGCCCGCAAGCACAACAAATTGATAATAATAAACGTCACAACCAGTGGGATACCACACGTTTGCGTATCTTTTATTCCATCCTTCTTGCAAAATATCAAAATACTCTCGCATCTCTTCGGCGCACTCTTTATATACTACTTTGCAAAACCTATCCAAAAGTTTATCAATGTCAAGTTCAGGGTTCCACATGAGTTTTTGCAAACACCACTGATAGGCTTCGTTCATAGTGAAACCGTTTCTCGAATTTAATTGCGACTCTGTCAAATTTTCTGTAAAAGTACAATCTATTCTTGATTCAATAACTATTTGATTTATATTCAATTCCTTAAACCAAATCAAATCTTCTTTCATTACCGAAAGAGAAGGTCTTGAATACCTATGCGCTGCGTCAAAATTTTGCCAGTACATATACATACCCAAATTTTTGGTTTTTTTCCGCCATGCAAGCACGTTTTGCCTAATCGCTTGGTTATCATTTACCTGTTCTGTAATGTAAGAATATTTATCGTTAGTAAGTATAGGGCATAAAACTACGGTCAATCTTTCATCAACTTCTATGGCAGGACATTCTTCTGCATACATATACGCTAAAATTAAAAGTTTTGAATTTGGACGTATTTGATTGAGCCTTTTCATAACCCTATTCATAAAATTATAATATACCGTAGACTTATAATTTTTCTGTTGGGGATAAACTACAGTACCATCGTCTGCAGTGAACGGTTGTTCGTGCAATTTTATACCGTTTTCAATAGTGCCAAAATAAGGGTCGTCGGGCATAATCCACGACAAAACGTCTTGGTCGCACTCGTTTTCGTTAAGTCTTTGGGCTATCTTTTGAGCAATTATTTCAACCACGCCTTTATTATAAAAATTTGGCACACACTCACATCCGCGAACCTTGGTCATTGGCTCTCCCTGTGGGGAAGACATAAAATACTCTGGATGTTCTTGCAAATGTTCTTCAAAATGATTGAACGCGCTCATATATTTTCCAGGACAATAAACGCCGTATTTTCTCCATTCTTCGGGCAAAAGATGGAATATTCCGTTTATCTTATTCTTGCCTAAATATTCCGCCGTACCCCTATCCAAATGGTCTCTATTAACGCTACCTTTTCCACAAATGTTATAGCACCTTATAGGGAAAACTGAACAATCTTGATAGTTTGAATGTTCAAGTTTAATACTGTCCGATTTTATATATTCAACTGCTAAATCTTCTGCGCCACGGCACCAAACTATTTGAGCATTTTTCTCTAATAAGTCGTGTGCGCCATAGTAAGTGCCAAAAGAAGTTTCCCCTATCACGTAAACACTACTTTCTACAGTTTGAACGTTATAAGCATCCGCCCCTACCCAAAAATCTTGAGTAATGGTGTGAGTTAAATCTGACTTCAAGCATAAAACCAAACTGTCTTCTAGTCCATTTAAATCGGCAACTTTTTCTATTTCTATACTTGCGCCAGTTATATCAAAAATCGACTTTGCTAAAGAATTTGCAGCATAAACTATTTTTTCATCAGCAAAGTTTGATATGCGAATTTTCTTTTTAGCAATTCCTTTCTCGACTAAAAACACCTTTATCCCCTTAAATATTTAAACACTAAAATCCTTACGTACAACGGTCAAAATCATAAATTATGTTTGACATTTTTATATTTATATCTTAAAATTAAACCCAATACGGAGGTCTTTAATATGAGCGTTCCAATTACATTTGCATTTTCATCTTCACAGTCAATAGCCTTTTGTAATATCACTAGCATATACAACTCTCGCGTTTACGAGCCCTGTAGAAGAGATATGTTGCCAGACGACCGCAAAATGTTCGGCATCTTTTTACCTATTGAAGGTAACACGTTTCTCGTTTTGAGAAACGGCGAACGCCTTTGGATAAAAAAGAATTCCCTTGCTTTCGTTATGGTTAGCGACCTTGCAACCGTATACAGCGACGATAACGGTAGACATTGCATAAACTACTGGTTTATGGCTCACGGAATAAATTTACCAGTAAATAAAATTTTCCAACTTGACAATATTGACGCGCAAAAGGAAATTTCTTTCGCAAACGAAATTATTGAACTTGTCCGAACCCAAAACGACTATAACGCTCAATATGCAAATGCGAAATTTACCTGTCGAGTACTAGAATGGCTTAATCTTATAAATAAAGCAACTGTGTCAAAAAGCAAAGACGCTGAAATCGTAGACAAAGCCATAGTTTACATAAATGACAACATTACTAAAGGATTAACCGTAAAGGACCTTGCACAACAATTTAATTATTGTGAAAAACATTTTCGCAATTTATTCAAAAAGAACACTGGCGTAACCCCAAAACAATTCATAGACAACGTTAGACTAGATAGTGCAACCACGCTCTTGACCACAACTCAACTGTCTTTACAAGAAATTTCAGATAGATTGTGTTTCGTTGCCGTAAGCCATTTTATAAGTTGCTTCAAAGCAAAATACGGTTCTACACCAACGGAATATCGCAAACTGTTAAACAACTACATTTTGCCTTCTACATAAAAAACAAATTATAACCTTTATACGGTAAAAATGGCTTTACGTTTTTACCGTATTTTTTATTATTCAAAGAAAACGGTCACTACTGACCACGGCGTAATTTTAGGAATAGTCAAAATCACCCCGTGCTCAACTTCTTTAAATTTTATTTCTTCAAATTCTTGATATTGACCTTGCAAATATGCCTTTTTACCTGCAGGTTTTCTAACCAAAACTCTAACGTCTTCTTCAAAACCAATAGTACAATTCGTAACGGAAATTCCAGCAACCTGACCTGCTTTATTTTGTCTTATATTAAGAACGGCTTGTTCTGGCGATAATATTCTTGCAGATAATCCACCGCACAACTCATCCGCAATATTAAGTATTCTTTCCCTTTCCGTAAAGTTTTTAACACCGCGCCAAATTGCATGTCCTAAAACGCCCCAGTTTCCACCTTCTTTCAATTTAATTATTAGTGTAGAAACTTTTCCGTCAACACCATTAGGTCTATCAAAAACATACTTAAAATGTCCAAGGATACGAGCGTCTTCTTCACAACTTAAAATATGCGGATAAAAATGTTCGCAATCAAACGCGCCTTCCCCATAAGATTTATTCATATTACCGTTAAGCGCATCAGAAGTGTAAACTTCTATTAAATGATTTCTTTCAGCGTCGCACACAGGCGTTGCAGTTACCGGTAGTTCAAAACCTCTTCTTGTTAAAATTGCAACCGATTCTCCACAAGTTAAAACGGGTTTGGTTTTAAGAAATTCAAATTCTTCTTTAGATATATACTCTGCAATTTCTGGACGTAACATATATACGCCGTTATCACTTTTATCAAATACCACGGGAAACCCGTCGCGATATAAAGATAGACAGGCAAGCACGTTCTCTTCGGCAAGTTGGTCTATCCCCTGACCTTCTAAAAGTGTTTTAGCACAAGCGTTTTCAGACATAAAGTAAATCATACCCACGCCGATTGTTCTATTAGACAAATCCATCAACCTATCCCAGTACGGACGCATTTGATTAAAGAGAGAATATTCTCTTTCGTGCCACTCTACTGGTTCTCCAAGATGCATCATCATTGCATACGTCATACCATTTGCACCATTAGCCAAATAATAGGTTGTTTCAAACGTCGTTCCTGCAGGACTTTTGCCGTACGCGTAATAAGGGCTATTTTCTATTTCCGGATAACGACACCCACCCTTTTCCATAAAAGAATGTTGGAAAGTTATGTATATGTTTTTAAGTAAAATATCGTTTGGATTATGGTCTTTATAAGTTCCACCACCCGCACGATAATGTGGATTTTTTCCATTCACCGCTTTCATTTGGTCAAAAAGGAAAGATAAGCCAAAACCAGTATATGCGCCGTTGCAAAAATTTTGCAAACCGAATTCTGTGTTTGGCGAACAGTTGTGAACTTCCTCACAAATCTCTCTCATTAGTGACGATAAACCATTTTTAATAAACTCTATCCACTTTTTTCTCCACTCAATGTCTTTATAAAGTATTGTTTTAACCAAACTTTCTCTATCAAAAGAACTGCCGTAAAGTTGATTGAACTTATTTATGCAATCAGGGCAAAAACATCCATAGTTTACGGGATAATGATTATTCGCCCTAAAGTCGTCGTCAATCCACAATATATCAGGTTTAACAGCAGTGCAATATGCGTTTATTTGTTGACGAAGATAAGAACGAAAAACTTCACTGTTCCAACAAAAAGTTGCAACCCCCTCTTGTCCACTTTCACCTATGAGAAGTTGAGTTTTATATTCGCCTTCAGTAAGCCCCGAACAGTCGTGATAATCTGCCATATAACTGCCATGACCTATCGAGTTTGCTAGTTGCATGGAAACTTTTATTCCTGCACTGCGCAACTTTTCCGCAACTGCTTTTAACTTTTGAGCATAATTTTTGTGTACTTCAAGCGAAGGAAATCCGTAAGAAGTAGTTAGCCACACACCATCAAACCCCAACGGATATTTTTTCTTCAATTCAATAAAACTGTCAATATAACTGTCTTCAATTTGTTCTTTACTTCCAAAACGCTGAACTAACATGCTTCTCTCCTTCTAAATATCGCCAACAAATAGATTATAACACACCCTTTCGTTTAAGTAAATAAACAAAAAAAACCTAAAATATAAGAAAACGAACCTATTTATACGATTAAAATGTATATATCTGTCAAAAAACGGAAATTTTATAATTTAAAATAAATACAGCGCATCTTTACTACCCACAAAAAACGTCAAATGCTTTTGTAATTTAATTCATTTTTATACAAAACAAATATTATTTTCGCCTATCGCAAAATGGTTAGTTTTGTTCATATTTAAATTTTACCATAAAAAACTTGCATAGTCTATTGCATTTTATGGTAAAAACATGTTATAATATTGCCAAATAGGTATTTAGGTGAACTTATGTTTAAACAATATTTTATGTCGGATTCAACTTCAGTAGATTTAAAGGTGGAATTTTGTGGACACGAAAAATGCGCTAACGGCCATTTTTGGGGGCCATACGTTAGAGACTCTTATCTTTTACACTTTTGCTTAAATGGTAAAGGCGTTTTGCAAGATAAATACGGCGAACACAATATTTCTTCGGGGGAATTTTTTGCAATTCGACCAGATGAGGTTACTACTTACCGTGCTGACGACGTAGACCCTTGGGAATACGTTTGGGTTGCCTTTTCAGGTAACGATGCATCTTTTTTTAATTCAAACGAATCAGTATATCCTTTCGATAAAGAAATAGGTTTAGAACTTCTTAATTTAGTAAACGATAAAATATTGTCACCTACTGCCTATAAAGCGATTATTTATAAATTGATTTACGCACTATCTAACCAAAAAAGTGAAACAGTAACCGTTGTTACAAAAATAAAGAGATATATCAAATTTAACTATATGCAGGATATTTATGTAGAACAACTTTCTCACCTTTTCGGTTTTGAAAAAAGTTATTTATTCAAATTGTTTAAAAAGAACGTGGGTGTAGGAATAAAAGAATACCTTACAAGAATAAGATTAGAAAAAGCAAAAGAATTTTTAGAAAAAGGTTTTTTTGTAAACGAAACGGCTTTTTTGGTTGGATATAAAGATACTTTTAATTTTTCAAAAGCATTCAAAAAAAGATTTGGCATTCCACCAGTTTCTGTAAAAAAGAAATCCTAAACGGAAAATCCCTGATTTGAGCAAACAAATCAAGTGTCAGTAGCACATCAAGCATAAAAATTTGTGTTGAATTTGTTGCAAATATTCGCTAAAATTAGAAATATAGAAAAAGCCGTCTAATTTGACCTGTTAAGGTTCAACTTGGACGGCTAGTGATTGCACGGGTAATAATCTAGCCCGACATAAATCAAAAAGCGTCAGAAGACTTCTAACGCTTTTTATGATTATAAAGTCTTTAAGCACTTTTCTTTTAAAAATACTTTTATGGCGTCAATATTCTTTCCTTCATAATATTCAACTAAAAGTTTCTTGAATTCTGGAACGATATTTTCTGGAACAACCATTAACCCGCCTGCTTTGGATATTAGGTAATGGTTTTCAAAAATAATCGCCGTTCTCTTGTTGCCATCATTAAATATAATTATCAATAAAATTTATATTTGATTTTAAAACATCACAGCTAACGCTTAAGACCACTAAAAAATTATCTAAACTTGATATCTTTGCAAAACTATGCAAGGAACTTACTTCCGACGCTAATTATATTTTAGGAATAAAAAAATAACTAAAAGCGAATAGAAAACCTATTCGCTTTTAACTTTAAAAAATACTGCAAAGCCATAGGTGGCTCTACAGTATCTCACTTGGTTGCGGGAGTGGGCATTTCTTCTTGCTTTTTGCAAAGCATATACGGAACTCTCCAACTTGTGCTTTGCAAAAATCTTCGGTCACCGCTAAAACGGTAGATGTCTACCGTTTCTTAACGCTGTTTCAAATCCCACACTAACTTCCTGACAAAAACAAAGAACGTAAACCGAACACAATGTTCAATTTACGTTCTTAGTGGTTGCCCACAACTTGTCTAATTTGAACGAATTGTGTATATATGGTTATTAATACACAACATATTGTGGTTTTGAATAATTTTATATAACAAAATAAAACCCATAAGCCTTACTAATAAAAGGTATTAACCGCTTCGATTTTTGGTTGATTATTCATTTATTATTTTTTTCTTAATTTCTTCCCATATATTTAATGGTATCTTGCTAAAATTATAATATTTCCCAACTTTTCCAAACGAAGAGGAATTTTCTTCCCAAACAACCCCACCCATACAACGACTTTCTCTCGCTCTAATTGCTTTAGGATGATATTCATATACTAAATCTAACAACTCATTTGCATCAGTTATTTGTTGCTCCTCAATAAATCTTCTTGTTTCATTTACAGCAAAGTCAATATCTTTGTGTTGAAAAATAGCTGAACCATCCTTAAATTTAATTGAATTTAAGTTGACATCTAAAAATAAACAACATACTTCATAAAAACCAGAGTCAGAAACTTTTTGTAACTTCTCCATACAATCATTTATCGGTTTATCTTTAAGAAAATAATTATAAAAATTCTCTTTTGCATAATCTTTCATATGTTTTCCTCTTAACATTAACTATTAATATATTTTTAACAATAAGTTTTATTGTAAAGTACTATCCTTTGTAAAGTTCTTTAAACTTGCTATCAAATAAAGTGGGACACTCATTAGTCCTTCAGTTTTAACTTCACTTTTCATAGACGTTTTTACAGAATACTTCGGTTCATACTTTTTAAGATATTCTGCAAGCGACCTTGCTTTAACATTTCTTTCAGATTTTACTTCAATAGGAACAATCTCGCTATTGCATTGAACGATAAAATCAACTTCGGCAGTATTACCACTTGACCAATAGTAAGCAGTATCTGTCGTTGATTTTAATAGTTCAGTTAACACATAATTTTCCGTGAGCGAACCCTTAAATTCTTTATATATAGGACTTGCATCAAGAATTACTTCGTGTGGTAATTTAGACATCTTTCTAAGTAGCCCTACGTCAGATGCATACAACTTAAAAGCAGTTTCATCAGCGTAAGAAGACAAAGGCATAAACGGTTTTTCTATTTTGCATACTTTATGAACTAACCCTGCATTTATAAGCCACTCTAACGCATCTTCTAAATCTTTTGCTCTCCACCCTTTCTTAACGTGCCCAAACATAAATTTAGTATTTTCTTTTGCTAATTGTTCGGGGATTGAACGCCATATAGCCGTTAATTTAGGAAATTCTTTAATAGGAGCGTGTTTGGCAAAATCTAATTCGTAACTGTTTATAATCGCTTGTTGCACGCTTTCAACTTCTTCTATACTAAAAGTTTTTTTCCAAATTGAAACAACTTCTGGCATACCGCCCGTTATATAATATTGCCTTAAAAAAGTAGATAGTTTATCTGCTATGATTTGTGGCAAGTCCTGACCCTTACTAAAATTATCTACGTAATCTGCAAGGTTTTCAGGTGCTACTGCTCTTAAAAATTCAGCAAAACTCATTGGGTAAAGAGTTAAAAAATCAACCTTACCCACCGGGAAAGACAAATTATTTTGAAGCGCAATGCCTAATAACGAACCAGCACATACGATATGATATTGTGGAGCATTTTCGCAAAAATATTTTAACGACGTTATAGCCTTTCCACACTCTTGAATTTCATCAAAAATAACAAGCGTTTCATTAGGCTTTATGGTTTGCCCTACAAAAAGACCTAACTCAAGAATTATTCTTGAAGTATCATAATCTTTTTCAAATACTGTTTTCAAATTCTCATTTTCCTCAAAGTTAAAATATGCAACTGAAGAATAATGCTCCTTCCCAAAAGTTTTAAGCAAATACGTTTTACCACATTGTCTTACACCTTTCAAAATTAAAGGCTTTCTATTTTCCTTATTCTTCCATTTTATTAAATCATTTATAAGAGTTCTTTTCATGCTACACCTTTTTATATACTTAATTTGCGTTGTGTTGCAACATTTTTCATACTTATTGTATGATATACTTGCCAATTTGTCAACACTTTATGCTAAGATTTTTTATTTTTATACTATTATTGTGAAAAACTACAAAAAGAGGTTGCGCTAAAATTGTTTACGCAACCTCTTTTACTATTATCAATTATAAAACCTAATAACGCCATCAAATTTTTTAAGACTAAAACTCCATGTTTTCTTTCTAGGTCTTTAGCCTACTACACCCCAGCGAGCTTTACAAGGCGAAAGTAACTTTTTGAGTCAGATTAACCGTTTGGCTCTTTTTTATTTTACAAAAAGTTATTTCGTCGTTTCCCTTATCCTTGTAAAACTCACCAAAACACTAAATTAACACAATTCGTTTAGTGGTGTAGTTAGTCTAGACCATCGAAAGAAAAAAATAAAACAAGGAGTAAAAAAATTTTATTAAAAAACTTAAAAGGAGAATTAAAGATGATGAACAAAAACAGTTTTAGTTACAAACAAGGTTTTAAGAAAGGAATTCAAATATATAAAGAGAATTCCACTAAAGGTTATTACAGCGATTCAGATAATGACAAAGTAATGAAACGTTGTAAGCGTTATGCAGATACAGGCAATAAAAACGGAGAACCTTTAAGAGATACTCAAATAGATTATTACTACGGTATGTATGACGGTATTAGATACGGATATAAGCAACACGGAATCGCAATACCCGATAAAAAATATAGCAGCTTTGAAGAAAAAGAAAATCAATTCTACTACGGCAAAGAAAATCATTACAACGGATTTGGATATTACGACTAATAAGGAGATAAAAAATGAAACAAATAACAATTAAAAATTTACGTTTTGAAAAACCGCAATGCGAATGGCAAGTAAAAATTGACCGTTCAAGTATTTTGGGAAATCCTTATTATATGAAAAATGAAAGTGAACGCAATAAAGTATGCGAACAATATGAAACACACTTTTACAAAAAAATAAATAATAACGACATCAACTTTATTACAGAACTTAAAAGGTTAAAGAACTTATTAGATAAATATAACAAACTTGAACTTTTTTGTTGGTGTTATCCGAAACGTTGTCACGGCGAAACTATAAAACAATATCTGGAAAACAATTAAGGAGATTAAAAATGATTAACGTTATAGAAAACAAAGATTATAGAAGCTTACAAAACGATTATTACGACGGAGAAAGTTTCGTCTATTTTGACATTATAGAAGTTAACGCTGAACGTGAAGATATAACCGTTATGGTTTCGCATCAAGGCAAACTTACTATGAGAACCTTTGAACTTATGCAAGACGAAGACAATGACGTGTTCTTTGAATATGGTCCTTGCTTTGAAAAAATATATCTTGAAGAATTTATTTAAGGAGGTGCATTTATGCAAAACTACACATCTATCAACATTGTAATTGGCTCTTGGGGCTCTTACACTGCTTGCAATGAAAGGGCTTTAGGCTCTAAATGGTTAGACTTATCCGATTATTCCGATTGGGAAGAAATTGAAGAAGAATTAACCAAACAAGGCTTTAAGCTAAACGGCATTGACGAAGAACTTTTCGTTCAAGACATTGAAGGACTCCCCTCTAATGCTTGTAATTGGGATTACACCAATCCACAAAAACTCTTTGAAACATTAAGAGATTCCGACGTATTAAGCAATGCTTATAAATACGATACTTTGCAAGCATATCTAGAAGTTCGTAACTTTGACGATTTTGAAAACTTGGTTGAAAGTCACGGCAGTAATTGGGACGACGACATACGCATAATGAAAGGCTATTCGTGGGAAGATTACGGACGTGAAGCGTTAGAAAATAGTGGTTACGAAATACCCGACCATATTCAAGACTTTATAGATTTTGAAGAATACGGCAAATATATGGGCGATTGTGTTGAAGAATACAACGAAGGCTTAATTGAAATTTACAGATAAAAGGAGATTTAATCTATGAAAAAAATGACAAAACGCAGGCTCAAATATTTACTATTGGAAGCCATTTGTTGGATTGAAGAAGAATGCGCTGACTTTTTCTGCAACGAAGTTGACGACGAATACGAATGGTTTGAAGACGCAATCGGCATCCATAAAGAAGAATTAAACGAAATTGGCTTTACGCTAGACGATAAAGATTTTAACAATGAAGAAAACGAAGAAGAATAAAGGAGATTACACTATGAATACAACATTAGAACAAAGAAAAGAACAAGCAAAAGAATATATGAAACAGCTTAAAATTTACAAGCCATATATTGACGGCTTAATGAACGAAAACAACGTTTGCTACTACGAAGGTTTTGGTGGCTTTTGGGCTTATCAAAATGAAGAACTAACTGCAAAAATCAAAGAGATTGAACGTGCTTGGAATGTTACCGTTTACGCCGTTACTCACGAATTTACTAAATTTGGCGAATGTTATTCAATGCTTGTAGTCGGTGACTATCCTGAAGAATGGGAAGACATACCACACGAAAACAAAGTATTTTACCCCTTTGCTTACGTTTGGAACAAATCAGACGATTGCTGCTCTGAATTTGGCTCAATAGGAGTTCTATCACTTGGTGGTGGAATTAAACGCATTTATTAAAGGAGAACATTATGGAAAAAAGAACTCATAAAAACTATGACATTATATCTACAATTTCATTTCCAGCAGAAGAATACGTTCTAGGCGTTAAAACCATTAACGGTAATAAAGAATATGTTACTTGGTGCTGTGTTGAAAAAGACAACTACCACTACGGACACTACTTTAACGATTACAATAAAGCCGTTAAAGACTTATATGAACGTGCAAAAAAATACATAGATTGGACTTTGGAGAATTTACTATGAAAATTACAGTTGAATGCAATAACAAAAAATACGAATTTACTAACACTGCTCCCGTTTACATTTTTGAATGTGCTATAGAAAACAACTTTGACAAAAAATACGGTGAGAAAACTTTAATGGAATTTATTAACCTTGTTTATGAATGTTATATGAAAGATAGCAACGCAACCCCGTTAGGTCATCTATCTGATTATATGGCTAAACATTGGAAAAAAATTAAAAATTTAAGCAGATACGATATTTTAGAAAAATTCTATGCACAATTACCATAAGGAGAAAACGCTATGAAATGTCAAATATGCGACAAAGAAATAACTAACGAATACTTTATAGGCGTTAACGGAAATATCTGCGCTGACTGTCTTAAAAAACTAATGTCTTACCACGTCTTAAAACAACTTGGTTTGATAAAAAATATAAAAGGAGATTAAGTTATGAACATTACAACTTACACCGAACAAGACAAACAATTTTACCCTACCCCTAAATCGTTGTTAAAACTAATAGAAAACGATTTTAAGGAACAACTGAAATGCTTTCACGACGAATACAAATTTGATATTCGAGTGTTAGAACCCAACGCTGGTAAAGGCAATATTGCTACACACCTACGAGATTATTGGGGGCGTTATAACACCGATATTACACCACGTTGTAAAGTAGATTGTATTGAAATTGATAACACGTTGCAAGCAACATTAAAAGGACTAAACCTCCCTGTTGTTTGCGACGATTTTTTATATTTCAACACTTTTACTAAATACGACCTAATATTTATGAACCCACCTTTCGCAAATGCAGAAGACCACCTTATGAAAGCAATAAAATTACAAGAAAAATACGGTGGCCGAATTTTGTGCATCTTAAACGCTGAAACCATTAGAAATACATATACAATTAAACGCCAAGAATTAAAAGCAAAGTTAAACGAACTTAACGCAGAAATTAAATACTATTCTGGTGCCTTTAATTCGCCTGATAGTGAAAGAAAAAGTTCAGTTGAAATTGCTGTCATTTGGCTTGATATTCTTGCGCCAAAAAACATTTTCAATTCAAAAGTATTTGAAGAACTTGATAAAGCCGAAAAAATAAATTTCAGAGTTGAAACACCTGAAGAACAATACGAACTTATTCGTCTTGGACTAGATTGGATAACTGCTTTAGTAGAACAATATAACAGACACATTAAATCTGCAATAGGCTTTTTCAAAGAATACGAAGCGTTTAGAACCGAATATTATAATCGCTATGACAACATAGAAGGCAATTCATATAAATCGGCTTTTAAGTTAGTTATATATGATAGCGATTATAACGATATAAATACTTTTATAGAAAATACACGTCGCAAGTATTGGAAAACATTATTCGACCACCCTAAATTTTCTACAATTCTTACAAGTAGATTGCAGAGTGAACTTTCTTCCCGCCTAGACGAAATGAAAAATTACGACTTTAATGAACGTAATATTTTACGCCTAATGGAAGAAAATCGAGTTGCCACGTTAAAAGGCATTGAAGAAGAAATATTATCACTCTTTGATACCTTTACTAAACACGCACAATACGACGGCTGCGATAACGTTCACTACTATAACGGTTGGAAAACTAACAAAGCACACAAGTTGAACAGTAAAATTATAATTCCATTCTATGGAGCTTGGAAATCTGAACCCCGTTATGTAGGCAACAATGTATGGAATATGCGTAGATCGGGTTATGAATATAAGCTAGACCATTATGAAGCATTAAAGACCTTGCGAGATATGTCTAAAACATTAAATTATCTTGCTAAAGGCGTTAGTGGTATTCAAGATATGGAACACTTATCAAACATAATTTATAGTCAGTTCAACAATGGTAACGCTAAAAATATCCATACTGAACACTTTATTCTAACATTCTATAAAAAAGGCACTTGCCATATTAAATTTAGAAATCAAGACTTACTTGACAAATTCAATTTATTCGCATCACAACGTAAAGGCTGGCTTCCCCCGTCATACGGTAAAAAAGCCTACAACGATATGAATAGCGAAGAAAAAGAACTTGTTAAAGAGTTCTCTGGTGACGAAATTGCATACAACAAAATTTATAATAACCAAACGGCTTATCTCATTGATAAAAACGAATTATTACAAATTACAGGTTAAGGAGATTAAATTATGAAACGAACTAAAGAAATTGAAACTATTTTAACTGCTATTTTCGTTCTAAATCATATTAACGAAAACAACGAACAAATCGCCTTATTATCTGAATACGCTTTACACGATATATGTGAAGCTAACAGCAATATGCTTAAACTTCTTGCTTGCACTAGCAAAAGAGAAGACCTAGTAACTTGGGTAAATAAATTGCTTACCGAAGATACAAAATATAACGATTTTATAAAACTAAAGGAGTATTACAAAAATGACAGAAAATGAACTTAAAGATATGGAATTTAATGTAGCAGTAAATAAACTTTCTGAAACATTTGACACCATTACATCTTATGACGAACTAAAAAACTTCATAATCAAAAAAATTAACGAAGATATGCTTTTTGTTGCTATACACCTATTACAAGCAATAAACGAAAAGCCTTCAGATTTTTACGATTATGACTACTGTATGGGAACACTTGATAAACCTATACCCCTTGAAAATATTAACGACTTAAAAGATTATTGTGAATAAAGGAGAAAGCAAAAATGAAACCATTTAAGACACGGGCTCACATACACTCACTTGATGGCAAGATGGACGAAATAACGGTTCTAGGACCTCAAACGCTCTTTTGTCATACAATACCTAACGCATATATCGTTCAATATGGCGATATTAAATGCACGGCTATTTTTAATACTGCTAATTTTCAATATTACGCAGATGACGTTGACGGAATTATAAAGGAGAATTAACTATGAAAAAATATGTATATATGGTCGAATTTGACTGGTCTGTTGAAGACGGTTGCGATATTGAAACTGAACTTTTTGCAACATACGATAAAGCGCTTGAACGCTATAATCAACTTGTCAATGAAGAAAAAAACAATGAAGACGGTTGGGTTCACGACGTATTTAAGCCTAACGGAACTATTCTTAAAGGCTACACTTTTGAAGAATACGGAAACAAAGAAAAACAAGAAGACCTTTATTGGAGTTGCGTAATGGACGAATGGTATGAATACCACTCTATTATTCAATTAAAGAAACTTCAAGTAAAATAAGGAGATTACACTATGAAAAACAAAATTACTATTCTCTATGATAATACCGACAACTATACAAACATTGAAGAAACCAAAGAATTCTTGTTTAACACCTTTTCAGAAGAAAGAGGCTGGAAAACTATAGACGACATTCCCGAAGATGTTATCTATGAAGAAATAGACGCACAAGACAATTTAGCGTGGCAAGATTTTTACGAGCAGATATATAAAATTTTAAGCCACGATACATATCTTTTAACAGGAACTTGTGGACGTTGGTATGGACCAGCTGAAGGTGGCAAATTTATTCGTTCACCTCACGATTTATTCAAAACCATATCTCACCTTGATAGAATTCGTTTTTATGACGAAAACGGACACTTAAAAATATGGGGTTATCACCACGACGGCGAAGACAACTACGAATTAAAAAGACTAACCCGTAAAGGTGAACAATTTGCTATGAGAAATTATTTTTCTAACGATAGACGAATACACCAAGCAATAATGACTAATAGAGCCTATTCTGCTCTACCCCGTCTTGCAAAAAGATTAAACGGGGTGCTGTTATGAAGAAATATATTCTACGCACAGGCTTTAAGGTCTGTTATAAAGAACAAGGCTCTAATCAATACATACGACACTTTTTAACACGAAATTATAATGATGCTATTTATATGATTAACCACTATAAACGTTATCCACCTAATTCAAGGGAAGATAACCACAAACTTAAAAAACCTAAATGGCGAGCAATACCCGTTACAATAAAAGAGATACAAGACGGTATTTGGCGTGAAGTTCCTTTCTAGATAAGAAGGGCTTTTTTAATTTTAAAATAAAAACAAGGAGGATTACACTATGAAAACATTAAATCTTAAAACTGAAAACAATGAACAAGAAGGCATTAAAGAATATTTAGAAAATAACGCCAGCGAAATTCTTGCTGAAAAAATCAACAACGGCGTTTATATAAAAAAAGACGATAAACGTCTGCTTAACAAAAAAGACCTAAACGGCTTTTGGAGTTACGCAACTGATGAAGCAAGAAAAATTGCAACTAAAAGTTCCAGAGGTGCTTATGTTAATGACGATACAGTATTTGGCTGGGCTATACACTACTTTGAAGAAGATAGCATAGAAGGAACGTTATATAACGAAGATGGAACAGAATACAAGCTTGATAAAAAGGTTGCTACAACAACTACTAAAACACCTACGGCTACCTACGTTCCACCGATTAAAAAGCCTGAACCACAAATGTCTTTATTTGATTTCTTAACGCCAAAAGCAGAAGACAAAAAAGAGCAAGTAGATAATGAAAAAACTACTTCTACCCTTTCATATAAAGGACAACTTGCAATGAAGGCTCAACCTGACCCGTTAGACGTTGACGAAGAACAAGATGATGACGAGCCAACAGAAGACGATATTGTTGATGCTATGGCAGAACTTGAAAAAGAACAAACGGAAGAACCTGAACCCCAAGAAAAGCCTATTTCACCTATTTATATGAAATACTTAAAAGTTCAGATTCAATACCCCGATTATATTATCGCCTATCGTTTAGGTGACTTCTATGAAGTTTTTGGCGATAACGCAAAAATAATTGCAAACGAACTTGATTTAACTATGACAGGACGTGACTTTGGAGCTCCAGAAAGAGTTCCTATGGTAGGCTTCCCAGAACACGTTGCAGAAAATTATTTTAAGAGAATAACAAAAATAAATACTCTTGTTGTAATGGATGGTGACAAAATCACCTTACACGACAAAACCGACGATAAGTTCACAGTTAATTTAGAAACGGGCGAAGTAATATCTTCTCAACAAGAAAACGATATTATACAAAGCCTACAAAAAATCTTTGGAAATCAAATGGAGATAAAATTATGAAGATAGAAAAAATTAAACCTATACCAAAATACATAGAAAAGAAAATAAGAAAGTTAGATAAAGAAAACTGCCCACAACAAAAGGGGTTGCGTTTTTATGCCTACCTTACTAAACTAGATGGTGAATTAGTAAAAATAACAGTTGCTATGCGTAATAAAACAAAGCAAATAGCCTTAATAAAACAAGTAGCAGTTCATGGGGTAAATTCTGAACGTTGTTACGTCAAAGACCTTGAATATTGTTATTTAGGCGTTTACGCATATAAAGTAGGCTGGTATGACGAAGGTATTAAATATAGATACAATATTCGCCCCTATTATAATGACGGTAAATGGTATGATTGTGGCTATAAATACTATAATCCATACGCAACAGTAGTTAATCTCGATTATGCGTTGAAAATAAAAGAATTTAAGTATTCTGCCATAGATATATTTAAGCCTAATTGCCCTATAAATTACTTACGTTTATATCGTGAGTTTCCACAACTAGAACTACTTGCAAAATTCGGTTTTCAAACGCTAGCTGTAAGCAGAACAATACTTCGCAAAGTTGGTAAAGATAAGAAGTTTGCAAAGTGGCTTGTAAGAAATAAAGATAAGTTAGGTGGTGTAAACGCTTATCACGTTGCACCTGTTTTAAGGGCTTATAAAAAGAATACATCACCAGATTATGAACAAATCATAATGGAAACGAACAGAATGTATATGCGTGGTGATTTAGATTCGTTCTTGAAAAAATTCGGTAGTTATAAAGACCTTATAAACTATCTTGGCAAACAAATTACTAACTTTTATAGTTATAGGGACTATTACACGGCTTGCGAATATTTAGGACTTGATATGTCTTTAGAAAAGAATCGTTTACCCCACGATTTTAAGCGTTGGCACAGAATTAGAACCGACCAATATAAGACTAAAAAGGATATGGAAAATCGTGAAAAACGCAAAGAAATATTTGAAAACTTTGCTGTCGTTGCGGGCAAATATCATAATCTTGAAAAAACGCAAAAATGTCCTTACGTAGTTATAATTGCTAAAACACCAGACGAACTTGAAGTTGAAGGCAAAATTTTAGACCATTGCGTAGGTAGTATGAATTATAGCGAAAAATTTATTAGAGAAGAAACACTTATCTTCTTTATAAGAAAGAAAAACGATATTTCAACGCCTTTCGTTACTATGGAATATTCATTAGACAAAAAACAAATATTACAATGTTACGGAAAAAGCGACTCAAGACCTGCTATGGAAGTTTTAGACTTTGTAAACAAAAAATGGCTTCCATACGCAAACGAACAATTAAAACAAATTGCAGCATAAAGGAGATAAACTATGAATTATTTTAGAATTACAGCTTATAACAAAGAACAAAACTACTCAATTATTATGGACTCTTACGGCGCTTACGACTCATTAAGTGATTTTAGTTGTATGCTAGTAGAAAAAGGCTTTTCTATTATTGCCGTAGGAAACCAAAACAAATTCAATGACGGTGATATACCAAAAGTCACCGAACAAACAAATAAAATTATACTACGTGCCGAAAGTTACGGACAACCTACCAAAAACGGAAACACTATAACCGTTGACAAAAAATCATATACGTTATTATAATTTTATAACACGCTAAAAGCCGGGCTTTACAGCTCGGCTTTTTTTGTGTCTAGTTATATTTTATACCAATAAGAATCATAATAGGACTTTAAATACGTAGCATTAGTAGAAAAATTTACTACATTTGTCTCCGTGCCACCTGTCTTATTTTGCCAATTAGTATAGTTTGTTGTTTTATACCAAGTCGAAGTGTCCTTAAATGTTACACTTGTTAACGAATCGCAATAAGTAAACGCATAGTCACCTATACTTGTTACGCTGTCAGGAATTGTTACACTTGTTAACGAACTACAGTAATAGAAGGCATATTTATAAATAGCAGTTATACCGTTAGGTAAGGTTAAATCTGTTTCTTTTCCTATGTAGCCTAATAATATTTTATCCACTCCATCCGTGTATATAATATATCCATTGCTATCTGTTGTAAGTTTACTTTCGTTCTCTTCTGCATATACGTTTAATGCATACCACCCTACATAGCCATTAGAACTACTTGCCGTTATTTTTAATTTCGATTTATTATATACTTCTACAATTTTATCGCACCCCAAGAACGCAGAAGAACCTATCTTTTCTACGCTACTTCCTATTACTACACTAATCAAATTTTTGCAATCATAAAACGCATAAGAGCCTATACTCGTCACTATGTCTGGTATATTTATACTTTGTAATGAAATGCATTGATAAAACACAGAATCATCTAAACTCGTTAGGCTATCTCCAATTGTTGCTGTTTTTAGAGAACTACAATAAGCGAACGCAGAAGAGCCTATTTTATCTACTTTGTCAGGGATTTTTATACTTATCAGTGACGAACAACCTTCAAATGCGGCAGAACCTATGCTTGTCATTTGACTATTTTCCCCAAATATTACAGTAGCGAGTGAATTACAATTATAGAACGCAAAAAAACCAATACTCGTTACACTGTCCGGTATATCTATACTTTGTAATGAAGTACAACGATAAAATGCCTCGCTACCAATACTCGTTACACTGTCTGGTATATCTATACTTTGTAATGAACTACAAAGATAAAATGCTCTACCCTCTATACTTTCTACACCATCGTTTATTATTATACTTTCAACCGACCTACAATCATAAAATACTTGAATTCCTATAGTAGTGCTATCTGTTATCGTTACTGTTTTAAGTGAAAATGGAACATGGGAACCATTATATAAATAACTACTTGCTCCAAATATATAACCAAAATGATAATTTTCTGTTTCACCCCTTGTCTCTCCTGCGAACGGCAATGTTATACTTGTTAACGATTTGCAATAAGCGAACGCAGAAGAACCTATACTCGTTACTCCATTTTCCACTTTTACATCCACTAATGAATCGCAATCATAGAAAGCACCATAAAAAATATTTCCGCCCGTTATGACCACGTTTTGCAGTGTTGCCGGTATATAATAAACTTCAGATAAAGATGGCGAATAATACTGTTTAGTTTCCACTCCTCCAGAATAACTACTAGTACCAAAGACATATCCAAATAATGTTGACCTGCTTGCTTCTGTTGCCATTTTGCTACCACCCACAAATGGTAATGTTATACTTTCTAATGAACAACATCCAGAAAAAGCTGACTCTCCTATACTTTCTCCACCTGTTATTATTACAGTTTTTAACGATGTTGGAACACAAGAATAATTACTAGAATAATTATATGCTCCAAATATATAACCAAAATGCGTGTTATTTACACCCTCTTTGGTCGCACCTACAAACGGCAATGATATACTTCTTAAACTACTGCATCCATAGAACACACTTTCACCTATGCTCGTTACACCGTTTCCTATCACTGCATTTGTTAACGAAGAGCAGTTTTCGAATGCTTCATAACCTATACTCGTTACACTATTTGGCACATCTATGCTTTGTAAAGAAGAGCAATAAGCAAACGCAGAAGAACCTATACTTACTACAGTATCTGGTATATTTATGCTTTGCAATGAATTGCAATTATAAAATGCGAATGTATCTATATATTTACCACCTGTTATAGTTACTGTTTTAAGTGAAACTGGAACACATTTCACATTATATGAATAACTACTTGCTCCAAATACATAACCAAAATATGCATTACTTAATTTGTCTTTAATTGTACCTACAAATGGCAATGTTAATTCTTGTAAATTACTACAGCCCTCGAATGTAGCAAAACCTATACTTGTTACAACGTTTGGGATTACTATCCTTTCAAGCGAGCTGCAATTATAGAATGCATAACTAGATATTTTTGTTGCCGTGGCCATTATTGCTTCTGTTACTAATACGTCATTTATATATAATTTTTCAGCATAACATAATGGATTGGAAGAAGATGAAACAAACTCTATTTGTGCCCACTCGTCTATCGTTCCAGCATAATTTACTTTTATTAATGACGAACAGCCACCGAACGCATAAGAACCTATACTTACTACATTATTCGAAATTAATATACTTTCAAGTGACTTACAATTATAGAATGCATATGCAGATATTTCAGAAACAGATGTTAGCCTTGCTTCTATTACTAGTACATCATTTATATATAAATTTTGAGCATAATACAAAGGATTCGAAGAATAATTAGCAAAATCTATTTGCGCCCATTCATCTATTGTTCCTATATAGTTTACTTTCGTTAACAAAGTACAATAATCAAATGCACCCTCACCTATACTTGTTACACTATTTCCTACTATTACACTTGTTAGCAAATTGCAATTATAGAACGTTTCTTCTCCAATACTCTCTACACCATCACCTATTTTTACATTTATTAAAGAGGAACAATTATAAAATGCTCTATAACTTATACTCGTCACGCTATCAGGTATTACTATATTTTCAAGCAAACTACAATCACAAAAAGCATAATCTCCTATACTAATTACACCCTCGCCCATCATCACTTTTGTTAACGAACTACAACCCAAAAACGCTTCAGAGCCTATACTAGTCACACTTTTTTGAATCACAACACTTTCAAGCGAAATACAATTATCAAACGCATTATCAGATATTCTTGTTGCAGTAGATATTACTACTTCTGTAACTAATACATCGTTTAAATATAAATTATAGTAATTCGCAAATCCACCTCCTCGTTCAATTTCAGCCCACTGGTCTATTGTGCCAGTATAGTTTACTTTCGCCAGCGAATTGCAGTTATAAAACGCATTCCAACCTATGCTTTCAACACTATTATCTATTGTTAAAACGGTTAATAAAGTACAATTATCGAACGCATAAGAATCTATATTTGATACGCCATCCACTACTACACTTGTTAAACTTTTGCAATTATAAAACGCATGATAACTTATGCTTGAACCACCTGTTATTGTAACACTATTTAACGACATAGGTATATAATAATGGTAATATTTATAAGTGCCACTGCTTGAACCATATTGATAAATAGCTCCACTTATAGTTAAACTACTTGAACTTGTTTTATAGCCAAATATGTAACCAAACACTTGATCATATCCATTACTTGCGTTAGTACTACCACCTACAAACGGTAATGTTATACTTTCTAACGAACTACAACCGCTAAATGCACCACCTGAAATACTAACAACACTTTTTGGAACTTCCACATTAGTTAAAGCAGTATAATTCTTAAACGCATTATCGCCTATCTTAATAACTTCATTTGATATATATGCAGAGTTTATTACATTCGCATAATCTTCAAACCATACTGCCGTGCACACATAATGTTCTACTTGATAAATTTCATACAACTTTATTACAAGTGAAACCCCGTTTTTAG
>JAFQEM010000021.1 GCA_017399035.1 Clostridia bacterium | reverse complement strand
GCCGTTGTCAACAGCAAAAGCCGTAACGGTAATAGGCGTTTCCACTTCAGAAGTAACGCGTTCAAAAAACTGTCCTGCAAGGCTGATAGGTCCGTCAGGAACTATAGATTGCTCACACCAACCGAATTTCAACTTTTTTGTTTCCATAATATTTTCTCCTAAAATAATACATATTTATAAGGTTAAAAAAACTTTAGTTTAAATTTCAAAAAGAGTTTCCCTTTTATTAGCCCCTTTAATGCGTATTTGCAAGTAAGGCGTGAAAACCGAGCAATTTATGCAGGGCGCATACGTCTGTATGTAACCAATAAATGCGCAAGATTTACACGCATCACGCAGTAAAGACGGATTAAAGAACTTTTTCTTTATCTTTAAGAATAAAATTAGAAAAACCAGCCTTATCCCAAAGCCCAGTGCCTTTCCACCCCACTCTGCCGTAGCGGTTAGAATAATATACAACCGAACCGTAAGGCGTTGCATCTTCAAACGACACGCCCAAATCTTTGAAAGCAATGGCTTGAACGTGAAAATAATAACTACTTTCGGGGTTTTGCGCATCAGTGTGAATATAAAAACCCTCTTTGAACCCTTTAGGCATATCAATCCCCGAAGGTGAACCTGTGTTAAGATAACACTTTTGCCCACGAGAGTTATAAACGCCAGAAATATAACCGTAATATTTTTCTCTATTGAGCGAGTTTCCGCCTATATAAGTTTCGGCATAACTAGTAACTTCCGAGCCGTCTAAACGCTTATAATATGGAATATTAAAACGGCTGAAAGTTCCGTCAAACGGCGCTAAAGTGTCGTCAGAAACGCAAAAACCAAAATAGATATATTCTTTATCGTATAAAATTCGCATAGAAAGGTCGGCACACGCGTCGTAATCTTCAAAATTTTGATAATTTTTAAACACTTTTAGCGGTGTGGCAGTATTCCAAACGCTAGACGGATTTTCTTTTACGGCAAGATTTTCTTGTGATAAAATATTTTCCGTTCCCACGTTAGAATAGGTTGCGTAAGCAATTTCTTCAACGAATTTAGAATATTTTTCAATTTCCGAACTAACAACGTCGTAAATAACTTGTATTTTTCTTTTTTGAACAGCCGAAAGTTTTTTAGAAAGCGCGCTCTTTAAGGCATTTAAAACGCCGTCTGCAACGCCTGCGTTTATAATAAAATCTTTAGTGTAAACGTTACCGCCTGTATGGTAAACGACGTAAGAATCACGCTCGTCCCACCCCTTTTGCAATAAGCGGTAATATTCTTTCATATCTTCGCTAGCCTTTCCGTAAACTATACGGCAAAATCTATCCGTAAGTTGGTCAAGGTCTAAATAAGGGTTCCAGAAAAGTTTATTTATTTGCCAAATAAACATTTCGTTCATATCGAAAAAGGTGTCAGTTCCGTCTTTTTCCGCCCTGTCTAGTTTACCCTCGGGCAAAAGCCCAAAAACGCCTAACTCTTTATATAATTGCAAATTCTTTTGAACCACTTTAGCAACAGGGCGTGAATAAATTTGCCCCTTAAAAGACATCCAGTAATTATACATATAAAGTTCAGAACACTTTCTTTTCCAAGCCTTTATGTTTTCAACTGCTTGTTTTGCGCCCTCTGAATTGTCGTCAACAAAAGATAAGCGTTCGTTGGCGTTTATAACGCAAATACGCGCGGTTAAACGCTTGTCTAAAGCAACTGCAGGGCAAGGCTCTGCGTACATATAAGCAAGCGCGCTGAAAGATACGTCGGGATATTTTTCTGCAACGATTTTTACAAAACGGTTAAGGAAATTCCAGTAAACGGTTGATTTATAGTTGCCCTGTTCGGGATAGACCGTAACGCCGTTATCTGCGGTAAAAGGTTTTGCGTGCAAAAGTTCGCCCTTTTCATCCATCATAAAGAAGTGCGGGTCGTCGCTAGTGATAACGTCTAAACCCCTGTCTATAAGTTCGGGGTCTTGTTCTAAACCGTCAATATAGTTTTGGGCAAGAATTTCTGCTGATTTAGGGTCGTAATAATTCAAAAAACTTGCGCCTGCGCTAGCCTTTCTTATAGAACCGTCAAAATTGCGCATAAAAGCGTTTGGATACTTTTCAATATATTTATCGCAATTAAGCCACTTAAAATGTGTGTTAGCCACACACTTAAATCCCCAGTCGTTAAGAGCGTTATCATAAGCAGATGCCTTGCCGTTGAGTTTATTGCGAGCAAAAGCGTGCATAGTTCCTGCGTCAAGGTGATTACCTTGCATACCTACACCGCAAGTGTGCCAACCTCTAACTTGAAAAGCAGGTTTTTCTATATAATCAATAGGGCAAGCAATGTTTTTAGACTTAATAAATTGCTCAAATTCTTTTCCGTAACCTCTTGACCAAACTACGTCTGCCCCCTTTTCTAAAATATCGTTTGCGCCGTAAAATACACCGGCGGAAGTGTGCGAAAAGACGAAACAATTTCCACCGTAAAATCTTACGGCAAAACCGTCCGTCTCTTTCAATTCTTGATAATCGTTTTTAAATAAAAATTTGAGCAAGGGAAATTCTTCAAAAGTGCCGAATATTACCGCACCGACAAAAGAAACAATTTGTTCGTTATAAATTTTGCTCACGTCAATTTTTGCGCCAGAAATTAGCGCAATAGAATTAACCACGTCAGAAACGCCGTTTGTAACAACGTTATCACAGTTAGCCCCCACTAAAAATTGAGTGCTAGGCTTGCCGTTTACAACTAAATTAAAATATTTTTCCATAATTGTTTTCATTTCTTCCGCAAAAATACGGAATTCGCATATAAATCTAGAGTTTTTTTAAGTTATTAGTTCGTTTTTTTTCTAACTGCGTTCTTTCTTTTGTCCGTGCCGTAATAATCGCCAAAATAAACTTGTGTTTAACACCACTTTAGCCCCACCGCAGAAAATTTTTCTGCGGTGGGTAAATATGGTGCTTTTTGGGATTACTTTTTCAACCGTTATAGGCGGTTAAAAAATGGACTTGTGTTTAAATTAGTTTAATATGTTTTATGCTAATTCTGCAGGCAAATCTTTATAGATTTTAACTTCACCAACATATACATACCAAATTGACTCTGAACTACTATTTCTATCTCTCATACACATTAGTCTAATTTGGTCACCAACGGTATATGACGTTATTGAAGATATAGGAAGAACAAAAGTACACCAAGTATTTAAGGGATAATAACCATCTTTCGTACCTTCTTTATCAAAATAAACAACCTTTCCCAAACCTTGATGAACTATGCCATTTACGCTAGCACCTGCAGTAGATGCTTTCATTTCACTTATATCTAATCCAGCTGGTGAAACTACAGCAAGAGTTACTGCAACGTAGTTATAGCCACAGTGTGTTGGATATTCTTCGTTGTTAATTTTGCCCCAAACGTCATGCGGTACGGTTATTGATGGTCCGTTGTTATAACTATAAGCTGTTTTTGTAGCATTACCACTATACGTTGTGCCATAACCACTAATTGCTTCAAGTTCTTCTTGGGTAGCCGCTGAAATCGGTGCTAAACTTGAGCCACGTGAAATTGTTCCACTATAAGCAAAACTTGCTTCGTAGTAATTTTCAAAAGTATTTTGTGCAATTATTTTACCCAAATAAAGTACGTAATTAGATTCTGGGTCTGTTTTAGGCAAATCATAAGAATAGAATTTACATAAATTCATTACAGTTGAAGTTTCTATAAAATAATTGTTATGTGCCAACTTCGTAATAGGTACAGTCATTTTTATCCAATTATTATATGTGCTTGCTTTGCTTAAATACAAACCATTTGCACGCATAGAGAAAACACCACTAACATCTGTATCCAACAATGTATTTAATTTTCCACTAAACGCACTAGCATCTTTGTGTTCAATAGCAAAATACATAGTAATAAAGGGATATTTTCCACTTGTAACTAAATCGTCATAATAGTCTGCACCAGAAAGTTTAAGGTCAACTTGATATGGACCAGCCACACCAAGTTTAATAGCCTTTCCTGTATATTCGTCACCGCCAAAGTTAAGAGCTGTTGCATCAACAACACTGCCATAATTACGAATAGCAGAACCGTGAGAAACTCTTCTCCAGTCGTTTTCGGGGTCGAAAAGGGTAACCGTGCCGTCTTCATTTTCTTTTAAATCCCAAGCCTCGGTGTAAGCGTTTATTTGTGCAACGTAAGGTGCTTCTGCCTCTATATCTTCTGCAAAATATTCAGTTTTTGCATAAGCGGTTGCCACTTCGTCAACGTTTGCAACAAGGTGTTCGCCCGTAGGTGCTGAATAAACAGTTTCACCATTATAGGTTATATAACCAACAGATGCAAAGTCTAGCGTGTAGTTGTCGGGGTTAATTTCAACAAGAGAGCCACGGAACGTGTAAAAATTAGATGTTTTCTCTTCTTCAACCGCTTTTCTGTTGTTAAACCCTTGGTTAGGTATAACACATTTTGAAATTAAACCGAAACTTTCAACTGATTCAAGAGTAAGTTCAACGCCTTTGTCAAGATAATATGCAGGCATAATAATAGTTCCTGTTTCAAAATTACCTTCACCAAGCGCGCCAACAAGTTCTTTATCAATTTCCGTTACGAAACCAAGACCAGTTACGCCGTCTTCTGCAGTTCTAACTTGCACCCCACCAACCTTAAAGTTTGTTCCAACAACTATATCTGTTGAAGTGTTTGCTTTAACCGTGGTGATTCCACCAGCAAAAACTGCCATTGAAAGCGAAAGAACAGCCATTAAAACTACTAAAAATAAATTCTTTTTAGATTTCGTCATTGTTCCATACCTCCACTTTGCAAATTATCACCTCTACCAAATCCGTCAACGATAGTTCCGTCGCCACTCAATGTAAGCACGTCGCTAGCGTAAACTAAATTTACCTCGATATAAGGTGACGAGTAAATTTTTTTCATAGCCACATCCTCCTTAAAAAATTTTTATTTTTCCCTGCGCGCATTGCCCTATGGCTAAAAAGCAACGTCGCATAAGACCAGTTTTTTGCGTTTTTTTACGGAAACGTAACCGTTTTTTTGGTCTCATATGCTAGCATTTACCCCTTAACCCTAGCGCAATTTTTACGCTAGGGTTAAAAAGTTTCAATTTTTGTTTTAAGCAGTAACTTCTGCGCACTTAACTTGAAGTCCGTCTGTACCCGTATAATCTGCAGGCATTTCTTTAAGCATTGTTATATCGCCAACGTATGCGGTATAAACTGCGCCACCCGTCAAATAACTAGAAAGCACTCTCACTTCTACAGCGGTGTCTGCAAGACCTAACAAGTTATCAATAGGTACTATAAAGTTAATCCAAGTGTTGATAGGATATTTTTGGGTTGAGCCAAACCACAAATAAGATGAAACTGCAGTGCCTAAATGGCTTTGAATTAAGCCACTGGTTACGCCCATGCTCTTTTCTTCATAACCCTCGTTGGGCTTAACTGCAACGTAAATCGACAAATATTTATATCCGTTAAGTTCAGGATATTTTTCGTTGTTGATAAACGCTCTTTCCAACGCATTAGTTTTTAGTGCAGGTCCGTTACCTTGCGTAACTTCAACAGAAACGGCGTTGCCTTTATAGAAAGTTCCAGTTCCTTTGATTGCAGAAAGTTCGGTTGACGTTGCCATTCCGTTTACTTTTCTTGCAGAAGTAATTCTTTCAAGATTTTCTTCATTTGCTACAAAAAGATTTTCACTGGGTTTTTCTATTTGACCTGCCCACTCGCCAAGAAGTGGGTCGGGTTTTTCTTTGAGAAGTTTAACGTCGCCAACGTATGCAGTCCAAGCGTTTTCGTCCCCTCTCATATCTTCGGCAAACCAAGTTGAAATTAGTTTAAATCTGTTTAAGTCGCCTGCAAAGGCTTGCAAGTTTTCAACGGGAACAACAAAGTTAATCCAAGTGTTTACTGGGTAAGTTCCGTTTACGCCAAATGTATAGTTTTTGCCTATTGCGCTATGGAACAAACCGCCAGTGATTGTTATGCCCCTTTCTTTGAAGTTTTCTGCAGGTTTAATTGCAAACATAACTGAAATATAGTTATAACCACAGAACTCGGGATACCACTTGTTATTGATAAGCGCTCTTTCTGACGGGGTGTACACTAAAACAGGTCCGTTGCCGTTAGTAACCATAACTGAAACTGCCTCGCCCTTATAGAAATCGCCAGTACCTTTTATTGCTGAAAGTTCTTGTGCGCTTGCCATTCCGTTTACTTTTTTGTCAGAGAAAATTCTTTCAATATTTTCTTCTTTTGCTAGGAAGGGATTTTCAAACTCTTCAAGAGTTGGAACAACTTTTTTAAGTTTAATTTCGCCAACGTAAGCAGTCCACAGTCCTTGTGCAGAAGAACCAGAATAACGAACAGCCATACGGAATTTATTTACGTCGTTGCCGTATGAAAGAATCTTTTCTACAGGGATAAGATATTCTACCCATTTGTTTACGTTGCCTTTTGTTTCACTAAACGAATAATAATTACCACTCAAACCTGAGGACGTAAACCAGTCGTGAATTAAACCACTTGTGATAGTTACGCTACCGCCGTTTTCGTTAGGTACTACTGCGTACATAACAGAAAGATAATTATATCCGCAAAGACCGTCGTCGATAAACCACTCGTTATTGATGAAACTTCTCATTTCTGCAGTGAACGTTAAGTCTGGGCAGTTACCTGAACCAAAACTTACAACCGCCGCGCCACCTTGATAATTTGTGTCGCCTTTTTCTACAAGTGCAAGTTCTTCTGCCGTAGCTATGTGAATATTTGATTCGGTTGCTGCCGACGTTATTTTATAAAGGTCAGCCTCTGTTGCCGAGAACACGTTTTCAAGTTCTACAGGCGTGGGCGGAACGATATCTACCGTTTCAACAGTTATGTTACCCATATAAAGGTCAAGGTCAATACGAGTTGTTGCAACTCCGTCATAGAAAGGTTCGCTAGTAGTGGGTTTTACCGCTAAAATATAATCTGAATAGTTTGATATGGTATAAAGTTTGCCGTTATTGATATACTTAATAAGTTCTTCAACGGGAACTTCTACGTTTGTCCACTTTTTAACGGGAACTTCGTAATCTATACCAAGAATATTCAAAATTACGCTCTTTCTAGTTGCCATATCAGTTGTTTCAACAAACACGGGGAATCTTGCAACAACCTTTTTAGTTCCGTCTTCATTGCCGTCTAAAATTGCTTGATATTCTTTAGCAGTTCTTACGGGGATAATGTTAAGCCAAGACGCATCGTTGCTACCGATTTGTTC
>JAFQEM010000020.1 GCA_017399035.1 Clostridia bacterium | reverse complement strand
TTTATCGATGACTTTATTATAACATAAAATTAACTTTAATTCAATCTGTTTTACGTGGGCAAAAGAAAACTCGACTTTTCTAAGTCGAGTTTCATTTATTTTTTCTCTTTTAATGTTTTGCACGAAGAAATTTATTATACCAAATTACAAGTTTTAAGTAAAGTGATATTGTTTGCATAGCAAAAAGTTATATTTTTAGAGCAAGTCTAAAAGTTATATTTTAACTTACAGTCAAAGTTATATTATATTTGCCATAACTTACCCTATAGGTAAATATAACTTTGCGTAGCAAAATATAACTGCTTTAAGCATATAACTTGCCGATAGGCAAATATAACTAGTGCGTCAGTAATAATCCCTATTACTGACGCACTAAATTGCAAGCCTTTGTTCTTTTTAAGTTTATTTTGCTATTTTTATCACGGCTATTGCATCTTTTTTAAGGACTAACTTGCCGCCCTTTATTCCGCCTATATCTTCATAGGTTTTATCTTCATCAATCATAAGCGTTTGCGCGGTGGCAAAATCTTTTTGACCGTCAACAGACAAGGTTATTTCAGTATCTTTATCAGTATAATTAACTAGCATAATAGCAATTTCGCCGTTGCCTTTTGACGCTAAACAATAAACTCGCTCATCTATTTGTGGCTCGTCAGTTTCAACCTTAACTTGATTACCAAGCCTATAAAGTTCGTTAAAGCCCTTGAACGAATAAAACGCCTTAAACGGAACAAAGAATAGGGGATTTATTGCACCATTGTAAGCACAGTGCAACCGCCAGTCGTAATACATCATCATTGATATGCTTGTTTCGTGAAGAGCCAACATATTTGCTGCAATATTAGTTGCATCACGCAGAGTGCCTCTTAATCTTATGCCAGGATTCCACTCGTTGCAGAGATGTTCAGTTTGAGTTAAACCATATTTATCAAGTGTTTCCCTTGCGTAATTAGAGAATATTATATTAGAGTGAACGCCAGAATAAGAGTGCCAAGAGAAAAAGTCTAACGGCGCTTTGGTCTTTTCGTTAGTGATATATTGTAAAAATTCTTCAAAGAAAGTAATAAAATAATCTATTCTTGGCGATATGTTTGCGTTTGGGTCTGCCTCAATATCAGCAATTTTATAAAATCCGCAACTTGCGTAACCACCTATCTTTAAATGCGGAAATTTTTCTTTAAGATAGTTTGCAGTTACACGGTAAAGTTCAAAATATTGCTCTTTCGTACCCTTCCACATAGGGTTATCTTTAATTTCAGGTTCGTTATCGGGTTCGTTCCAAATTTCCCAGTAGGTCATTTTGTATTTAAATCCGTTACCCCACCCCTCGGTGTAATGCCTTATTATCCCCTCGCAAATCTTTGCCCATTGCATATTGTCCTTGGGTGGAAAAATGTTATAAGGTTTAACCCAGTGGGCGTTCTCTATGGTTGAACCAAGGCGGTAAAATGGTTCTGCGCCATTGTCAACCAAAGACTTCATAAGCCAGTCGGTAAACGCAAAGTCATAGTTGTCGGGATTAGACGCGTCCGCGTCAAAGTTGCGGAATACGTTTGCTATATCAACGTAAACGTGCCCACCATACGCGCCACCAGTATCGTGCAATCTTGCAAAAGGTATACCCGCCTCTTTCATAAGTTCCCACTTGCCACTTGCCGGTCCGCCAAGTGGACCGTTATTCACTGCGTGCATAGGCTTAATTTTGCCGATTATCTTATCTGTTACAACGTTAAAACTGCTCATAATAATCTCCTTTTCTCTATTATAACACAAGCGTTTTTTGTTGGCAATAATTTTATAAAAAAATAAAAACTTTCTTGTATAAACTTAAAATAAATTTTTCTTTTTGGATATGCTTGCAATATAATTTTTAAAGTGATAAAATATTAAAAAAGGTAGGTGAAAATATGATAGATTTATTGAAAAAGAACGGCAAATTTTTTAAGGCTAATTTACATTGCCACACCGTTAATTCAGACGGCAAGATGACCCCCGAACAAGTTAAGGCGCACTATAAGACACACGGCTATTCAATAGTTGCCTTTACCGACCACAATAAGTTTATCAACCACAAACACCTTAATGACAATGATTTTTTGGCTATCGGTGGAATAGAAAACGCTTTCCATTTCTACGAAAAAAATGGCGTGGCAACACGTACGCGCACTTGCCACTTGAATTTTTATGCTAAAAACCCTGAAACTGCGGAATACATTACAGAAGAGATGATTTATAGCATAGGAAACATAAATGCTTATATCAAAAAAATGACTAATAGCGGTTGGCTTTGCACGCTCAATCACCCTGCGTGGAGCCAACAACCTACTGAAGACGTGAACGCAATTCAAGGCATAACGGCTATGGAAGTTTATAACAATGGTTGCGAAGTTTTATATAACTGCGGAAAATCGCAAGATTATTTTAGAAGTTATTTGGCAAACGGCAATAGAATTTTTTCGGTTGCTACCGATGATAACCATTGTTCGTTAGATGAAAACGGCGAAGTTCCTTTTAACGACGATAGTTTGGGTGGTTATATAAATATAAGTATGCCCTCGCTTACTTACGAAAACTTTATTGATGCGTTTGAAAACGGAAGATTTTATCCGTCAACAGGCGTAGAAATCAAAGAACTTTATATAGACGAAGATACTGACGAATTAGTTATAGAGTGTTCGCCCGTGCAAACGGTTATTATTAAAGGGACAACTTGCAGTTCAAGGGGCGTAACTAGAATTTGCACAAAAGGTAACGACGTTACCAGCGCAAGAATATCAATGTCGGGAATAAGAGAAAAATATCCCCACTTTACGGTTGAACTGCGCACAACTGACGGAAAAATTGCTTACTCTCAACCCTATTATTTAGATAAATAACTAATTAAGGCGCAACCTTAAAAGGGTTTGCGCTTTATTTTTTAGCAAATTTTGAATTTTTATTGCAAAATTATTAAAAGTGCGTATATAATAAACTATATGAAGTAAATCTTTTGGTTTTTCTCAAAAGATTTGCAAGGCTGTTGCCCTATCGTAAAAACAAAAATGTTTTTACACTTCTAGTTTAAAATAAGGCGAAGTTTACGTCATTTGTAAACAAAGCGTCAACTTCTTGTATTAAAAATTATGGAAAAGAATTTTGACAAAAATATTTTTAGAGACACAACCAAAAAAATTAAAGTAATAATCGACACCGACCCCGGTGTTGACGACGCCGCTTGTTTAGTTTATGCTTTTGCCGACGAAAATTTAGAAATAAAATTGTTGACCACGGTAAAAGGCAACGTAAGCGTAGATTTAACAACGCATAACCTTTTGCATTTACTTGACCTTTTCAAAGTAGATATACCCGTTGCAAAAGGCGCGGATAAGGCGTTAGCGCGTGAAACACCCACTGCGGAATTTATTCATCAGCGTTGCGGTATGGGCGGATATATTCCTCCTGAAAAATGCAGTCGTAAGTTACTTGAACAAGATGCCGTTGAGGCAATGTATCAAACCATTATGGACGGCGACGGCGATATAGTTATAGTTGTTTTAGGACCGCAAACAAACGTTGCAAACCTTTTATTAAAACACCCTGACGTAAAATCTAAAATACCAAAAATAGTGTTTATGGGTGGGTCGCCTTATGGAAATCCAGACTACCCAAGCCACGTATCGTTTAACCTATCCTCTGACCCAGAGGCGGTAAAAATTGTTTTAGAAAGCGGTATACCCCTGCTTATGATTCCCTCACACGTAGGCAGAAAAAAGGCGCACCTAGACGAAGATTTTGTTAATTCGTTAGAAAAAATCAATGACGTTGGCAAATTTTTGTACACAATGTATTCTGAATATTGGGAACCGAGTGAAAAAGACAAGCGTGTTACCACAAACGACACTTGCACCTTGCTTGCATTATTATACCCTAAACTTTTTATAATGAAAAAGGTTGACGCTACGATAAACGTTACCGACCACCCTGGCAAAACGGATATAATATTTAGCGAAAATGGGAAAATTGACTTTGTGCACGATTTACACAGAGAAGAGTTTTTAACTTTTTTAATAAACGAACTTGAAGATATGCACGCCGTAAAATTAAACAAAATTTGATATCAATGATATAAAAACAGCCGAAATTGTTTCGGCTGTTTTTTCGTGTTGTTCTTTTTGTTTTTTATGCGGTAGTTTTGTACTATTTTTTACAAAGTAAAACGGACCGCCAAAAGCGGTCCGTTTAGTTAATTAAGTTTTAATTATTTTCTCAAACATCCAGATTTAGAAGAATTCTTTCCAGCAGAGAGGCAACCTAAATTATTCTTTTTGTTTGCCTTTGCATCTGCTTTTGCTTGAGCAGCTTTAGCTTCTTCAGCCTTTGCATCTTTAACTTGAGCGTTGAATACGCTACCTACATTATCTATATTGCGCATATAGGTAATAGGACCACGAACTTGCTTGTAAGTGCTTGAAACTTTTTCCTTACCACCAAAGCAACCTTTCTTGAATTCATATTCACCCTTGCTAGGTAAGCCTTCTACGCGAACGTCAGTGAACATACGGGTCTTTTTGTTGTATTCGATAACTTTAGTAAGGATTCTAGAAATCTTTTCAACGTGGCTCTTACCTTTTTGTTCAGGAATGGTAATTTCAAAGTATGCCTTTTCTTTCTTTGAGATGAAGAGTTTATCTTCGTCGTAGTTCTGCATACGGAGAACGTCGAAAGCAAGTTTTCTAACGTTCTTGCCTTCAGCATCCATCGTGTAGAGAGAGTAAGCGCGTTTGTTGATAGCAACGGGTTCTTTTCTCAAATAGAAGAATGCGCTCTTTTCAACAACGATATTGTTAGCGTCGATATCGCTTGCAATAACTTTATTTTCTTTACCGTCGAATCTAACCGAGCAGAGTTCACTAAAGCAGTTTACATAGAAGATGTAAGAATCGGTAACCTTAACGATTTTTTCAAATGCAGTGCAGAGATTAACCTTTCTCTTGCCGTCAGCACTAATTTTAGAAAGCAATACGTTGTAACCAGTACCACGGAGAAGATAAATCCAACTACCACGGATAGCAAGTATGCTACCGATATTAGCAGCAATTTCAACACGGTCGTTACCAGTGAAACTGTTAGAGAACAAGGGGCAGAATTTAGCGTTACCAACTTTGTAGTAAACTTTGCCTTTAATAACGTCAACGAAAGAGTAAACGTTTTCTTCAATGAGGCAATCAGTTTCGTCAGCAAGGTCGTAAACGTGAAGTTCTTTGTTCCATTCGTTGGGGGTATGGTAAGAATAGATAACCTTTGAATCAACAATCTTATGAATATCACATTCAGGGCTCAATACCCACTTGCTTTCGCCAGTTTTCATGTTAACAACCATAAGTCTGTTAATGATAACTTTTTCGGTTTCGTTCTTCTTGCCACCTCTAACTGGACGAGTAGATTCTTCAGCGTGCATATAGAAAAGATTCTTTGCATTGAATTCATAGATATCTACGAGTTCGGGCACGAGAGTATTGAGTTCGCCCTTAGAAAGGTTAATTTCAACCAAAGAATAGTTGTTTACGTGAACGATAAATTCGGGCTTTTTGAAGAGTGACTTAAAGCAACCGAGTTTTTCTTTCTTAAGGTCAAGTTTCTTACGCATATATAACTTGTCGCCGTCGTTGCTGAACCAAAGTTTTTCAGTATTGTATGCGTTTGCCTTAAACGTATCGATAACTTTTTCTTCACCAGATTCGGTGTTATAAACGCAAAGTTCTTTATTCTTCTTAATGAAGAAGAGGTCGGTTGCGTAAACAGTCAAAAGTTTAGTGATATCTTTAACAACTGCTTCTTTAGCAGGTTCTTTTTCTACTAATGGAACAAGTTCAAGGGTAGGACCAGCAAAATCTTCTTCTTCTGCAACGTCTTTAGCCTTTTTGAAAGAGAAACCTTTCTTTGCTTTCTTGTCTTTAGCGCCAGTATCGCCAGCGTCAAGCGTTTCGGGAGCAACGGTCTTTTCTCTTAAAACGAAAGGTTTGCCAGAAACGAATACGAGTTCGTTGCCGTATACGAAATATTTGTCAATTTTGCTTATGTATTTTTTTGATTCAGCATAACCACGGATAGAGATGAACAAATCAAGCGCTCTCTTCCAGTTGCCTCTTCCACCATTGAAAGCGTCGATAGCAGCAGCGTAAGTGCTTACAGCGTCGATACCTTTTTCAGCAAATTGAGCAATCAACTTTTTGTCAGCTGCTTCACGAGCCTTTTTCAATGCGTCAACTTCGGTAATGTCTTTAACTACCTTGAGAGAGTTAAGGATAGTTGACAACTTTTTGAGTTCGTCTTTAATAGCAGTAACTTTTGCTTTGTCAAGACCGAGTTCTTCTGCGTTTTGAACAGCAAGCGTCATACGCTTAATGAATTTTTCTCTGTCTTCAACGATAGCGTCGATAGTAGCCTTGTAGAAATCAAACGTTTCTAAAAGGTCGGTATTGTCGATATCCGAATACAATTCTTCCATCTTCTTTTCAGCCGCAACCAAACCAGCAATCTTTTTAGAAAGAGGTACGCTTACGCTGTCAAAATCTAAAGACCAAACTGCGGGTTTTGAACCGCTTTTAATCTTAACGCTTTCAACCATTGCTTCAACTTCAGGAATGAGAACAATGGTGCTTTCTGCGTATGCTTCCCAGTCGTAATTGTCGAAGAAATTCTTTAAGAATACAACTGCGTCGTCAACGCCTTCCATGCTGGTAACAGCAGCGATAGTTGCTTGAACAGCAGGGTCTGCTTGAAAAGATGCGTTTGATAAAGGTCTCAAATTGTTAACATCTGCTTTAGCGCCACAATTAGGGCACTTAACAATTTCGCCTGGAGAAACACGCAACGTCTCCGTACAATCTGGACAAAGACCAGTTTTAAAGCTTTCCTGTTTGCTTTCAGAGGTTTCTGCCTCGTTTGCTCCGCCCAAAGATGAACGGATGTCGTCTAATAAACCCATAAATAAACTCCTTTGTGTTTTATTTTTTATTTTGACTTTCCTTACGGATAGTCTATTCCGCCGTTTGGCGGTTTACACCTTAATAATCTTCTTACCCCTTTAATTATACCTATGATAAGACCATATTTGTTAATTGCCATTATCATATACGTTGAACAGGTGGGATAAAACCTGCACGCGTCTCTAACGTCTAAAGGCGCAGTTGCCTTGTATACAAGCACGCAACCTACGGCAAAACGCCTTGTCATAATATAAGTTATAAGCCCTGCGATAACGTAAACCACCCAAGTAACGTTTGGAATAAGTTTTAGCCCCAACGGAACTAACAATAGCCACGTTATTAAAACCACGGGTACGGGCAATACTGCGTAAGTTATTAAATCAATTACCCGCACTTCGCGAATTTGTTTTTTCATTTCAATATCTTACAACGGCTGTTGCGTTGTTGCAACTGCATCTTTCCTTTGTTTAACAACTCTGTAACTTGTTCAAATTTGCCTTCTGCAACTAACGAACAAATATTTGAAACGGTAACCGAAAGTTCACTTTCAATACCTGCAAGCGACGGATGACTCATAGGGTCGCTAAAGCGAATATCGTCGGCAAACGCTTTCATTGCTTTCAAAACGTTTTGGTCGGTAACCGCAGGATAACAACCCTCTAAATCTGCTTTCAACAAATTTAAAGTTAATATTTTTTCTTTTACGTATTTATCACTTTCGTGCGCAAATTTTGCGTATATGATTATTACCGCCGCCAAAACGGTTACAATTAAATCAAGTATAAGGGGTAAAACGATATCGTTTATATTAAAATAACCGAATATTATCATTATCACCAAATATGCACCAAAAGCGCAAAAAATAGTGTTTTGAATAATAGGTAAATCTGACATCTGTTTTGCAATACGTTTGTTTTTGAACAAAACCGCGCCCATAAACGCTACAAAGCAAAGTGGGAAAGCAAAAGCCCAAACCATCCAAAATACCGTAGAATCCGTTCGTCCATCAGGCAAAGTTAAAAACAAAATAACGTTTAATAGCCCACAAACAAGCAAACTGCCTACGATTAAATATATTCCGCCTTTTTTCATATTACACCTTCTTTATCGAATCGCCAAGTCTATTTCCGCAAGCGGGGCAGAATTTTGCGCCGGCTTCACACTTCATTCCGCAATCAGGGCAGAAAACGACAGCCGAACTCTCTATTTTGCATCCACAAGTAGAACAGAATTTTGCGCCAGCAGGTAACGCCGTTCCACATTGAGGACAACTGTTTTGTTTAATTTCAATTTTAGTTCCGCAAGAACCACAGAATTTTGCACCGTCGGCAACGGTTGCGCCACAGTTAGGACAAGTTGCCCCTTTTGCAACGTTTTGATTAGAAGTAGCGGCAACAGAACCCATTGCGCCACTCATTTCTCTTGCCATATTCATACCCATTCCAAGCCCCATGCCCATATTCATAAAGCCACTTGCAGGACCGCTGTTGTTTGCCATATTGTCAAACACGTCGAACTTGCGTTCTTCTTGATAGGTATAGCCCTCTCTTGCCCTAGCCCTTGCGCGCGCACCACTCAAGGCGTCCATTTTATAAGCCTCGTCGTCAATTTCTAAACGGCGTTGTTCACTCGCTTCAATTCTAGCATAATCTTTTTGGTCAAACTCGAAGTTCGAAATTAAGAATTTTTCTAACTCAATACCGTATTCTTGCAACTCGTCGTTAAGTTCATATTTTACATTTTCAGAAACTTCCAAAGACCTTCCTTGAATTTCAGTTATAGGCATACGAGAGTTTTGAATACTGCTTGCCAATGCGTTTTTAACAAGAGCGCCAATAATTTCTTGAACCTTATCTTTTACCGATTCAATATCCATAGCGGTTTCTTGACCAACTACTTTTGCGATAAACGTTCTTTCCTTTCCATCTGCAATTTTATAATTTGCTTGACCGCCCGACCTTACGCTAATTGAAATACCTGTAGAAGGGTCTTTAATTTTAACAGGTGTTCCACGCGTTCCCCAACGGGTGAAGAAACTAGATTTTTTTACAAAATAAACGTGGCACGAAAAAACGCTCTGAATACCTAATACGCTATTGACAATTTTAGTCAACAACGGCAAATTATTAGTATCCAAAGCATAATCGCCCGGGCCAAACTGGTCGAGAGCCTTTCCGTCTTTATAGAAAATTGCCACTTGCGAATCGTCAACGATAAGCCTTGATTTATGCTTAAAGTCTTCAATAAAACTCTTTACAACTACTTGGTCGCTTGACATTACGCAATCAATTTTATTTATAATCATAAAACTTTCTCCCGAGGCATCTAAAATCTAACAAAAAGAGCGTGCGTTCCACGTTGTTTAGTGGAAGGCATAAGGCGCGCCTTACAAAAACTTTTTATTACCGCAATATATAAATATATATTCTATGAAAAAATTATAACAACCACGCATATTTTTGTCAACAATATTTACAAAATTCCATTTTTTTATTTAAAATTTTTGCATATTTTACATTGTTTTTGCCAAAATATGTATTTATTGTTGTCCGTTTTAAAATTTTAATGACATAACTTACAATTTTCACAAACGGTTTTAAAATATAACGGCACGGTTTGCGTTAAACCGTGCCGTTAGTTTTATTTATTATTTTTTATCACTACTTTTCATCACTGTCAGTGCTTGCCGTTTCCGCAACGAAAGCGCAATCTTTTTGAATTTTAGGTTTCTTTTTGAAGAGAATAAATATATTGAACACCACAAACATAACGACTGCCGCACCAAGAACAATCAAAGATTGAGTCATACCTTGCGGGGCAAACCCGACTAACAACAAAAGCGGAAAGCCAAACACCATTGCAGGAACGGTCTGCAACACTAAATTATCAGACGCAGGGGTTTCAAACAAGGGGTCAACTTCTCTTAAAAGTATAACGCCCGTACTAGCAGTACCCGTAAGCATACCAAAAAGCGAGGCTAAACTTTCGTATCTATAATCAGGATATAAACGTTTGCAAATGAAATTTAGATATATCATAGTAACTACGGTGCCTACGATTGTAAGTAAAACTAGCGGAATCCATAACCCTTTCAACTTTTCAAAGTCAATGGCGGCAATTCCCGAGAGAATCATAAGGTCGAAAACAAAGCCTGAAATACGGTTGAGCATATAGTTATTAGTGTAGTTATGCGTCATTATCTTTGCCTTTTTAAGACCTTTCATGCAAGCCTTAACTATAAGTGCAAACAGCACACCGAATAAGAAGTTAAAACCCCAAATTAAAGGTTTTACCGTGTTAATTCCAAAGTTTCCAAGATAGCCTTTGTCTAAAAAATAAGTTACGCCCCACATAAACAGATAGCATAAGAAGTATGTTGCCACAACGATAGCAACGTTCATTGTGAGTTTGTCAACCGATTCTGACAACGGAATATCGTTAGGGTTGGGAACGTCTTGCGAAATTTGGTGGGAATTTCCGTCTTTACCCGATACGTCGCGAAGTTTGCCTTTCTTTCTTAAAATATTAAGCCATATAACCCCAACTATACAAGCAACCAAAAAACCTATTGACGCTATTGCCAAGCCAAAACTTCTTCCGCCGTTTAATCCATAACCTTCAAACACGCTACCGAAGTTATACGCTTGCCCCGGACCTTGCCCAAAACCAAGCATCATCAATAGCCCCGTTGCGGGAATTACTTCGGTCATTGCTAAAGATAGTAGTATGGTAACAATCAAACCGAAAACGCCTTGAAGTAAATACGTAGAAACTACGGTTGCCCCCGTTTTGACCACGGTAACCATAGCCTTTCTGTCCTTTTGTTTTTTTCCTTCTTTTAGAGTAAGCGCAACAAAGCCAAGCGCAAGGCAATGATAGGTCATACTTTCCATCAACGGGCTATTTATAAAACTATTTACCTGCGGAATAAGTTTTAACAACAAAATTATTATACCGCCAAGCACCGCACTCGGCAAAAGCGACTTGTTTATAATTGGCACTTTTCTACGCAAAGTGTTGCCCACCAGCAATGCGGTGAATAAAATACCCCATTGAACTATGAGTTCCCAAAAAGAATAGTACCAAGTTTGAGTCATAATTATTTTCCTTCCTTATAAATTTCATATAGATGTAAATATTTTATAGAATTAAATCTTTTACTGCCCTTAACCTGCAAAGTTTTGCCGTCGGATAAATAAAAGTTTATTTTTCGCTTACCTAAAACGGTTGAGCCGTAAAGACTTTCAAAATCTACGTTTAAGGTTTTATCTTTTTTGAGCGAAAACTCAACGCCGTTTTTTTCCGCCCTCATATTAGCCTTTCCAAGTTTGTGCCGTTTTCCGTCGTAGATTAGCCTTAACTTAACGCCGTCATCACCAAAAAGCACACCCTCTTTTGTTTGAGAGTACTCTAAAAGTAATTGCTTTTGCTTGTCAAACCACTCTTTAACGTTTACACCTAAACACTTGCCGTCAATAGGTTTTAACTGCAAATCTTCAGTGTATTCCGCTTTGAAGTTGCAAATTTTACAATACAGTTTATCTTTTTCTGAACGCATAGTATTAAAACTACCGCAGTTTTCGCAATAATAAATTGCTCGTTCAAGATATTCTGCACGGCGTTTGCTCTTAAACTTTACACCCGAATTATAATCGTTAGATATTAACGTTGAACAAATTTGGTCGTAAATTTCTTGAGTAGACATTTTTTCTAACTGTTCGGGCTGAATAATTTTAACCACTTCGCCTTGCATTTTGCCACGCCTTACGCCGTTACCCCAACGTGGGTCTGCGCCGTAACCGCCCTTTATATTATAAAGCACAAGCGGAACTTTGCACATCTTTGCAAACTTTGCAGTTGACGGTTCTATCACCCAGTTGCCACCCGACAACGAACGATTGCCCTCGGGAAAAATTACAACCGTTCCACCTTCTTTAAGGACCTGTAAAGTATATCTTATAGTGTTAAAATCACTTTTTGACTTGCTTTTAGGTATAATTGCCACAAGCCATCTAATTATAGGCGATATAACGGGAATTGTGCATAAATCGTCTGACGTAATAAAATACATAGGACGCTTAAAAGACGTTGCTACCATAAACGGGTCAAGCGTGGTAGTATGATTGCACATAACAAGCGCAGGCGACGGAACTTGTTTTTCACAAGGCACGCCCTTAAAATTATATTTGCACTTAAAATGTTGTTTAAAAATCGGGCGCAGTAAAGAAAACACTACGCTATGACGTTTTTTAACCCACTTCTTCTTACTCATTGCGACCCCTACTAAATGTTCGTTTTAAGAATAATAAATAATGCGTTTAATTGATTAAGTCAACGCACAAACTCTTATCAACCTAGGACGATTGTACCGCTGAATCAAAACAAACGGCAAATTCCAGATAAAATATAATAAAGATAAAATCAAGCCACCACCACGCCATATCTTTGCGCAATACAACCCCATTACCGCGGCTAAAAAATGTGTGGTTTCCGCCACGCAAGTCTCTTTGACAAGAACGGAAATTTTTTCTTTCTCGCCAACTTTAAGTCTTTTTTTAGGCATAAGTTTAGGAATAAATCTATAAAGTATTAAACTTGCGTCGGGTAATTTTGTTTTCCATCTTTTTATGCCTATTTTTTCATAAATCTTTCCATTTTTTTCAAAAGAAAAACTTTTAAATGGAAAACTATTTTCTATTATCCACTTTCTAGGAAAAATGCGTCCTAATAAAAATACACATATTCCACTTATCAACAAATATAACAAACATTTTAAAAAAGCCATATCTTACCCTACGAGAAAACGTATAAACATCTTTAAAACGTTTCCTTTAATTTTAATCCAAAAATATAAACCATATATTAACTGTATATCAATTTTCCTTGCAAAAAACCTATTATAATGCTATAATTTTTAACAGTGTAAAACAAGGAATTTGCAAAAGAAAATGACTTTGACAGTTTGTATTGCATCAATTACCGTTGCTATTATGATAGCGATAGTTCTTATAAAACCATATATAAAAATCGGCACGCACAAACTTGGGCTTTACTGGGTGGTTTGCTTTGTTGGTGCTTTGGTTATGCTTTTAACGGGCAGAATATCACTGCAAAAAGTTTTTGAGGGTATAACCGCAAACACTTCGGTAAATCCGTTAAAAATTCTAACCCTATTTTTATCAATGACCCTGTTGTCCGTTTATCTTGGCGACGCAGGATTTTTTGATTACGTTGCAGATAGCGTATTTCTTAAAACCAAGGGTGGCGCGCTAAAACTGTTTTTAATACTCTATGCAGTCGTTTCAATTCTTACGGTATTCACTTCAAACGACGTAATAATTTTAACCTTTACACCGCCTATTTGCATATTCGCAAAAAAAGCAAAAATTTCGCCGTTACCCTTTTTAATAGGTGAATTTGTTGCAGCCAACACTTGGAGTATGATGCTAATTATAGGCAACCCCACCAACGTTTATTTAGCAGGCTCTGCAGGGCTAACTTTTACCGAATATCTTTCGGTTATGTGGCTACCTGCAATAGCGGGCGGAATAACTGGGCTTGCGGTTATCATTTTGCTGTTTAGAAAACAACTTCTTGCGCCAGTAAGCAGAGTTGCAGAAGAAAAACCGCTTTCAAAACATAAATTAGTAAAGCACAAAACCCCGCTTATTAGCGCGCTTATACACCTTATTTTATGCATAATATTGCTTGCGATTTCTGACGTTATAGGGGTGGAAATGTGGCTAATATGTCTAATTTTAGCCCTATCGCTTACGACATTTGACGTAGTTTACGACTTAATCGTAGAAAAAACCGCTTATCCCGTTTGGCGTTCTATAAAGAAAGAACCTTACGAATTGATACCTTTCGTTTTGTCAATGTTTATTATAGTGCTTGCGCTTAAAGAATGCGGATTTACCGACCTTTTGAGCGACCTTTTGATAGGCGGAAACAAACTTGACGGAATTAAATTCGGTGCTCTTTCAGCCCTATCTGCAAACCTATTAAACAACATACCTATGAGCGTGCTGTTTGAAAGAATTATAGCGTCAAAGAGTATCCCTGCGCTATACGGCGCAATAATCGGTTCAAACGTTGGTGCGTTTATAACCCCCGTTGGCGCGCTTGCAGGTATTATGTGGAATAAAATTTTGGGCGAATACGGTGTAAAACTACCGTTTATAAAATTTATAGCCTACGGTAGCGCAGTGGCAATACCCACCCTGCTAGCGTCTTTGGGCGCGCTCACTTTAATTATTTAACTGGAGAAAATATTTTGATTACCATTTTGTTTATTATAATTTCAATAATATTCGTGGGGCTAGGGCTACCCGACTCTCTGTTTGGCTCGGCTTGGCCCGCAATATATAAAGAACTGCAACTTCCAGTAAGTTATGCAAACTTCGTAACAATGCTCATATCGTCGGGTACGGTGCTTGCAAGTTTTTTTAGCGCGCGCATTATTCAAAAATTTGGAACGGGAATAACCACAGCGTTAAGCACTATGCTCTCTACGTTTGCAATATTAGGCTTTTCTTTTTCTAACTCTATGATTTGGTTTTGCTTGCTCGCTCTTCCGTTAGGAATCGGCGCTGGCGCAATAGACGCAGCCTTAAACAATTACGTTGCCGTGCATTATTCTGCCAAATATATGAGTTTTTTACATAGTTTTTACGGTTTAGGCGTAACGCTTACACCCTTTTTAATGTCGCTTGCCCTAACTCAAAATAACGACTGGCGGTTAGGTTATCGCATAATATTTTACGTAATGGCGGGTATAACGGTAATATCTTTTATTGCCTTGCCATTATGGAAAAAGGTTAGCGCAACACCTCAAGCACAAGAAAAAGAAGAACCCACAAAAACGCTTTCTTTCCGTCAACTTATTAAAATGCCTGCGGTTAGAATTTCTTGGATAGTTTTCTTTACGAGCGTTGCGCTTGAGTTTACGTGCGGAATTTGGGGTTGCACCTATCTTGTTGAATCAGAGGGGTTAACCCAAGCGTTATCTGCAAAAATACAAACTCTTTATTATTTAGGTATAACCATAGGGCGATTTGTGTCTGGAATTATTTCAGTAAAAATGTCGCAAAAAAATATAGTATATTCGGGATATTGCTGTATTGCCGTTGCCTTAACGTTGTTATTTTTACCAGTTCCACCTATCATAAAAGGGATAGGCTTGTTTTTAGTTGGGTTCGGTAACGGACCTGCGTTCCCAAACCTAGCCTACCTAACGCCTATATATTTTGGAAAAGATATTTCGCCGTCAGTTTTAGGCACGCAAATGGCAGTTTGCAACTTGGGAATTTTGCTTATGCCACCCGTTTTTGGGATTTTGGCTGACGTGATTTCAATAAAATTATTCCCCGTAATATTGACCGCGCTTTTCTTACCTATGGTAATTTTCACTTTCGTTTATCATAAAACGCCAAAGACCAAAAGTAAAGACTTAAATTTAAATTAACCCTTGCTTTTAGCGGTCAAAGTTGTTATAATTACATTAAGTTTAACACTTGAACCTTGATTTAACTTTAAAAAACTATTTTTAGGAAAATAAAAATTATGAAAAGAATTGCGCAATTTTATAAAATTAGTCAAAACGAATTTTTAAAAACTGGCACGATAGAAGATTACGAGCAAATAAAACTTCCCCTTCGAGCAACGGCAGGTAGTGCAGGTTACGACTTTTTTGCCCCGAAAGAATATTCACTTTTACCTGGCGAAACTGCAAAAATCCCCACGGGTGTACGCGTTAAAATTGAAGAGGGTTGGGTGCTTAAAATTTATCCACGTTCTAGCCTTGGTTTTAAATATAGATTGTCGCTTGACAACACCGTTGGCATAATTGACAGCGATTATTATTTTGCCGATAACGAAGGTCATATTTTTATAAAAATGACCAACTGTGGCGATAAACCGCTTGTTATTGAAAAGGGCAAGGCGTTTGCACAAGGTATTTTTGTTGAATACGGAGTTACTTTCGACGATAACTGCGTTGCTACCCGAACGGGTGGTTTTGGCAGTACCGATAAAAAATAAATTTTAATGTTTTAAGGGATAGGTTGCTCACCTATCCCCTTTTTTAACTAAAAAGTTAAAAGCCCTGCGAACCATTTTGTTCGCAGGGCTTTTTTCCCTATAAACTTTTTCTATGAGGTTTTATATTATTTCAACGCTTCAAAAGTTACGTTTTCAACGGTTACACCTTCCATTTCATTTATCTTATCGTCAGTATCTTTACTGTCGCAATAGATGGAAGCGTGTAAATCATATCCGTTGGGTTTTGCATACAACTTAATGTCTCTAATTTCAATGTTTTCAAACACAACCTTATCGTTATTCGTAACATATACAAACGCAACTAAACCAGTAGTGCAGAAGTCTAAAGAAGTTGATGTAACAGTGTTGTTAATTGACTTACAGTTTCTCATTGTGAGAGTAACAGTAGTACTTTTTTCATCATAAACAGTTCCTACAAAAGGTGCAACCTTATAAGCGCCAGTTATGCTAGAATTTTTAATTGTTACGTTTTCAATTACCGTATCAGTATAAATTTGAACACATAAAATAGACGCGTTAATTCCAGTCGTATTTACAGTTGCGTTGTCAAAAATAATATTCTTAAACGTAACTACGTCCGTTGCTACAATACGAGTAAACATTGCTTGACCAGAAATATTCATATTTGAAATGACGTGATTATTTCCATCAAATACAAAACCACAAAGTTGCAATCTAAATTCATAATGTCCGTCAACTGCAGTCCAAGTTTTTCCTTGCATATCAACATCTGCGGCTAATACAACTTTTTTATTTCTCAAGTTTACCCCAGTAATGCACAAATTATTGAATGCAACCATTCCGTTTGCATTGAAAATATAATAGTTGCCTTGTTCATCAGTACCAAAACCATCAGCAATCATATTAATACCGTCTACGATAAGAGTACCAAGATTACGTCCGTAAATATCGCCAACGTTATCGGGATGCAACTTTCCGCTAACCGTTGCATCATAAGAACAGTTGTTGAGAGTTACTGTTTTGGCACCTTCTATCGTTCCTACTAATTTACCAGCATAGTGTCCTTTTGATTCAAAAGTGTTTTCATCAATAATAACTTTAGAATTTACAACAACACAATTAGTTGCATTTAACGTTCCACTAACGTGACCAGCAAAAATACCTGAACTCTTTGCACCAGTTACTATTGAATCTACTACTTTAACATTGTTCAAATTAACGGTTGCTTGAGCATAACCAACAACTATAGCACCATAATTCCCAGAATCACTTTCCATATCTGTAGTTGATTTAATATTAACTAAATTAAGGTCAGAAACATTTAACGTTGCTCCAGAATATCCATAGAACATACCAGTTTGACCAGTTGAATTGTCATTTGTACCAGAAATAACGTTTACATTTGAAATGGTTTTTCCATTGCCAACAATGTTAAGCGTGTCATTATATTGTGCAACTATTGAACTGAAATCTGCATTTTCCATATCAATGTCATTTTTAATGATAATTGTAGCAGTTTCAACAACTCCATTATTACCAGTTAAAGACCTTGCGCTCAACCATTTTAGTCCGTTTGCGTTAGTTACACTGTAAGAATTACCATTCTTTTTATAATATATACCGTCTTCAATAGCAACATAATAGTCATCTTGGTTCTCTTTTAATACGCCACCACCAAAAACAACGTCAGAACTACTACCTTCTTCAATGATATTTCCTTCAATTTTATCAACCTTGTTGATTTCAACAGAACCAGTTCCACCAACAACAACTGCCGTGCTTGCTGCTATGAAAGAACCACCGTTAATTTCAACCGTTGCAGTTTCTTCAACTTCAATAATTGCGCCTGCTTGTGCAGTGTATTCGCCACCTTCTATGGTCAATACGCCTTTATTCAAGATTGCGCCTTTGCTTGAAATGATACCACCCTTAGGTGCAGTTGCTGTTTCTTCAAATCTTACTGCAAAAGTGCTTACCATTGCTCTTTCACTTGCATAACCTGATGCGCCACTTCCACCTGCGTTGCCACTGTCTATAAGAGTAAGTGTTCCGTTGTTTTCTATTGCGTGTGTTCCAACAAAGTTACTTGAAGTACTTATCGTATTTCCTGCAAAGTCAAGCGTTGCAACTGCATCTGCATTTACCACGATAGGTTTGTCAAGAACGATATCTGCTCCCAAGGTTACAACGCCACCATAGTTGAGTGCGTTTTCAAGTTGGGTTGCGTTTGTGGGCGTTGAAGATACTGCATTACCTTGAACTGCCTCTACCTTGAATAAAAGTTTGCAAGTTTTGTCTTGATAATCATCACCTATTCCCATAGGTAATTCAACTGAAACTTTAACAGTTTTTTCTTTCACGGTGTCAAGGTCGTTTGACCAAGCGCTCAAAGAATATCCGTTAAAATCTACGTCGTCAAAAGATATTTTAAGAGCCTCAAATAAACCAGTGTCTTCAACTTTGTCGATTGAAACTCTGTACATAATAGCAACGTCGCTGTAATTCTTCACTTTAATACTGAAAACTGCTTTGTCGCCGGGCATAAAGTTGTCAAAAGTTGCCTGTTGACCCGATACACTTGCCGTTCCGCCATTTGCAAACGTGCCTTGTTGAGCAACACCGTCTGAATATAATTCAACGTTTTCAGCAAGAGTTGCCTCGATTTTTACAGTACCAGAAGTAACTGCAATGTTTACTTTTGATTCACTTGTAAATAATGCGAACGTTGCCCCACAAATTAGCGAAAAACACATTACTATCGAGAGAATCGAAGTGAGTAAAAGTCTTTTCTTCATTTTTCTTTCTCCTTTTTCTAGTTTTTTAATTTTAGTTTTGCGCACGCACTATATATATGCGCGCACGCGTAAGAAAAGCACTAACAGTATACCCCCCCCCCCACTAATTTGTCAAGCATTTTTACCCTACATTTTAAAATATGTCTTTATAAAGCCGTATTCAAAAATAAAATAATAAGTAATTCACTTATAAAATAGTTATAAAAAATATTTTAAAATAAAAAATGCGCCTTTGGTTTTTAGCCAAAAACGCACTCTGTTTTAAATTTAATTAGTCTTTAATAACAAAAGTTGCAGCCGCGCCACAAAGTCCGCCAAAAATTCCGCAAAGACCACCAAGAATTGTGCCAGCACCAAGTTTATAATGTTCTCTCACTTCTGTGGGGATATATTGAGAATTTGCGTCACAGAAAAAACCTTTTGTGCAGAAAACTAAAATTCCGCCTAAAATCATAAGACCTATTGCGCCAAGCATTATAATTTGATTGTCGCCGATATTAGTGAAAAGGCTTGCTGCAAAAATAAGTCCACCTAAAATGATAAACGCAAAGCCAACTACCGAAAGTATTGCAGGTTTCATGTTTTGGTCTTTATTCCCAAAAAACACGTCTTTTGCTTTAAATTTCGTAATATGTTCGCCCCAAGATACCTGTACAGGCGACATAAACATACAAATAATGGCAAATACGCCAAGCCCTGCCGCCGCCAAAATAAGCAACGTTCTTAAAGTTAATTTCATACTACACACTCCTTTCAAAGCAACAACCACTTATGCACAAAGTTAAAACCGTTTGCCCTTTCTAAATCTACCAAAAGAACTTGCGGGTTTTGAAAAAATCCGCATAAGAGCCTAGGCTCTTGCTTTAAATAAAATTTTTTATATTTTCATTATATTATTAAAGTTGTTTTTTGTCAATAGAAGTTTAAGAATTTTAGTTATTTTTTTTATTCGCCCAAACCCTTTTCAGCCTGCTTTGCGTTAATGTCGTTCAAACACTTCAATTCATAGAACTTGCCTTTCTTTTCCATAAGTTGTTCAAACGTTCCAATTTCAACGGCAACACCGTTTTCCATAACGATTATTCTATCGGCATCACGTATGGTAGACAATCTATGGGCAACTATAAACGTTGTTCTGCCACGAATTGATTTTGCAATGGCTTGTTGAACGTGATATTCTGAAATATTGTCTAATGCGCTAGTTGCCTCGTCTAAAATCAAAATTTTTGGATTTCTTATCAATGCGCGCGCAATAGTAATTCTTTGACGTTGTCCGCCTGAAAGTTTGTCGCCGTGTTCGCCTATGTTTGTGTCAATTCCGTTTGGCAAATCGTCCAAAAATTCTTTTACGTTTGCCATTTCCATAACACGTTGCAAATCTTCTTCACTATAACTTGAAAGACCGTACGTGATATTTTCTTTAATAGTGCCTGAAAAAAGTATACTATTTTGCGGAACAACTGAAATATGATGTCTATATTCAGACAAATTGAATTCGTTTATAGATTTTCCGTCAATAAGCAAATCACCTTTTACAGGTTTTAAAAAGCCTATAATCATATTCATTAACGTAGACTTTCCCGAACCTGACGCCCCAACAACGGCAATGCACTCGCCGGCGTTTACTTTCAATGAAAAATCTTTAACTACAAACTGGTCAGTATTAGGATATTTATAACTTGCGTTTTTAAATTCAACGTTACCGCCTATCTCGGGCACTTTTTGTTTGCCTATGGTAATTTCTACGTCTGTTTCGTTCATTATTTCAGAAACCGAATTTAACGCTTCCATACCGCTTGTTATGGTTGGATAGACGTTTACCAGCGAACTTACGTAACCGCTAATTTGCGTAAACATAGACTGATACAACACAATGTCGCCAACGGGAATATATTTTAACAACGCTAGCACCGAACAAAAGACTAAACAAACCGCACTTAAAAAATGATTTACCACCCACGACGAAGACCCGAAACGCGCGGAATTTTTATCTACCGCCATACCCGAATCCGCAAGTTGAGTTATAGACTTATTAAAATTTTCTATTTCCGTTTCTTCAAGGCCGTGCGCCTTTGTAACCTGCATCATATCTAGCATTGTGGAAAGACGCGTGCTCATTTTTTCAGTTTTAAGCCTAAACTCACGGTGAACTTTACGCATACGCTTTCTAAACGCGCAAGACACCATAACGTTGCAAGGTATAACCAACAAGAAGAATAGTGAAACCCAACCGTTTTTACATATTGAAATAACGGTTGCAATAATCACGCCTATGACATTTGGAATAAGTGAATGCACTAACGTGTGATTGAGCGAATCAACAGAGTCAGTATCCTTTAAGAATTTTGACTGTATTCTACCCGTTTGCATATCTTTATGATAAGTTATAGAAAGACTTTGCAACTTTCTAACCACCGCGCTTTTTATACCTGCGCTAGTGCGCCTGAGCATTTTGCTAATTATCATAAACCGCCAAACGGTACTTGGAACGTTTTGAATAATAAAAACGGCAAGAATAACTGCGCTTATTATAAGTTTACGCCAAACGTCGGCAGTTACGCCAGCGCCAGAATTTACGGCGTTAGTAACTAAATTTATAATGTATGCCGTTACTAGTGGTGTCAACCAAAGTGGCGCAGCCTGAAAAATATAAACAAACGTAGATAGCGCAATAGGTTTGGCGTTTATTTTTAAAAGTTTACCAAAAAAGTTGCGTTTCTTTTTGCCGTTTTTTCCTTGAGTTTCCGTAAAAAGATGGTCGTAATCGGGTATAAAATCCGCTTTTTGCTTTTTTGCGTTATTATCCATATTATTCATTACCTTCTTTATCCAAGAAAAATTTAAGGCTCTATCTTTATTTGATAGAGCCTTAAGTCGCTTTAAATATAACACCATAAAAATATTTTGTCAATATTTTTTACAAGTTAAATAAAAATAATTTTATTTTTTATTTGCCACTTTTTTTAATTGTTCGTATAAACTTTCAACACCCTTTTTAACGTCAAGATAAGTTTGTTCAAAATCTCCCGTCCACCAAGGGTCGGCAACGTCTCTACTTTCACCGGCATAATCTAATAGCATAGAAACTTTACCTTTAGCGTCGCCACCAAAAAGCCTTTTCATATTGCTTACGTTTGCGCCGTCCATTCCGATAAAATAATCGTAACTATCGTAATCTTTTGCCGAAAGTTTTACCGCGCGTTTGCCCGCACAAGATATATTTAGCCTATCAAGCACGCCTCTGGTTCCGTTATGCACGGGGTTACCAAGTTCTTCACTGCTAGTTGCAGAAGATTTTATAAGAAAGTTTGCGCTGTCGCCCTTTTTTTCAACCAAGTCTTTAAGCAAAAACTCTGCCATAGGCGAACGGCAAATATTGCCGTGGCAAACGAACATTATTTTTATCATATTGCTTAATTAACGCCGAACATATTCCAGAAAGTTGCTCTGTCTTCTTCGTCAACGTTTTCAGCAATATATTGATAGAACATATCTGCCTCTCTAGCGTCAATCTTGATAATTTGGGTGTTGCCAATCATTTCTTTAATGAGAAGGTTGCCGTTGATTGCGTCAACAATGTTTGCAACGTCTTCTTCGTTAAGACGCATACCCTCAAGACTTTCACTTACTTTCAAAAGGTATTCTGACATTGATATAAACGCCATGCCTGCATCAGTGAAATTGAAAGTGTCAACGCTGATAGTGTTAACAAGTTTTTCCATTTCAGGGTCAAGCGGTTCTTTTTCTTCAACGTCGGGTATGTCGTTTCCGTTTGCATCTTCGTCTTCAATGTTAACAATGCCGTCGCCGTCGTCGTCATCATAATCTCCGCCTTCGTAAACGGGACCGCTTGCGGTTGCCATTTCTTTAATCATTTCAACGAACGTACCCATAAGATATCTTCCGCCACCGTCAAGACCGTCAACCTTATCGCCAACGGCTAAAAGCGTTTCGCCGATATTGCTCATTATTTCTGCTTGTGCAACCATATCGCCAGCAGTTGGCAATTTTTCAATATCTGCTTGCAAAGGACTATTATCAACAAACACTTCGTTTGAAAATATAACTAAAACGTCAATGATATCAATATAATCGTCAAGGCTGACACTAACGCCTTCAACCTTAACCGTACCTATCATATCGTAGTACCAACCACCGATTGCGGTATAGAATTTAGCAACGCCAGAGTTTGAAAAACCCTTAAACATAGCCTCGGGAGAATCCATAGCGACACCTGCACCTTGTTCAGGACCATATTCTTCTTCCATAAGCACAAATTCGTTTCCGTTTGCATCAAAGGTTGAAATTGCGTCGTCTGCAGAAATATCAAAGCCTGCGCCTTCTTCACTTGACGGTCCGCCGTTTAACTCTTCGATAAGAGGCATAAGTCTTTCAACTTGCGTAAGCATACCTACTAAAGGCGTGCAGGTTGCAAATGCGATAATAAAACCTTGTGCAAGACCTATAAGCGCGCCTGCGCCAACTTTCTTTTTATCTTTGTCTTTCTTAACGAAAATTTTACAAATGGGGAAAATGATAATCCACGTTACAAATTGCAAAATACCAAAGATTGCAATGTAAGAAACCAACCCAAAAAGAATTGAGAATAATGAAGTCATAAATTCTGCAGTTGCTTCAGAACCACTCATTTCTGCTGTTAGACTTTCCATTATGGTTTCGCCTTCAATTTCAAGCCCCATTATCACGTCTACCAAAGTGTTGCGCATTGCAAGTGAAAGCAGTGCACTAGCAACGATAATAATTAACCTTAAAATCGAACGATTGCGACCTCTTATCATTCCGAGGATTGCGCCCCAGATTAAGCACCCCAACGTTGATGCGAGAATGCTCATAGCCATCATGTTCATAAACTTTCTCCTTAAAAATAATATTTTTATTTGGTTCTCATATAATAGCACAATGTGTCGAATAATGCAAGCAAATTAAACAAAAATACGCTTTTTAACAATTTTTAACAATTTTTCTCTTCATACAAAATATGCAAAAAACACTCTAATTTTGCTTAAAAAACTAACTTTTTTATAAAAAAATAATTTCTCTGTTGTTAAATTGTCTTTATTTTCTACAACCGTTGCTGTTTTTTATATTCCATTGTGTTAAATTCATTAAAAATGCATTTTTTATTGCAAGAAAAAGCGGTAAACGAATTTTCGTTTACCGCTTTGGTGTTTTACGTTTATTTTACTTTCGTGATTTTAAGCGTGGTGTATCTTTCATATACAGTTCCTGAAATATTTGCCGTATAACCAACAACTTGCGTATCCCCTTCGTTACCAACATAGTTTGGCATAACTATGGTTATTTCACTAGGTGCAGATAAAAATGCGTTAGTTCCGTATTGCGAAAGTGTTTTGTTTTGCAAAATATTAGGCATTTGCGTGTTCTGTTCAAAAACTATACTTTTAAGCGCTTTACAACCCGAAAAAGCAAAGTCGGGAATTTGGTTCATCTCACCCTTGAAAACAACTCTTTCTAGATTAGAGTTATTGCGGAAAGTGTGCTCGCTTATCGTTGTGTTTTTAGGCAAAACTATTTCTTTTACTTGCGAAAAACCACCAAAATATCCGCCTATTTTTACCGTTGCATTTTCGTCTTCAAATTCTATTTTTGTCAAGTTTGCGCAAGAAGAAAACGCACTATCCGAAATATTTGATACGTTAGATGGGATTTTTATTTCCGTTAAACCACTATTATAAAATACATTTTTGCCTAAAGTTTCAAGGCTGTCAGGTAAATCAATACTCGTCAATGACGTACAAGAATTAAATGCGTCGTTTCCTATCGTCGTTAAAGTTTCAGGAAGTTCTACACTCGTTAGTGATTTACAATTAACAAACACTTGATTAGTTATCTCTGTTATTTCCGTTTTGCTCAAATCAACTTCTTCAACGGGCGTTCCGTTAAAAGCATTGTTGCTTATTGTGTCAACACTCGCTGGAAGTTCAACGGTTTTTAGATTTTGGCAACCTCTAAACGCTGATGAAGATATTGCGGTTACACCTTCGGGAACAACAACTTCGGTTAGGGTTGCTTTTTGTTCTTCGGTTATAGCCGTCAACGTGCCGTTTCCAGATATTAACAAACCTTCTTCCGTTTGTTTTACTTCATCAGCAGGAATAGGCGCATTGCCTTGTAATGCCTCAACTTTATATAATAAATTTGCTTTTGTATTTTGATAGTCGTCTTTAACGTATTCGGGTAAAAGAATTTCTATTTTTATTTTATTTAAAACTCTTTCGCTTGCCGAACTTGGCGCAGATAACTTTTTCCAGTTTGAGTTAAGATTATAAATATCCCCCCACAGTGACGCACCTATCATTTCCCAGTTTTCTTGCCCCACGGTATCTAATGGATTGCAAGAATAATAACTAACTTCTAGCGCATCAAATAAATCTTTTTCACCCTGCGCAATTTCTTCTTTATAAAGCACTGCCTTAAAAAGAATATCAACGTCGCTTTTATTTTCAACCGACAAAATAAGTTCCGCCTTGTCGCCCGGTGTAATATTGTTTAATACGATAGAATTTCCGTCTGCCGACCAAGTTGCTTTTCCACCGTTTTCAAACATAGCATCGCCTGCGACTTCAATCGAATCGTAAGGGGTTTCATAATCCATAGAATAAGTCGTTAGCGACTTAACAACGGCGTCAATTTTAACCGTACCCGAAGTAACTGCTATGTTTACTTTTGATTCACTGGTAAACAATGCTAGCGTACTACCTACTAACGTGCATAAGCACGTTGCTACTGTCATTATTGACAATAGAATTTTTTTAAATTGCTTTTTCATAAATACCTCTCCTTTTAACTACCATTTTGGTAGTTGTGGGTATATTATACTACCAAAATGGTAATATGTCAAGTATAGGAGCGGGCATATGAAAATTATTTTAGGTAAGCGATTAAAAGAATTAAGAGAAGAACTTGGTTTAACTCAAAAACAGTTGGCGGAAAAACTAGAACTCAATAGCGTAACTTATTTACACTATGAAAAATCACAACGAGAACCGCCACTTGCCGTTTTAGCAAATATGGCTATATTTTTTAACGTTTCGGTAGATTATCTTTTAGGATTGAAAGACTTTTAAAAGTTAAAAGCGGACTATTTTAAGTCCGCTTTTATTTATTAACAATGGTTATTTATTTTTACTCGTTAAACGCATCTTCTGACCGAATAAGCGTTGCCGTTTTGCCGTCAAATTCTATCTTATAAGCGCAATAACCTGATTTTGCATAATCAAACACACCCGTTTTGTTAAAGTCGTTTCCGCCCCATCTGTCGCCAAAATAAACTATATCGCCCTGCTCGTTCTCATATAAAAATGCAGATTGACTAAAATACGTATTTTCGTCGCCCAAATTTTGATTTACTGAAAAAACACCGTCTATACTATCTGAAACGCTGAACGTGCTTTGATTAGGTTTCCACCCCGTGCAATATGAAGTTACAATCAAATATTTTCCGTTCTTCTTAATTATCGCAGGCGCTTCACGCAATTCGTTAGAAAATAATGCGCCTATAAACTTGTTTACGTTTAGATAATCGTCTGCCAAAAGATATACGTGCATATCTAAATTTGAGCGTGAAGAACTGAAAAAATAAACCTTTTCGCCGTCTTTAAATAGCGTGCAATCTCTTGAATCATTGCCGTAAGGGTTAAAACTTCCGTGATACACAAAATCGCCGTAAGGTGTGTCGCAAGTTGCAACCGCACAACGCGCGCACTTTCTGTCAACACCGTTTTCATAATGCATCCACATTACAAATTTACCCGTTTTTTCACAATATAAAACCTTTGGGCGTTCAATTATAGCGTGAACCTTTTCCCCAGAGGCTACTTCCGTAATTAAACTCAAATCACTTTTTACCCTTGTCGGCTGTTTTGGGGAATTAACCGTAAGCACATTGTTTAAAAATTTCCACCCTTTTGCAGTTTTTTCGTAACAAGAAACGTAATTATCGCCAGTGCGGTCTTCCCCATACCAGTAAATTTTTCCACCGTAATTAAGCCTGCAACCACCGTGCGCCTCTATAGGTTTTCCGTCAACATCTAACCACTTTTCGCCGTTTTTCATCATATTCATCCTTTTCTTTTTTTATTTGTTTGTATTTTTGTTTGCCTTTTCTATCTCTTTAACCTTTCTCCAAAGTTTTAGGCTTTCTTCGGGCGTTGTAGGCCTTTCTTCGTCGCCAAAAACGTGAGGGTGTCTACGAATAAGTTTTTCGCATATAACTTGAACAACGTCTTTAAAACTAAACTGCCCTTGCTCGCTTGCAATTTGGCTGTTCATAACAACTTGCAACAACACGTCGCCTAATTCTTCGCAAAGGTTATTATAATCTTTATTGTCAATCGCCTGCAAAACCTCGTTAGTTTCATCTACAAGACACTTTTTCATTGAATTAAAGTCTTGCGCCCTATCCCACTCGCACCCGCTTGGGGAACGCAAAATATCAACAATTTCAACAAGTTCATTTATATCGTGTTTATCTTTTTCTATATATTTTTTGCCGTTATATTCCCTCATAAAAACTCCTTTAACTTATAGCAAGTTTGCAACTTCTGTCATTCTTTCTTTGGCTAATGATAAATAATTATCAAAATTCATTTGCCTATACTTATTCGCAATTTCATCTTTGCAAAATTTTAATTCAAAAGTTAATTCGTTTTCTAGTTTTGCATATTTAATAATGTTTATTACTCTGCTAAAATCAACGTTTCCATCAAAGGGTAAAAGATGCATATCGTCGCTACCCGAAAGAATTTTATCTTTACTTCTTATCCCCAGGTTGTCGTTAATATGTAATGCCGAAATTTTATCTTTAAACTTATCAACAACCTTGTGCGTAGCGTAACAGTTTTCATGACCACAATCATAACACATTTTTGCATACTCACAATTATGATATTCTGTTAAAACAGCGTCTAAAAACTGTTCACCCTCTAAATTTTCAAAACATAGTTTTACACCGTGCTTTTGTGCGGTTTCTAAAACGTCGCCTATTCTTTTTAATCCCAGCACAGTCGGGTCTTCTTTATAAAACCCCGTATAAACGTGCATAACTACCCTATCTACCCCCACTTTCTTTGCTGAAATTATGCTATCCCTTAAATCGGCAATTATATTAGATACGGCATCAGATTTTTCGTTGGCAAACCAAATTTCGCGCATAGGATGGTGTTTTGCGTGTATTGACTGAAAATATATTCCTTTCTTGTTCGCAAAATCTTTCAGCCTTGTAACCTGCTCATAATTCTGGTATAATGCAAAAAAACCGTCGATTTTATGGCTGTGAAATTTCTCCAACTGTTCTATTTCGCTTAAATTAAAAGAATTACTTAAAGATAAACAAAATTTGCCGTTATATTCTTTCATAAAAACTCCTATCAGGTTTATTATATAATAAATATTAATTTTTATCAAGTAAAAAAGAACTGCTCGTTTGAACAGTTCTTTTTTGTTTTAGAGATAATGAATAAAAAATTTTAAAAATTTAATCTACGAATTTTATCAAATCGACATCAAACCCGCCATTATTGGCAATACTTGCAATTGTATCATCTACTTCACAAATCATTTTTAAATATTGACCTTCCTTAACATGGCTATTGTAGTAACCAATATCAACTGTAATTCTAGAACCACTAATATTATCTTCTTTGTTATTGTCGCATAAAAACCAAATTAAATTCTGATTTAACTTCTTTTCAACAAACCCCTCAATTTGAATATACCAGCCATCCCAATCGCAACAAATTTCCCCCAACCTATAATGAGATAATGACTCTTTGTGCATTTGTAATAAAAGAGAGTTCTCTTCTTTTGTACTAACATGTGATTTTGGATAATAATATATTTTCATAAGTTTAGTTGCACTAATCTTATCTCCAGCACGCCAACTAGATAGACTTTTTCCATAATATATCGAAGACACAATATCTTCATCATAAAACTCTGGAAAAAAAGAATCGACTCCATTTGCTATTATTTCAATATTCATAAATCCTAATGTTTCAAGTTGAGAAATTGCATCGGCTAGTGGCATATCTCGATAATAATCATTATTATAAGGCATTGATATCTTTGACTCATCATTTGTCCATAGGTCAGAGTCATCTTGCAAAAAAAAACGCCCTCCGAAAAAAATCATTGCAAACAAAACAAATACCAATGTGAATTTTTTCATATATTCCTCCTTTTGTACCAAGCACAGTTCATAATATAAATATATACTAACTATCGGTTAGTTGTCAAGCATTTTCTAACTGTTGGTTATAAAATATTAAGAAATGATTTTAGAGGGTATAATGAATAACGTTATTAAATTTAGACTTGCTGAGGAAATAAAAAATTGCGGACTTACAACAATAGAAATTGCAAAAAAAATCGGTGTTTCGCCTGAAATGATTACTCAATATAAAACAACAAAAAAACTTCCTAAACTTGATACGTTTGCTAAACTTTGCAAGGAACTTGATTTGGATGCAAACTACATTTTAGGATTAAATTGATTTTTAATTTATAAGTTTTAATAACCCCGCCAGACAATAGTTAGGTGGGGTTGAATTTTATAGTAAAATAATTTATTTCCGAAATCAGTATACTAGATTATTATTAAAAAACAAAAAGAAAAGCACCCATCAATTTAATGGATGCTATCTTTTTGGATGCAGCAACAACCATTCATTTGCGATAGCAATATGTCGCAACTGGTTATAAATTGTTAATAACAACCTGCAAAAAGGGTTGTTACTTTAAATTGAAAAGTTATAAACTGCGACTTCTTTCCGTGCGATAGCGAAAGCGGTCGCCGGGAAGATAACGTATTGTGTTACAAAACAAAAAAAGAACCACTCGTTTGAGCAGTTCTCTCTTTTAATGGATGCAGCAACAACCTATCTTCCCGTGCCGTCGCCAGCAAAGTATTTTCGGCGCTAGTGAGCTTAACTTCTGTGTTCGGTATGAGAACAGGTGGGACCTCACCGCTAACGT
>JAFQEM010000002.1 GCA_017399035.1 Clostridia bacterium | reverse complement strand
GGTCAACCATTTTGTCATATTCTTTCATATGAATAGTTGGATTAAAATTTAACAAATCTTTTTGCAAATCAAAATTATAAGTTGAAACCACCGTTCTTGCCATTTTAATTTGCGTTTTATTTTTAAGCACTTCAACAACGTGGTCGTTTACATATCCACAAGGATAAGCCATAACGCTAACGGGCTTTCCACCTAAACGCTCTAACGTTTTTCTATCTTCTTCTACCTGCCAAACTACACAAGAATCTGGTAATTCTAAAAGATTTGCGTGAGTTAAAGTATGTACGCCAAGTTCGTGCCCCTTATATAAAGGTGCAACTTCATCAGGATTTATTATAGTTCTTTCTATAATTCTTCCATCATTTGGCATTGTGTAAGGGAATTTTAATCCAAATTTAGCAGAATTTAGATTAAAGGTTGCTTTTAAACCGTATTTATTGAGTATTTCAACACATTTTTTATCTTGCTGAACGCCGTCGTCAAAACTAAAAGTTATCGCTTTATTTTTTCCGTTCCACATAACAATTTTTAACCTTTTACAATTTACTTAAAAATTTTTAATGCTAACTAAATATTAGTTCACCACCGTTAAACAAACTATTAACCGATATTTTATAATCATTTACAACTTGCCCGTTGAACAAAACTTTATTCACTAATCCATTTGTTATATTTGATATTATTATTAAATCTTTACCATTTGTCAAGTGAAGAATTGCTTTTTTTGCTTTTGGAACGCCTAAAAACATACTATCTTGTCCGCTAATAGGGAATAACCCCAAAAAATTCCACATATAACAAGCCGATAAACCACCGCTATCATTGTTACCTGGCAAACCATCACGCCCAGATTTAAAACAGTTTTGCAAACATTCTTTAATTATTGTTGCAAGTCTATCATACCTTGCTACGTAATGATAAAAATAAGGTGTTTCCATATCCGTTTCGTTGTTAAATCCTTCAAAACGGTCTTCAAAAGTGTTCTTATCGTTAAAAGCAAAAAATGCATCTAATTGCTCTAATAATTTTTCTTTACCACCACTTAAAGCAATTCGTTTTTCTACGTCATTTACAAAACGAAAAGAATAATTCCACCTATTACCCTCATAATAGGGATATTCATTTTTTAATAATCCATCGGTATCAAAAGCATTTACCCAATATTTTGCAATTTCTGAAAAATATTTATAATATTCTATCTTGTCCGCCTCTTTTGCAATGCAAGCAAACGCTTGGGCTATTAACGCACAATCTAAAAGTTTTGTGGTTTTTTCAAACGTTCCGTCTTTAATTTCTTGAGCATATTGACTAATTTCCATTTTCACAACCGCTAACATATCGTCAAAGTCTTCAATACCAACTAAACCACGAACGTATGCATCATATAAAATATAACCCCCCAAACAACAAGCCTGCGTAGATTCTATACTCATATTCTTTGACAGCATCAATGCGTTAAACAATTTATTTTTCTCTTTACCATAACGAAGTAAAGTTTTAACAATACCCTTACCCACGTCACCGTGCAAAGTAAAAACTAATGGCATTTGCGTTTTATAAATATCCCAAAAAGTTGCAAAATCCAAATAAAAAGTATCATTTTCATTCCATAAAAAACTTTCATTTTTCCAACCGCAAGGTTTTATCATAGAATGATAATAATTTGAATAGAAAATTTCTCTATCTTCTTCAGAAACCCCTTCTAATTCAATAGTTAAAAGCCTATTTTTCCATTTTTTTTGCGCATTTTCTTTTGCATTGTCAAAAGTTGGTGAATTTAATACCGCCGTCTTTGCGTTATCTTCACTTACAAGTGAAAAACCTATTTTAACTATAGCAACTTCATTATCTATATTAAATAAGCAACCAAAAGTGCTTTGTGATTTATTTAACTTTATTTCATTATCTAAAACTATCTTTTTATCAACCCAAAGAGATGCGCTTTTAGTGGCTTTAATATAAAAATATAATTTAACCCCTTGCATAACAACGTAGCCTGAAACGTTTCCGTCAATAATACGCATTACGCTTTCTTGTGAATAATCAAAAACCTTTTCATCCCAAGGTTGTTTTAAGCCGTCGTTTGAAACGTCAACGGCTATCTTAAATGGTTTTCCGTCAAGAGAATTATATTTATGAATAGCAACTTTATCTGACACGGTTACTTCACTTAAAATATTATCCTTAATCATTTTACAAGAATAATATCCTGGTGTAGCCTTTTCATTATCAATAGACTTTAAACTATGTATATCGTCTAACGCACCCTTAAACGGCACGGTTAGCAAATAATTATAATAGAAACCAAAGGCACCGCTTCCGCTATGAGTAAAGTGTGAAAAGCCTATAAGTTTGTTGCCGTCAAAAAATCTTTCTGGTTCTTCACCGCCATTTCTCTTAAAACAGCCATATCCTGAAGAATATCCGCCACTATACGGCGAACAAGATACGTTACCAAATGGCAAACAAGCAGATGGCGAAGTATTGCCTGCTTTACCTTTTAATAAATTCCATTTTGAAAATAGACTGCCGTCTTTTGGCTTTACACTGCCACGAGTTCCTTGAAATATATTTACGTTTAATCTTTTATCTCTCATTAAAATTCTGCCTTTATTTTGTAATAATTTAAAACTTTTCTTGTACGTACATACGGAAAAAATCCGCACAATCTTTTAACCAGCCACTAACCTTGGGTATGCCGTGAGCAAAAGAATTTACTTCAACGCTACCGTTTGATAAACCGTGTGGTCCTAACGGATAAATATGTAGTTCGTATTAAAATTAGCAACATTTTTAATAGTTTTTTCATACTTTACCCTCCGCGTGAAACTTTATATACATATATATTACAACATAAACACAATCAAAGTCTTGCCTATTTTAATTAAAAAAATGTGATTTTTACCAATAAACGAATTTTATTGACAATTTTATAATCATTTGTTATGATAATATTGCAAATAAAAACGATTAGGGGTATTTTATGGAAAAAAACAAAAAAATGCTTGGAATTGAGCATAAAAGTCATAGAGTAAGTTTTGCCCAACCAGAATTTGGCGTTGATTTCCACTGGTCATATAGCAATTTTACCACTTATCACGAACACGATTTTTATGAATTTACGCTAATTACAAACGGAAAATTAAAACACGTTCACAACTCTAATAACGCCGTTATTAGCAAAGGAATGATTTTTTTAATTAAGCCTAATGAATATCATCAACTCTTACCTATAGACAATCAGCCCACCAAACATATAGTATTTTCAATAGCGCCAGACACCTTAAAAGAAATCACTTCTGCAATTTATCACGAAGATATTATTGAAAAACTTGATTCGCAAGAACTACCTATTTTAACTTTACCTAAAAAGAATCGTTCAAATATTTATAACTTGGTTGACCGCATCAATCAATGCCCGCCTAATTCAAAAAGTATTTCCATTTTAATTAAAACTATTATTATAGAATTGATAAGTTTTTTTATTGAAAATATTGAACCGTCTAAAATTTTTAACACCAAACAAGATACGCCCACTTGGCTAACCACTTTCTTAAAAAGATTGAATGAACCAGAAATTTTCACTATGCAACTAAAAGATATTTATCCACTTTCAGCATATTCTCAATCAATGCTTAACATTTATTTTAAAAAGTATCTTAATCAATCGCTAATAGTTTATATAACAAAACAAAAAATGAATTACGCTTGCAATCTATTGCAATATACCGACGATTCACCACTTGACATATGTTGTAAACTTAATTACGATAGTTTAAGTCATTTTAACCGTGTTTTCAAAAGTTATACGGGTAAAACACCTATTGCATATAGAAAATCTATTAAAAATCAAAAACAACCAAATTAAAGTAACAAACGTATTTAAAATTGAAAAAGAGTTCGGCAGAATGACGAACTCTTTTTAATATGTTTTATTTAATTTAAACTTTTTAGATAATATGGTAATCTCTTTTATGCAGTTTTTAAATAACAAAACAACTTGTTTTATAAAAATTATAAATTTAACAAATCTTTGATTGTACTGCTCAAATTTTTAGCATAATGTTTAAATCCAAGGTCGTTTGGGTGCAATCTTGAATCAACAAAATATTTTTCTTCGTGAGGAATAAAATCATAGCAATCAATGAAAGTAACGTTTTTAAGTGTATTTGCTACGTTGCAAATTGTTTGCCCAACCAACTTAAAATCAAACGCCCAGTTTTCAACAACGCTTTCCTTTCGCCAGATAGGCGCAAATGCAAGTATTTTAGAATCAGGATAATTCTTACTCAAATTACAATAAAATTCCTTGCAGTTTTTAAAAAACTCATCAAAGGTCAAACCTGTTCCCCAATCGTTAGTGCCGTAAGCCACCACTACGTAATCAGGCTTAAAATCATCTTTAAGGTTTGCAAGTGTGGGGTTGAATATTTCCCCGCCGATAGCCTTGTTAACAAAATCAACATCTAATAACCGTGATACGGCAACGGAATAATGGTTTGAAACGTGTGCGTTATCATAACCCTGCGTTATTGAGTCGCCAAAAAGCAAGCCCTTATGTTTTCTATTTATGGGTTCAAAAAACGCTCCGTCGTCTAATGAAATTTCCTCAAAGTCTACTATAACTGAAAAGGGTAAATATATTTCAACCTTTTTTGTTCCTTCGCCGAGATTAAACCTTTTTTCAAACTCACCTAACTTTAAGTTTTGTTCGATATAATTATCGCTAAATTCTTGCAAAAAATTATCAATGCAACCTATCAATTTATCGTTTACAAACACGTCAAAAGCGTAATAGGTGCGTGAAGTTCCGTAAGAGGTAATTCCTGTAATAAACAAACTTGTACTATCAGTATTAAACGCAAGTCTAATACCAGAAGAACATAGCGCTCTATTGAAAAAATAACCACCTTTATATTCTTTGTACAACTTTAATTGTTCATCAGTAAATCTGTTTAATCTAAAACAACCGTTTTTCTCTTCAATATTTACTAAACCGCAAGAAATTTTTTTAATTTGTTCTAAACTTAATTTCATAGCCTTTTTTATTGATTTAATTCAGTTAAATCGCCTAGTTTAACGTATCTTATTGCGTCTTTTCCACGCACTTTTGGGTTACAGTTTTGATATTCAAGCGCAAGTTCTGACGTGCTGTAAGCGATATAAACGTCGCCTAAAACGTCTTGAACGCAAACGTTTACCATACCGCATTTACTATATAGTTCTAAAACCATATTTTCTTCACAAGGTGCTTTATTTTCAGCAAAATAAAACCTTAAACTTGTTCTAGCCTGTTGTATTTCGGGGCGATTACCGGTATCGTTGTTATAATGATTAGCGCAAACTAAAATATGTTCGCCATAATTGATTAAACGTGGTCTACAAGAAACGCTATCTTTAATAAGTTGTGGTTCACTCCACGTTTTTCCCAAATCATCAGAAGTGGTATAGAATATAGAATCCTTTTCGGGTGGGGTTCTAAATACCCCGTAAATTTTGCCGTTTAAGAATTTATAATCCATTTCATATTGTGCAGAATAGGGGCAAATTGCAAAAAATTCTAGCGTTGCAAGATTGTCTTTAGAGCGATATAAAATAGGTTCTGCAAGATAACTTGTTATTGCGCCGTAAACAAAGCCGTCTTTACCGCGGAAAATAGTATGACTGCCGAAAGAAATTTGTTCGGTTTTTAAAAAAGTATGATTATTAAAGCCATGCTCTTCAAGATACTTAAACTGTTCACTAGTGCAAAGCGGAACTAATGAACCGTCATCTTTTTTTAGCATCATTGTCTTTGCGTCAGAAAGCGTTTCAGTCAAAAAATCAAAATCTTTATATACGGTTTGGTGGTCGCCTTCTGCACGGCTGTCTAATTCGTAAATAATTCTAACCTTTCCGTCGCCTAAACCAAATATATTTTGGCAATAAACGTCTTTTCTAGTGTCAACTTCTACAAATTTTATATTAGTTGGTTGCGACGCGGGGAAATATGATAGACTTATCCTACCGCGTGATTCACCATAATTTCCTTGTTTTCCAGGCATATAAGCGCAAAACATTATGCCGTATTTTGAATCAAAAACTAACCCAGCACCGTCAGCGCTGGTTTGTGTTAAACCGTCGTTGATTTGCACGGAATAATTTAATATTTCTGATTGTTTCATATTTAACTCCTATACTTTTCTGCCATTTGTGCAGTAATTTTTAAAAATTTATCAATGTCGTCTGTGCCGTGGCAATGTAGAGGCGAAACTCTTATTGCGCCATTTATTCCTATTGCCTCAACAATGCGTTTTGAATATATACTTGTGTTTACTCGCTCATAAACGGTTACTCCACGGCGTTGATATTCCGCAACCGTTTCAGTTAGGTCAACACCGTCAATACTCATTGCAACTATTAAATCTCTTTGTGTTAAATCGTCTGTGTCAACGTGTACCGTTACACCGTCAATATATCTTAAACCTTTAACTTCGGGCGTACCTTCTAGCATTCTATAAAGTAGTGCGCGTTCTTGTAAATGTATGCGACGCATACCCTCGTCATAAGTTTCTTTTCTTGACTTCTTTCCAATAAAATGTTCGCCAATTTCACATACGTAGTTGATAATTTCCATCATACTAGCAAAATTCGCAGGCGCGCTTGTGCCTAATTCAAAAGTTTCTTGCGGTTTTGCTAGTAATTTATGGTGAGGGAATTTTATCACTCTATCAGAAACGTAAGCAAAGCCACAACCGCGCACACCAAAAAATTTGTAAGGCGCAATATTCGCACCGTCAAGACCTAAATCTTCAACGTCAATACCGCAATGCGGTGCGTGTTGAACCATATCGCTAATTATATATAAATCGGGTTTAATTTCCCTTGCGCGTTTAACAATTTCTTTAATATCCATAATATTGCCCGAAATGTTTGATGCAGACATTATGCTTAAAAGAGTAGTGTTTTTATCAATGCGTTTAATAACTTCGTCAACGTCAATACCGCCCGTCTTTTGGTTTGCGGGGACAACGCGCATCTCTTTGCCTGTTTTGTTGCAGTAATATTCAATAGCGTCAAACGCAGACGGATGCTCTATTGAAGAAACGACGGCGTTGGTGCCACCTACGTTTTCCATTATCATACCAACCATTTGGAACATTGTTTGCGACGCAGTAAGTTCTGTAATTAACGCTCCGCTTTTTGCACCAAAAATTATCTCTAATATCTCTTTAGTTCCTTTTTCAACAAGCCCTTTAAGATAAACTGAACGGGCGTGAATTCGCTCTGGGCAATCGGGGAATGCCTCTAATTCCGCTTTTTTCTCTACGCACGCTTTAAGCCTTAAAGAACCGCCTGAATTATCAAAAAATAGTCTTTCACCGTGTTCAGGGTCAGCATCTGCATAACAAAACTTTTCTTTTAAACTTTGTTGAAAATCCTTTTCAAATAATAAACCGTTATTCGTATTCATAATTGCTCCTTTTTATACTAAATATATATTAGCATATATATTTTGAAATGTAAATATCCTTTTTGGCTAAAAACATTGAAAAACTTGCAAAATTATGATATAATATTTATATGGCAACTTTATTTTTTAACAATATCAAATTTACTCACGTCAAAGGCGCTGATATTCAAGAGCGTGAAATGCACGACTATCACGAACTTTTATTCTATTTGGGCGGTGGCGCAACCATAAAAACCGAAAAATTTACGGAAAAACTTTCAAACAATTCGCTTGTCTTTATTCCTAAAGGGAAGTTTCACGTTTTTATTCTTGAAAACATTCAAGAATTTGAAAGATTAAAAATTTCCATACCCGACCAAGAATACCTTTCTTTACTACCTAAAGATTTTTTTGAGAATATAAATATTTTAACAAATCCCAACGAACTAATTTTATCATTACTAAAAAAATCATGCGATTTATTAAATAAAGAAGAGCAGAATAGCACCGACGGTCTTTTTTTATACGGCGGATTGTTGACGATTTTATCTGAATTTTCTAAATCAACAAACGACTTTTGTTATACCAAAAAAACAAAACCTATTGTCGCTAATTGCATAAAGTATATTGAAAATAACTTATCAAATAATTTATCCGTACAAACTATTAGTAAAAAATTGAACTTTTCGGCATCATTGTTATCACACTCGTTCAAAAATGAAATGGGCATATCAATACACTCGTATATAGTGCAAAAACGCTTGATATATGCAAGAAAATTACTTTTAGAAAACTATACGCCAACTGAAGTTTATGAAATGTGTGGATATTCTAACTATTCGTCTTTTTATAAAGCATACCTTAAAATGTTCGGAACAACCCCAAAAAGATAGTAAAATGCGCTCACGTTAAACGGGCGAAATTACAGAAAATAAATAACGAAAGGCGATTGTTTTTATTTGCAGCTCGTAGTAGAAGGCAAGTTTGCTATTTTAACACAAACTAGTACGACTCTAATAGAGTGCTTGCTAAGTAAACAAACTTTACGAATTGTTATAAGTTTTACAATCTTTTGGTATAACCATCCTAATTAGTAAATTTTGTAATTGTTTTGATTACAACACTTTCTTTATATTGCAAATAATTTGTGGTTGAATTTTATCTTGTAGTTAAATTTTATAAATAAAAATTAGAAAATGGCTTAAAATGCTTGTAAAAACTTAAATCATTTGATAAAATACATAGGTAAATTGCATAGGGGTATCGCCAAGCGGTAAGGCAACGGACTCTGACTCCGTCACTTCGTTGGTTCGAATCCAGCTACCCCTGCCAAAAAAAGCATCTCACCTTTTGCGTGGGGTGCCTTTTTTTGTGAAAATGGCTAATTTTTAAATTTTTAGAAAGTGGAAAGTTAAAACGCATAAATAGTTTTTGCAGTTGTTAATTAAATAAAATATATTCAATTTTTAATTATTAACTATCAATAAATAAAACTTAATTTTTAAAATTTTCAATAAAAATAACCAACTTTTTTCTTTTTTTAATTTGCCGTTGACAAAAAGTTAAACCTGTGATATATTTTAATAAAATTAACTTGTTTTAAGGAGTTTGTTATGGCTGAAAAACTTACTTTATTTCAAAAAATGGTAAATTTAAGCAAATGGAGATTTGGGATTGGACACGAATGCAAAGGTTTTGGCGGAGTTATGCTATTTTGTCTTTACTGCTTGCTAAATCTTTTTTGGTATATTGCTTTAGGGGTTTTGTGGGTGCTATTTTCTGTTTTCTTTGTTATTTGTTTAGTTCCTGCTAAAATGCTTAAAAAACAATATAAAAGTCGTTCTAAACGCATTGACATTGATAGATACGGTAAAAGATAAGTTTATAATAATGAAAACCGTGTGCAAATTTTGCACACGGTTTATTTTTTTAGTTACAATAACGCGCTAAATAATAGATAAGTTAATGGTATTGTAATTATTGACAATAAAGTGGAAAGCAATACCGCAACGGAAGCAAAATCACCATCACCACCAAACCTTACGGATTGCAGGGCGCAACTTGCTGCGCTTGGCATTGAATGCAAGAAAAATATAGCGCATTTGACCGTTGTGTCAATAGGTAAAAATACGGTTATCAATATAGTTAAAAATGACATTACGACAAGTTTGAACACAGACGATATATACGCCCATTTGTCTAAAAATAATTGTTGAAGATTTACGTTGGCAAGGCGCATACCTATTACGAACATAGCAAGCGGTGTTACCATATTTCCAACCATATCTACACCGTTTAATAAACTTTGCAGAACGGTTTTGCCCGTTGTGCCGTTAGCGCAAATATCAGTTATAGGTTTTTGAATTAAAACAAAAGATAGCACACCTAACACAACGGCTATTATTACGGGGTGAAATATTACCTTTTTAAGAGAAACGTCTTTTAGATTGCCCGTTATCATATATACGCCGAAAGTCCAAGTTAAAATATTAAAAATAGAAATTACAACCGAGGCGTAAACGACCATTTGAGCATTACCTGGATAAAGTATTTGCAAAAACGGTAAACCCATATAGGCAGCGTTTCCAAACACACCAGCAAGGCGCACTACACTCTTTTTTCTTTGTTGTTCTTTGCCCCTTATTGATAAATACATTATCAATATCATAAGTAAATGTATCAAAGTTGCAAGCCCTGCAACAATTAGCATATTTATGCCGATATCTTTATTAAAAGAAGTTTTTTGAAAACCCATAAACACTTGCGCAGGTGCACAAACGTATAACACTATTGCAGACAGCGCGCCCGTCGCAGAACTGTCAACTAGTTTAGTTTTTACAATCAAAAACCCTGGCACTGCTATAATTATAAGCGATACAACCGCAATTAAAACCGTTAAAAAATCCACCATAAATCTCAATATACCTTTTATTAGTAATATAACAAACTTTTTATTTTTTAACTGCTTTATTACGATAAACGTTTAAGGCGGTTAAATATTTTTCTTCTTCTTTAATAAGAGTAAAGTTTTTATCAAAATAACATTTAGCAAGTTCTTTTTCCGTTTCAATTCCGTCGGGAATATATATGCCCGCCGTTATAGGTTGGTCGTCGTGATGATAGTCCGTTCCCGAAAGCCCAACTAAATTATTTTCTTCGCAAAACTTTTTAGCGTTAGTGTTGTCGTTTATATGATGATAATGACCGTTAAAAGATTCCGCGCCGTGCATAAATTTAGGGTCGCCCGCCGTAACGTTAGTTCTAAACGGATGAGATTGATACATAAAAAGACCGTGTTTTTGAGCAAGCGCAAAAAGTTCTTGTTGTGAATAGCAAAAGAGTGGAATATTATTATATAAAAACTCTCTATCAAAACCTATAAGCATATATTCCGTGTTAGTTGGCAAACACATAACCTCTACGCCAAAAAAGGTTTTAAGCCCCTTTTGGTTGGCTATATTAGCAAAATCGTCGTACACCTTGAAAAAATAATCTATTTTTTCTTTATGACTTTGACCTGGATAAGAAACGTAATAATTTCTAGAGTAATGAGTGGTAACCACAACTGCGCCGTAACCTAACTCAAGATATTTTTTTACAGTCAAGTCGGAATTACCGTCTGCGCAAACACTGCCACCGATAGCGTGTAAATGTGTTTCAAGTTTAATCATAAGTAATTTTTAATCTCCTCTAGTTCTACAACTTCTTTAACACCTGCATTTAATGCAAGCACAACTGCCGTGGTATCAAAGCGCGCGTCGTGAAAGCCTGCGTTTGCGCCGAAAATTTTTTGCGACGCATCACTTATTTTTTGATTGCTGATATGTAAAAAATCACAAAGTTCGGATAGTTTTGGATATTTATACCCCTCACCCCTATTTTTTGGCAACTTACAGATAGGGGTAAACTTTTTCATTGAGCAAAACTCTTTTTTAGGTGCAAAAACTTTGCCTAAACGCTCGTATTCAGCGCGCATAAACATAAAGTCAAACGCTGTGTTATGCGATACTATAAGGTCAGCACAAGCAAAATCTTGCTCTATTATATCAATATAATCTTCAAACCGCTTACCGTTAGAAAGCACGGAAAGTTTTTCTAAACTAAAGCCGTGCACCGCATAAGCCGAATAATCCATACTGTCGACGGTAAAAAACAGATTACGAGCGCGCAACGAAAGCCCCTCTTGCATAACGTAAGACAGTTGACATATTTGCCCCGGGCGAAGTGAAGTTGTTTCGGTATCAAAATAAAGAATCATAACTTTAATTTCAAGTTAAAACGCAGGTTTGCAAACCTGCGTTTTTAATTACTTTAATAACTATAATTTTTATGCGTTCAACAGGTCTTGGTAAGTTTTGGGATATCTAGTAACCCCACCGTTAGAACTGTAAACGTGGTCGTTAAGCAACTTGTTTTGAACTTTTTTAAGTTGGTCATCAACTTTAGTGCTTGCAACTGCGCTATAGAGTTTATAAAGGAAAGAATCGGTATCAAGGTTTTCTTCGTCATCCCACTTGTCAAGAACTTCCGCCTTTAATTCGGCTTTCCAACCGTCTTCATCTAAAGTTTTGCCAGTTAAGAAATTAAGATATTTTTCTAAAGTATCGTAATTATAACTATCAAACGCTTGAGAGAAGAACATAATATGATAACCGTAATCGGTTGCAACCATTATATAACTTTGACCGCCCAACGTAATAAGTTCTCTACCTGCGTCAGCAAATTCTTGCATATAAGTTTCTTTGCCGTCTTCTGGTACGGGTGAAATTGCATAACCTTTGTAGGTGTTAAGTGAACCACTATCGGTTGAGAAAGCAAACAAGAGTTCGTTTATCTTTTCTTCGTATTCTTCTACGCCAGCGGTATATTTTACCTTTTTATAAACTGACTGGTCTGTAACCGTTTCGCCCGTTTGCTCTTCACCATAAACGTATTCTTCCATCATTTGAACGAAAGAAGAAAGTGAAAACTCGTCAACGGCGTCTACACGGTACTCTGCCTTATAATCTTCGTTATCTTTATCGCTTGCGTTAAGATGAGTTACGCTACCTTTGAAAGGCAAACTGTTGCTTGCGCTAGTGAAAGTGTAGTCCCCAGTAAAGCACTTTGTTGTGGTGTCAAAATCATAACCGCTCAAAAGCCAAGTAGAACGCAAATCTTTAACGGTTGTGCTTGCAAGAATTTTCTTTCTTTCTTTTGCACGTTCTTGAATATCAGTTTCTTCAATTTCGTTAATCTTTTTAGTTTGCGCTTCGCTTGCGCCTAAAAGCAAGTTATAAACGTAACCAAAGCCTTTTGCGTTTGAAACCAAAACGGGGTCTTCAGCAGTTGCAGAAGAGAGTTTTTCACCAAACTCTTTAGAGGTCATTTGAGATTGTGTTTCATAATTATTCAAATATTTGTCTTGCAAATCTTGATAATCAATTTTAGCCCTTGCGTTGTCGGTTATGCACTTTTCAAATTTTTCTAAAAGTTTATTTTCTTTATAGCCTTCAATGGTTTCTTTATAGTAAATTGTGTTTTCAAGTTTACCGTTGAACGAATCGCCCAAAAGTTGATTTACTTCTAAAAGTTCAACAACTTCGTTATAAGCCTCACGACGTTCATTAGTGCTATCGGTATCAATACCCTTAATTTCACCCGTTTGAACGTCTTTATTTATATAGGCTTTCTTTTCGGCGTCACTTAATTTCTTTTCTTTGTTTGCCGCGTTTGTGGGAACTGTTCTTACCGTTTCAATAAGAGTGTCGTTTACCTTTTCACCGTCGTTTTCAACGTAGTTTTTGATAAGGTCGTTCATATCTTTAACGGTTAAATATTCAACGTCAATCAACTCTTCTTCAGTGAGATATCTATCCATATCCCATTTACCCTTTTGAGCGTCAACTATATTTCCTTTATAAATATCTTCGTCTGCGTCAAACTTAATGATTGCATTTTGAACGTAAACTCTAGTGGTTATAAGTTGATTTAAGATAAGATTTATAACTTTTTCACGAGAATAGCCATAATTATATTCGTACATATAGCCGTAGTTGATATACGACATTACGATATCTTTTTTCTTAATTTCGTCAGCATCTGCGCTTGCGTCAATCTTAACGGTGGCAACAATTTGATTCATATCCCTTTCACTATCTACGGTTACGAGATTGCACCCACCCAAGAAAGAAAGGCTTAAAACTAGCGATAAAATTAAAGACGCTAAAGCGACAAAAGGTTTTCTCATATATAATTCTCCCATTACAAGATGAAATTTTTTGCTATACCCGTAAATTATATACTATACGCAAAAAAATTGCAATCGTTTTTTTTGGTTTTTGCGATATTTATATTATTTTTAATATAAATTAAATTAACTCTACAGCGTAGCCGTTAAAAATGCTCTCAACTTTGATAGCATTTCGCAGTTGGTTTGTCCGTTTCTTATAAATTCTAAACTTGGCTCTGTAGCCATTGAAATCGTTACGCAATCAGAAAATTCGTCCATAGCGCGGGCAAGGTTTTTATCTGCAAAAGCGTTAAAATCGCTAAAGACTAAATTTACGGTTGCTTTTTTTACGTTTATTTCTTTTACGCCCAGTTTCATTGCAAGCATTTTAACCACCGCAATGTTTATAAGATTTTCCGTTTCACTAGGGATTGAACCGTAAATATCTTCTATTCTTGAGCGGAACTCGTTTTCAGCGTCTAGAGAATTTATCTCGGCAATCTCTTTATAAGCGTCCATACGAGCCACCCCACTCTCTATATAACCGTCGGGTATAAAAGCAGAAACTCTTACGTCGAGTTCAGGTATAATCTCTTCTTTACCAGAAATTTCTTCTCTTAAAAGTTTAGAATACAGTTCGTAACCTATCTTTTCCATATGTCCGTGCTGTTCTGCGCCCAAAATATTACCCGCACCCCTAATTTCAAGGTCGCGCATAGCAATTTTTATTCCACTGCCCATTTCGGTAAACTCTATTATAGCGTTAAGCCTTTCAAAAGCCGTTTCAGAAAGAATTTTTTCACGCTTAAAGGTAAAATACGCATAAGCTAAACGGTCACTTCTGCCCACCCTACCTTTCAACTGATAGAGCGTAGAAAGTCCTAACTTATCGGCGTCAATAACGATAAGCGTGTTTGCTTTGGGTAAATCAATGCCGTTTTCTATAATAGTGGTAGATATTAGCACGTCGCTTTCGCCACGGTAAAAATTCATCACGTTACTTTCCATAATACGCTCTTCCATTTGACCGTGTACTACCGTGATTTTTACGTTTGGTAACAATCTTTTTATATTATCTGCAAAAGTGAAAATGCTCTCTACCCTATTGTAGAGTATAAACGCTTGACCACCACGATTTACTTCACGATTGATTGCATCTTTAATTAACGTTTCAGTTTCTTCCGTAACGTAAGTTTGTACGGGTAAACGCTTTTTTGGTGGCGTGTTTATGGTGCTTATGGCGCGAATACCTGAAAGCGACATATGCAAAGTTCTAGGTATAGGCGTTGCCGTTAAAGTGAGCGCGTCTACGTTCTTTTTTAAAAGTTTAATTTTTTCTTTGTGCTCGACGCCAAACCGCTGCTCTTCGTCAAGCACTAAAATTCCTAAATCTTTAAACTCAACGTCTTTGCTCAAAAGCCTGTGCGTACCTATAACGAAATCTATTTTTCCCTCTTTAACGTCTTGAACTATTTGCTTTTGCTGTTTGGCGGTCTTAAACCTGTTTAAACAAGCAATTTTAATGCCAAAATCCTTAAAACGTTCGATTGCCGTGTTATAATGCTGTTCGGTTAAAATAGTTGTTGGCGCAAGCATAACCGCCTGTTTGCCGTTTGCTATTGCCCTAAATATAGCCCTTAATGCCACTTCTGTTTTTCCAAAGCCAACGTCTCCGCAAATTAGCCTATCCATAACCCTACCAGATACCATATCGTTTTTTACGTCTAAATTTGCTTGCGCTTGGTCGGGCGTGTCTTCAAAGGGAAATGAATTTTCAAAGAGAGATTGAAGTTCTTTATCGTCGGTAAACTTAAAACCTTTTAACTCGTCGCGCTCGTGATAGAGTTGTTTTAAGTCAAAACTCATTTTCTTTATACTTTCACGAACGTTCTTTTTGATGCGCTCAAAGTCCTTACCGCCGATTTTTGAAAGTCTTGGTTTTTTATCACCACCAAGATAACGGGTAAGAATATCCATTTGCTCAACTGGAACGTAAAGTATATCTCCGCCAGAATATTCAACCGCAACGTAATCTTTAGTGCCTTCGGTAGTAGATATTTTTTTATTGCCCAAAACCCTACCTATACCGTGAACTTCGTGAACGCAAAAATCCCCCACTTCGGGCGCAGTGAAAAAGCCTTTTTTCTTATTTATACGTCTGGCGGAAACGGGTTTCGCAAAAAGGTTTCCGCTACCTATTACAACAGTTTTTTCTTCGTGGAATATAAACCCACGAGAAAGTTTTTGAGCGCGCACGTTTACGCCTTTTAAACTGCCGTGGTTATCAACGGAAGATGCTATACCCCTATTAGACAACTCAAATGCAAAATTTTGCGCACGTTTAACGTCGCCCGTACAAACGGTTATCGAATAACCACCCTTTAACCAGTTATCTATGTCGGTAAAAATTTCCTTAAAATCAAGTTGATAATCAGCCACCCCGCCGTTTGCAGGATTGACGATTTTTAAAGGATTAAAGAAAGGAATTGCCGTGGACAACGCCTGCATTGCCACCAACCGGTATCCCTTAAATATTTGCGTCAATTCTTCTATACTCTTAAAATTCTTTTGAGCGAAAGAAAACACTTCGCCCGCCTCGAAAAGAGAGTTAAATCTTTCGGTAAATTCCGTGCGATTGAGCGTTGCTAATTCGTGAACTCTTCTTGCCTCGTCTATAACCACAACCGTTTCTTTGGGCAGATAGTCGAACACGCTTGCGCAATCTATTGATAAAACGTTAAGCGCAGTTAGTCCGTCAGCATCCCTGTTTTCCATAGCAACCGTTAAATCATCAATTATATCTTTAAGCCGTGAGCGTTGCAATTTGTTTGACGAATCGTATTCTTTTTTAAGTAAAGTTCTGAACAAATTAAAATCGTCTTGCGAAAAAGTAAACTCTTGCGCTTGTAAAATATCAACGCTGTCTACGTAACCTAAATTTTCACGAGTTTCTGCGTCGTAAAACTTAACGCTCTCAACGGTATCGCCAAAAAAATCTATTCTTACGGGGTTTTCACAATTTATAGCAAATACGTCTAAAATATCCCCTCGTAACGAAAAAGTGCTATGCGTGTCAGCATTTTCGCAACGAGTGTAGCCCATTTTGATAAGTTCTGCCACCGTTTGCTCTTGACTTTTTTCCATATCCCTACAAAGGGTAATTCTTCTTATATTTTTCGGGGCGGCTTGCATAAGCGTTTCCGCCGTGGTTACGATAACGTCTGCACCGCTTATGTTTGCAAATGCATTTATGCGAGCGTAAGTGTTGTCTTTAGAAAACGCCCTGCTGTGCAACAAAATTTCATCTTTAGGTGGAATATAAACGGCGGTTTTGCCAGATATTTCGGCTATTGCATCAACCGCCACCCTAGCGGTAAGCCCGTCTTTTACGACGTATAAAACCTTTTCGTCTAACGCTGAAACTATAAAATTTTTAAATGCGTCGGTAACGCCGAAAACCGCCGAAGGTATACCTTGGCGGACGTAACCGATAAATTCTTTTAACGAATTATCTTTCTCTTTAAGTTTTAAAATTTGCTCCAGCATATAAAAATTCTCGCTTGAGAGTTAAGTTTTATTAAAATTAGCCCTTTGAATTGTACGCTTGCATTATGTTTTGTAGACTAATGCCTTTTGCAAAATCTACGACGGCTTTTGAGGCAGACAACACCGCCTTTTCAAAAAGCGCTTTATCTTCTTCTTTAATACCTGAAAGAACTAAATTTATCAATGGAATAGGCGTGTTTTCCGTGGGCTTAAAACCTATTCTTACACGTGCAAAGTTGCTTTTGCCAAGTTCGGCTATAATATTGCGCATACCGTTATGCGTACCAGCCGAACCACTTTCTCGGATACGAAGCGCGCCTTTGGTTAAATCAAAATCGTCGTAAATAACCAAAAGGTCTTCCATAGGTATCTTAAAAAAAGATACGAGTTCCCTAACGCTCTCTCCGCTTAAATTCATATAAGTTTGTGGCTTTGCTAATATAACCTTTTGACCGCCAACGGAAAGTTCAGCAATTTTAGCGCGACATTTTTCTTTAGTAAATTGTGCGCCTAAAAGTTCCGCCGCCCCGTCAACCGCCATAAAACCTAGATTGTGAAAGGTGTTTTTATATTTATCATCAGGGTTGCCCAGTCCAACGATAAGTTTCATATTCTTCTCCACTAAAAAAGCCGTTTTTTACAAACGGCTTTCTCTTTAGTTAATTTGTATTTTTGTTGAAGTTAGTCTTCGTAAATTGCCGACAACGAAGTATCAGAGTAAATGGTGTTGATTGCCTTTGCAACTAGTTTTGCAACTGACAATACTTTAATCTTCGGATTATTTCTAACGTGTTCAGGCATATTTATAGTATCTAAAACGACTATTTGCTTAATGGGTGATGCTATAAGCCTTTCCATAGCAGGTCCACTCAACACGCCGTGCGTACAGCAAGCATAAACTTCTTTTGCTCCGTTTTTAACAAGAGCCTCTGCACCTTGACAAATAGTACCAGCGGTATCTATCATATCGTCAACCATTATGCAAGACTTGCCTTTTACGTCGCCGATAACGTTCATAACTTCTATAGCGTTTGCTTTGGGGCGACGCTTGTCTACTATTGCAAGTGAAGCGTTTACCCTTGATGCAAAGTTTCTTGCTCTACCAACACTACCTACGTCAGGTGAAACGACAACCCAGTCTTCGTTCATCTTGTTCTTAAAGTATCTTGCAAGAATAGGCGCGCCGTAAAGGTGGTCTACTGGGATATCGAAAAATCCTTGAATTTGCGCTGCGTGAAGGTCCATAGTAAGAACTCTGTCTGCGCCTGCGCTAGTTAAAATATCTGCAACTAGTTTTGCCGTAATCGGGTCTCTAGGACGAGCCTTTCTGTCTTGCCTTGCGTAACCAAAATAAGGGATAACTGCAGTTATTCTGCCTGCAGACGCCCTTTTACAAGCGTCAATCATAATAAGCAATTCCATAAGGTTGTCGTTTACGGGGATAGAGGTTGATTGAACTATAAATACGTCTCTACCTCTAACTGTTTGAGGAAGAGTTATACTAATTTCCCCATCCGAAAACTTGCCAACTTCTGCTTCGCTTAAAGATAAGCCAAGTTCTTTTGCAACCGCTTCAGCCAAAGGTCTGTTTGAGTTGCCTGCAATAACTTCGATAGTGTTGCCGTGTGTAATCATTTTATCTTTCTCCTAATGTAACTTTATGTACATATAGTACTTTTATATTTTATAACTTATCTTGTTTTTAGTCAAGGCTTTTTTTGATTCTCTTGGATTTAAAATAATTTTTTATTATATTTGCACAAATTTCTTGCTTAATTCCTCCACAATATTCAACACTGTGGTTAAGCCCGTTATCGGAAAGAACCTTATATTTGCTTTCCGCACAACCGCTTTTGCTTTCATATGCGCCAAAATAAACTTTTTTTATCCTCGCGTTTGCTATTGCGCCTGCACACATTGCGCAAGGTTCTACCGTTATATACATTTCGGCGTTATCAAGTCTCCAACTTTTAAGTTTTTTGCAAGCCTTATTTATTGCTAAAACTTCTGCGTGTGCGGTTGCAAGTTGTGTTTTTTCCATTAAATTGTGCGCCCTTGATATAATTTTGCCGTCAATTACAATCACCGCGCCTATAGGCACTTCATCTTTCTCTTTTGCTTTTAACGCCTCTTTGATAGCCACGTTCATAAATTTTTCTTGCATTTTAACTCCATATACCGCTTTATAACGGCAAAAAGCAAATCTTTGTTTTGCTGATAAATTTCTTCTAGGTTTTCTTTGCCTAGTGGGTGCGCTAAAGCGTCGTTACCGACTTCTACCGTAAGCGCAGGTATTTTTAGTTTTTGAACACACCAGTCTTTATATCCACCACAAGAATTTGGTGTAGATTTAATTTTATAACCGGTAACTTGTTTTGCAGACTTTGCAATTTGCCTATCTCTTGCACGCTCGTATCCGCTTTGACAAAATTCCCAGTAAATCTCTTGCCCTTTAGAATGAAAACTTATAGTTAATTGCGGATTTAGCGAAAGGGTAAAATTTCTTAACGCCTTACTTTCAGGTTCACAAAAAGGATAGTTTCCAACAAAATTTTCGTCGCCTTTTTTGAATAGATTTTTTTCGCCCTTGCCCCACTTTGCGTCAAAGTTTACGTTAAGGTCAACGCCTGCAAAATTTGCTTTATATAAAGGCTTTTTAGTTAGTGCAATCTCTATGCCGTCAGGATTTACTGCAGGTATAAAATGCACCGTGCCAACCTTACCAAACAAATTAAACCTTTCAATTAGTTTTAAGCATAGATATGTTGTAATATACTCTCTTGCGTGCATTGCGCATTGAACTATAACCGTTGGGTAAAAGGTTTTTCTCAAAGAAAAACGGTAAATAGGTTTATTTAATCTGCTGTAACCTATAATACCCTTTTCGCCACAGTAATGGTCGTAAAAAATATCAAGTTCATCTAGAATATTCATACTATATGGTATGAATTATTTATGGTATGCGCTACCCCCGTTTATAGAAAACGCACGGTAAATTTGTTCGGTTAGCATAAGCCTAAAAAGGGTATGCGGAAAGGTCATATCAGAAAAAGATAAAAGTTTATCCGCTCTCTTTTTAACTTGGTCGGATAGGCCGTAAGAACCGCCTATTACAAAAGTTATTACGCCCACACCTCTATTAGATAAATTTTTAAGAGTTGACGCAAATTTTTCACTCGATAGTTTTTCGCCCTCTATCGCCATTGCAAAAACAAACCCTTTAAGGTGAGGCAAAATTCTTTCACTCTCTTTTTCTTTTATAACGCTAACCAAACCGTCGTCTGCCTTTTGATAATTTTCTTCAGCAACTTCAATTATTTTAAATTCACAAAAGCGTGAAAGTCGTTTAGAATATTCACTAATTCCGTCGGCAAAATATTTTTCTTTAACCTTGCCAACCGCAACTAAATTAACTTTTATCATTTTAAGCACCCAAAAATAAGCCACCGATTATTAAAACGGCGCAAATAAGTAAACCACAAATACCGAAAGGAAAATAAAAACTCTTTACACTATCCGTTTTTTCTTTACTATTATTTTTATTACAAACCGAACGCACGGTAAAGAAAAAGAAGGCAACAAGCACAAGTATACCGCAAACAATTAACCACGGATTTGCAAGGTCAAAGATTGCGCCCGTGTATTCTATAGTTAAAATTGCAAAATTATTTATAAAATGAGCCATTACACAGGGAATTACGCTGTCAGACGCTAGATAGAGCAAACAAAAACCTACACCGTAAATAAACTGATAAATAAGTTGCGTTGCAGAACTATGATATAGCGCAAAACATAAACTAACCGCTATAACGGCATAAACCGTTTTTACTTTTTTAAGACTGCCTAAAATTAGCCCACGGAAAAAGATTTCTTCTAAAAGCGCAGGCAACAGCGCAAGTATTATTGAAAAACCCACGTATTGACCTAAATTATCTAATGGTATTTGCGCAGAGCCAACAGTTACGCCAAATTTTGAAAGCAATTCTATAAACGCAGAATTTACAAAACCCAAGCCGAAAAACATACCTAATGAGAGCATCATTGCAAACAATAAGTATATAGGATTAAATTTTTTTAGCCCTGTAATTTCGTTTGGGGAAAGGTTGGTTTTTAAGGCAAAAAAGCAAGTTACTAAAAGCATAGCCAACACCGAAAAGGTTGAGCAAATTGCAATATAAACAGCCCCACCGTCAGGGAAAATTGCCATACATATTGCCTGCCCTATGTAACTTATTAAAACGTAAAGGGCAATCATTGCCATAAACGCCATTCCGCCAAAATAAGGGGATTTTTTAATCAAACTAGAATTTTTATTCATACGAATATTTTACAATATTTTTTAAATTAAGTAAACAGTTTTATATAAATATTTGCATACTTAAAAACCCCTTGCGAGTTGCAAGGGGTTTAATATTAACTTCTGGGTGAATAGTTGGGGGATTCTTTTGTGATTGATATATCGTGTGGGTGACTTTCGATAAGCGCAGCGTTAGTAATTTTAACAAATTGCGCCTTTTTGCGAAGTTCGTCGATTGTTTTAGTTCCGCAATATCCCATACCTGCGCGGATACCACCGCACATTTGGAACACGATTTCTGAAAGTGCGCCACGGTAAGGAACACGACCTTCAACACCTTCGGGAACGAGTTTCTTTGCGTTTTCTTGGAAATATCTGTCCTTACTACCGCAAGCCATTGCAGGAAGAGAACCCATACCCCTATAAACTTTGAAACTTCTACCTTGATAAATTTCAATTTCGCCAGGGCTTTCAAGTGTGCCCGCAAACAAACTACCTATCATAATAGCCGCTGCACCGCCACCGATTGCCTTTGTGATATCGCCACTATACTTAATTCCGCCGTCTGCAATAACTTTCTTGCCAAATTTATCTGCGCGTTCAGCACAGTCCATAACTGCGGTAAGTTGAGGAACGCCGATACCTGCAACGATACGGGTTGTACAAATAGAACCAGGTCCGATACCAACCTTAACAACGTCTGCACCGGCATCTATAAGAGCCTCGGTTGCGTCTGCAGTTGCAACGTTACCAGCAATAATCGGTAAATTAGGATATTTAACCTTAATTTGCTTAACCATATCAAGAATATTTTTAGAATGGCCGTGCGCACTGTCAACAACGATAATATCTACCTTTGATTTAACTAGAGCGTCAACCCTTTCTAAAGTGTTTTTAGAAACGCCAACGGCTGCACCTGCAAGCAATCTGCCGTTTTTATCTTTTGCAGAGTTAGGATATTGAATAGCCTTTTCAATATCTTTTATGGTAATTAAACCTTTAAGATATCCGTTATCGTCAACGATAGGCAATTTTTCAATTCTGTTTGCGCCAAGAATTTTTTGAGCCTCTTCTAAAGACGTTCCCACAGGGGCGGTAACCAAATTATCTTTGGTCATAATATTTTTAATAGGTTGTTCAAAATTGCTTTCAAACCTTAAATCTCTGTTTGTTAAAATGCCAACTAGTTTGCCGTTTTGAGTAATAGGAACACCGCTTATACGATATTTTTCCATAAGAGCAAGCGCGTCGGTTACAGGATTGTCAGGTTCTAAAAAGAAGGGGTCGGTTATAACGCCGTGTTCACTTCTTTTTACCCTGTCAACGTGAAGAGCCTGTTCTTCAATAGACATATTTTTGTGAATTATACCTATACCGCCCTCTCTTGCCATAGCGATTGCAAGACGTGCCTCGGTAACAGTATCCATAGCCGCAGACATAAGCGGAATATTAAGTTTAATTCCGTCGGTAAGTTTTGTAGACAAGTCTACGTGAGCAGGAACAACGTCACTCGCTTGTGGAACGAGCAAAACGTCGTCAAAAGTTAAGCCTTCTTTAATAATAACACCCATAATTATCTCCTTTAAGTTTTGTCATAATGTATTATGTAATAGTAATTTTATATCAAATTTTCAACGTGAGTTTTGTCAGCCAACACAAGGCTATTTTGCACGCTTAAGTTGTCAAGCGCTTCTATTACCGCTTGTTTTTCTTGGGTCATATCAGCGGTCAAATAAGAATATATTAGCACTTGCATAGGATTGTTTTTTAGATATTCACTTCCAACGCAATTTACGGCGTAAGAGAGCGCATTTAAAAACTTTCCGTTTTCAGCAAGCACCAAAACGTAGTTTCCGTTATAATAGTCGTTTGCGCTTATGGTGGTAGAAACCTTCCAACCGTCAACTATTTTAGAAAAATCTTTATGGCGCAAAATTTCGCTATAATATTTTTCCGCCCTTACGCTGTCGTTTTTTATATCAAGTTTTAGAACCAAAGTGTTTAGGTCGTAAACGTTGCCCGTCTTTTGATACTGTTTTTCATAAAAGAAAACGGACGCGGAGTAATTTCCTGCGCCGTCAAACTGTCGCCCAACCCAAGCGGGCGCGAAAAGCATTGTTGCACTCGCCGCAATTATCATTGCGCCGATTAAAGATGCAAGCGTTATACAGATTGTCTTAATAACGAGTTTCTTCAATGCGTATGCCCTTCCGTCTAAAAGTAATTTTTATTATTTTATCAAAGTTTATACAAAAAATCAATACTTTAACCATATTTTATCATATTATTTTTAATATTTATAGTATTATCTTTGATTTATAAGCATATCATACATCAACGGATGGTGATTAAATGAAAAAAATTTTGTTTTGTACTTGTTTAGTTTTAAGTGTTTTTGCAGTGTTTTTTGTGGGTTGTAAAAAAGAAAACCCCTTATACGAACTCGTCAGCGAACTGCGGTGTTGCATTTTTGAGGGAACAAGTGAAAATTTTCACTTAAAATCTTGTTACGGGTTTAGAGAAACACCATATAATAACGACGGTGCGATAGGCTCTAAAGTATGGTCGCTAGTTTTCAAACTTGAAAATAAAGAAACCGAAAACGCCACTTACTTGTTAAACTTTAGTTTTAACGACGTAGATTACGAATTAAATTTTAAGTTAAACCCAGTAACACACTCTGTGACGGCAAGCGTAGAAATTGAAAACTTTGACTGTAAGGATTTTTCAGTTACAGTTTCAAGCGGTTCTCTTTCAGAAACGGTAATTATGAAAAACACAGTACCTGAAAAAACTATGGATTATAAAGGTGCGCTTGACCAACTTTATACAAACCAGAAAGAACTTGTAAACGCTTACACCGACAAAGACGGAAATTTTAACGCTGAAATTTACGCTCGTATCGTTGTAAAAAACCAAAAACCCTATTGGTACGTTGGTTTTGCAAGTGGCAACGGCAATCTAAAAGCCTTGCTTATTGACGGTTTTAGCGGTGAAACGCTTGCAATAAGAGAGATATTTTAGTTTTTATTCGTTTTAAGTTCTCCAAATAGATAAAGGGCGCGCCGTTACGGTGCGTCCTTTATCTTTTAATAACACATTTCAAATATTTCTTTACATTCTTGATATCCAAGCGGAATATAATTTTTTATCGTTCTGCTTTTATTTAGCGTGCAAGAAAGCGCAAGTTTATCTGAATTATCTTTTTCTATACCAAATTCCGCAAGTGTTTTTGGCATACCGATAGAATTGAAAAATTCACGAAGTTCTTGCATACCTAAAAGTCCTGCCGTTAAATCGTCGCTTTCAACAACGTCCATAACCCTGCGAGCAAACTGTGCAAAGCGTGCTGGCGCATACTTGCAAACGTATTTACCCCATTCAGGATAAATTACCGCAAGACCTGCACCGTGCGCAACTTGGTCGTAAATTCCACTTACTGCGTGTTCTAACTGGTGAACGGCAAGAAAATTTTCTCTTCCACAACCGGTAAGCCCATTGTGAGCAAGTGAAGACGCCCACATCAAATTTGCCCTTGCGTTATAATCGGTAGGATTTTCCATAACGATTTTTGCATTTTCCATTATAGATTTAAGCAAACCTTCGGCTATTCTATCAGTTATATCCGTTTCAGGACATGCTGTAAAATATCTTTCCATAGTGTGGGTCATCATATCCACTATTCCGCAAGCCGTTTGGTATTTACTTACGGTGTAAGTAAGTTCGGGGTTCATAATTGCAAACTTACATCTGTTAAACTCTGTGGATATACCCTTTTTCATATTGATTTCGCTGTTGGTAAGCACGGCGGAATTACTCATTTCACTGCCCGCTGCAGAGTGTGTTAAAATGCAAGCGACGGGAAGAGCGTCTTTTGCAACCGCTTTACCTATATTAAAATCCCAAACGTCGCCATCATATTTAGCCCCAAGCGCAGTTGCCTTACACGAATCAAGCGTACTACCACCGCCAACGGCAAGTATAAGTTCTATCTCTTCTTCTTTTGCAATTTTTACTGCATCTCTAACGAAAGAAAGTTTGGGGTTAGGCTCAACGCCACCCTTTTCAACCACGGTTATTTTATATTCGTTTAGAGATTGCATTATTTCGTCGTAAAGACCGCTTTTTTTGATACTGCCTTTGCCATATTGCATCATTATTTTTTTATAGCCGTAATCAGCAATAATTTTGCCAACTTGTTTGTGAGTGTCTTTACCAAAAAAAACTTTAGTTGGGGTATTATAAATAAAATCTAACATCTTTACACCTATCAATAAATAAGGGGTTAAACGCACTATTTCGTAGCGCGTCAATCTAATTATGTCCCCTTAAAGATTAAGGGGTTAGACGCATTAAACGGATTAGAATCAAGCAGTTCAAGGCTCGTGAAGGGTTTTGGGTGAGATTAACCTTTTTGGTTATCGAAATCAAAACCCCAAACAGAAACGCAGAAATGCGAAGTTTATAAATCGCTTATGATTAAACGGTTTAGAAACGAGCAGTTCAAGGCTCGTGAAGGGTTTTGGGTGAGATTAACCTTTTTGGTTATCGAAATCAAAACCCTAAACAGAAACGCAGAAATGCGAAGTTTATAAGCCGTTTAATTTATTTTTTTACGTTAAAATTATCCTTTAGCGAAACAATTTCGCTAACTATCTTTTTACCATTTACTTCTAACAACTTAAAGTATCCTGTGCGCATAAGTTGATAAGATAGGTCGCTATTTTCAAACACGTATGGCTCAACTTTACCATTATAAACGGTTACGCTGTTTTTATTCATACGCTCTGAAAAGTCTTGACCAGAATATTCTTCGTCGTTTAAGAGATAACCGTATTTACGAATTTCAGCATCAACGGCAGTGTCTGCGTTTACCCATTGAATAACGCCCTTGCATTTGATACCCGAAGTGTCGTTTCCACTTCTACTATCTTCAACGTAAGAACACAAAATTTCAGTAACGTTTCCGTCTTTATCGGTCAAAACGTCATCACATTTAATAATGTACGCGCTCTTTAATCTAACGTATCCGTCTTTTTTCAACCTAAAATATTTAGGTGGCGGATTTAACGAAAAATCGTCGGCGTCAATGTAGATATGTTTAGAAAAATCAATCTTTCTTGTACGCTTGGTTTCTTCGTTGGGATTGATTTCAAAATCAACTTGTTCGGTTTGCCCGTCGGGATAGTTGGTTATTGTAACTTTCAACGGTTTCAAAACGCCCATTGCGCGTTCAGCGTTGGCGTTGAGATATTCTCTTATGCAAGCCTCTAGATAACTAATTTGCACTTCGGAATTTGCCTTACTTACGCCTATTCTTGCGCAAAAATCTTTTAGAGCGTCTGCAGGTACGCCACGGTTTCTTAAACCTGTGAGAGTGGGCATCCTAGGGTCGTCCCAACCGTCGACAGAGCCGTCTTCAACAAGTTTTTTAAGGTAACGCTTACTCATAACAAGGTTAGTTACGTTTAGCCTTGCAAACTCAATTTGGCGGGGCTTGGGTGAAAAACCAAGTTCTATGCCAACCCAGTCGTAAAGTGGGCGGTGGTCTTCAAACTCAAGCGTACAAAGAGAGTGAGTTACCCCTTGCATATAGTCGCAAATAGGGTGCGCGTAATCATACATAGGATAGATGCACCATTTGTCGCCCGTTCTATGGTGAGTTTGGTGCAAAATTCTGTAAATAACGGGGTCGCGCATATTTATATTAGGCGACGCCATATCAATTTTTGCACGCAAACATTTTTCGCCGTCTTTAAACTTACCTGCTCGCATATCTTCAAAGAGCGCAAGGTTTTCTTCTACGCTACGGTTTCTCCACGGACTTTCTTTACCCGCTTGGGTAAGCGTTCCACGGTTTGCGCTTATTTCTTCAGGCGTCATATCACACACGAAAGCCTTTCCCTTTTTAATTAGTTCTACGGCAAAATCGTAAATTTTTTCAAAATAGTCTGACGCATAATTTTCTTTATCCCACTCAAAGCCCAACCATTTGATATCCGCCTTGATAGCGTCAACAAATTCGGTTTTTTCTTTAGAGGGGTTTGTGTCGTCAAAAAACAGATTGCACTTTCCGTTATATTTTTCTTTCATACCGAAATTTATGCACAAAGACTTTGCGTGCCCGATATGAAGATATCCGTTAGGTTCGGGGGGAAAACGAGTATAAACTTCGCTAACCTTTCCGCTCTCTAACTCTTCGTTTATAATTTGTTCAATAAAATTAGTTGCTTCGACCATAAGTAGTAAAAATTCCTTTATCCTTTTAATTCTTATTAAGTATAACACAAAAATAAAAAATAAAAAAGCAAATTTAAATATTTTATTTAATCAATCCGTTTACTTGACTAAAATTTTAATATAATGTACAATAATTCATAGTGTAAAATATATTTTAATAAGGAAAACGCATATGGAAGAAATTAAAGTTTCAAACAATATGGAAAAAATTGTTGCCCTCTGCAAAGGTAGAGGCTTTATATTCCCCGGTAGTGAAATCTACGGTGGGCTTGCAAATACTTGGGATTACGGCCCTTTGGGTGTAGAACTTAAAAACAACGTTAAACGCGCTTGGTGGCAAAAATTCGTTACCGAAAACAAACTTAACGTTGGGCTTGACGCCGCTATTTTAATGAACCCTCAAACGTGGGTTGCATCTGGACATTTGGCTGGTTTTTCAGACCCGCTTATGGACTGCCGTGAGTGCCACGAAAGATTCCGCGCTGATAAACTTATTGAAGACTGGGCAAATGAAAACAACTTTACCCTTTCTAAACCTATCGACGCGTTTTCTCACGAAGAAATGAAAAACTTTGTTGAAGAACACAATATCCCTTGCCCCACCTGTAAAAAACATAACTTTACGGATATTCGTCAATTCAACCTTATGTTTAAAACTTTCCAAGGCGTAACCGAAGATGCAAAGAATACCGTTTATCTTCGCCCTGAAACCGCTCAAGGAATTTTCACAAACTTTGTAAACGTTCAAAGAACAACTAGAAAGAAAATGCCGTTTGGTATTGCTCAAATAGGTAAATCTTTCCGTAACGAAATCACCCCCGGTAACTTTATTTTCCGTGTTCGTGAATTTGAACAAATGGAACTTGAATTCTTCTGCAAACCCGGAACGGATTTAGAGTGGTTTAATTACTGGCGTTCTTTCTGCCACAACTGGTTGCTTTCTATCGGCATTAAAGAAGAAAAGTTAAGACTTCGCGACCACGACCCTGAAGAACTTTGTTTCTATTCTAAAGCGACAACCGACTTTGAGTTCTTGTTCCCGTTTGGTTGGGGCGAACTTTGGGGCGTTGCAGACAGAACTGATTACGACCTTACTCAACATAAAAACGTTTCTGGCAAAGACCTTTCTTATTTTGACCAAGAAACCAACGAAAGATATATCCCCTACGTTGTTGAACCTAGCCTTGGCGTAGAAAGAACGGTGCTTGCAGTGCTTTGCAACGCTTTTGAAGAAGAAGTTATCGACGCTGAAAAGAACGACGTTAGAACGGTTCTTCACTTGCACCCCACCCTTGCGCCTTTCAAAGCGGCAATTTTGCCTTTGTCTAAAAAACTTGGCGACAAGGCGGATGAAATTTATTCTGACCTTATCAAGTCTTTCCCTGTTGATTACGACGAATCTGGTTCAATAGGTAAGCGTTATCGCCGTCAAGATGAAATTGGAACACCTTTCTGCGTAACAGTTGACTTTGATACTTTAGAAGACAATGCAGTTACTATCCGCGATAGAGATTCTATGCAACAAGTTCGCATACCTATTGCAGAACTCAAAGATTATATCGCAGAAAAAATTAAATTTTAATTGAATTAAAGCAAAATTAAAAGCAGGCTATCGTTTGATAACCTGCTTTTATTTATATTCCGTCCTTTTTCTTTTTTATAAAAAAATGGCAATAACATTTTTCACATAATTGCCCAACGCCCTCTACGTAACACCTTCTTTCACTAACCGGCGTGTTAAAAAAATAATCTGTTTCACTTTCACATATAACGCATTTTTCTATTTTATTTATTTCTTTCTTCTTTTGTTTTTTCATACCTAACCTCGCTTTAATATTTTTGTCGACTAAAAAAGAAAATATTACATATATTATAGTTAGATTATATCTAACTGTCAAGTAAAAATAGTTAGATTGTATTAAACTGTTGTTATGGATATTAGAAACGTTTTTGGTGTTAAATTGCAAGAAGCTATGAAAACTTCACATTTATCTTACGCTCAAGTTGCAAAAAGATTAGGGATTACAAAGGCAACAATGTCTATGTATAAAAACGGAAAAGCCCTGCCCTCGCTTGAAACTTTTTCTTTGCTGTGTGATATTTTAGACGTATCGGCAGACTTTTTACTTGATAAAAAAGAATTTTAAATAAAATTTAAAAACTTTATTGACAAAAATTATTTTATTAAATATAATTTGTTTGATAAAACTTTTTAGGAGGATTAAAAATGAATTTGAAAGGAACTAAAACAGAAAAAAATCTTATGGAAGCGTTTGCTGGCGAAAGTCAAGCGCGCAATAAATATACCTATTACGCTTCTAAAGCAAAAAAAGAAGGCTATGAACAAATTGCGTCTTTGTTTTTAGAAACAGCAGACAACGAAAAAGAACACGCTAAAATTTGGTTCAAACTTTTGCACGACGGCGTTGGCCCAACGATAGAAAATCTTAAAGATGCTGCCGCAGGTGAAAACGGTGAGTGGACGGAAATGTACGCTCGTATGGAAAAAGAGGCTCGTGAAGAAGGTTTTGAAGATATTGCAAGGCTTTTTGCAGGCGTTGCCGCTATTGAAAAAGAACACGAAGAAAGATATCTTGCTCTTCTTAAAAACATTGAAGACGGCACGGTGTTTAAGAAAAATGAAAAAGTGGTTTGGATTTGCCGTAACTGCGGACATATCGTAGACAGCCCAGAAGCACCTGAAAAATGCCCCGTTTGCGACCACCCCAAGGCTTATTTCCAACTTCGCGTTATCAATTACTAATATTAAAAAATTTGCCCTGCAAATTGCAGGGCATTATTTTTTTAAAGTTTATTTTTATTTTAAATTGCGCATAATGGTTTTATGCAAAAAACTTATAGAAACGCAATTTCATTTATGTTAAAATGCTTGACGGTAATATTTTCACTTGGTGGGGTTCTTCTCAGTTTTTTAACGGCAACGCAAGAGGGATATTTTCCGTGGTATACTAGGTTGTTTTATTTTACTGCGCAATCTAACATTTGGATAGGATTAACTTTTTTAACTATTTTAATAGTAACTTTCTTTTTTCCAAGAGCAAGACGATTTAAAGATAAACTTTATTTTTTTAAGTTTGCTTTTACCGCATCTATCACCATAACCGCTTTGGTTTTCTTTTGTTTTCTTGCACCTTTTGCAGATGCAAGTTATCACGTTTGGAGTTTGTCTAGTTTTATGACACATCTATTTGCGCCAGTGCTAGCAATAGTTGACTTTTTTGTAGACGACTACCCCGTTTATTTAACTAAAAAACAAAGATTTTGCGCAGTTGTTCCCCCAACCATTTGGATAACGATAGTATCAATTATGAGCATTTTAAAAGTGGATTTTGGCAGGGGCGTTTTTTATCCTTACCCCTTTTTCAACTTTTATTCTCAACTTGGAATTTTTGGGTTTTCAAAAGAACTTCCGCTTATGGGTGCATTTTACTGGATAATCGGCATAGGCTTTATGTTTTTTATAACAGGAATAATTTATGCAAAACTCAAAGCCGTTCAAAGAAGAAAATAATAAAAACTTTGTTACTTTTACTTTATATTTAAATGTATTTGTGATAAAATGTTTTTTATGACGAAATTATTTAAGAAACTATTTATTAAAAATTATCAAGACGTAGAAAATCCCGCAGTAAGAATTGCTTACGGAATAAGCGCAGGTGTTTTGGGTATAGTTGCAAACGTGTTTTTATTTGCAATTAAACTGCTTGCAGGTATTTTATCTGGCAGTATTGCGGTTATTGCAGACGCTATAAACAACCTTTCAGATTTTATAACGTCTATAGTAACGCTAGTAGGTTTTAAACTTGCAGGTAGACCTGCCGATAAAGAGCACCCTTTTGGGCACGAACGTATTGAATATATAACCTCTCTTATAGTTGCGTGCGTTATTCTTTTCATAGGTATAGAGACGGGGCGTTCGGCAATAGATAAAATAATTTCTGCAAGCCCAACAAATTTTTCTTTGACAACTTGTATTATTTTGGGTGTGGCTATTTTAATTAAATTTTGCCTTGCAATAATATTTCACGGTTTAGGAAAATCTATAAATTCCGACGCGCTTTACGCAATGAGCACGGATAGTAGAAACGACGTTATTTCTACGCTAGTTATTCTTGCTTGCGCCATAGTGGGAATAACAACAAACTTGTCGCTTGACGGTTATTTGGGCATTGCAGTTTCGCTATTAGTTATAATTTCAGCAATAAAACTTATTAAAGAAACCATTGACCCTTTAGTTGGAACTACGCCCGATAAAGAATTTATTGACAAAATTAAAGATACTATTAAAAGTTACGACGGGGTTTTGGATATACACGACTTAATTATTCACAGTTACGGACCGACTAAAACTTTTGCAAGCGTACATATTGAAGTTGATAGTGCGGTTGACGTTATGCTTTCTCACGATTTGGCTGACAATATTGAACGAGATTTTTATAACAACCTAAAAGTTTTGTTGGTTTGCCACCTTGACCCCGTGTGTTTAACTGATACTGAAACGCTAGTGTTAAAAGAAGAATTAAATAAACTGTTACGTGATTTTTGCCCCGACCTTTCAATGCACGATTTCAGAGTGGTAATAGGCAACTCTCACACAAACGTTATTTTTGACGTAGTTATACCGTATAATTCAAAGGTTAAAGAAAGTGATGTTACCGATTTGGTAAACAAAAAACTTGCAACTTATGACAAAAAATATTACGCCGTTATAGAATTTGATAAAAATTATAATTAAAACAAAACTTCCCGACAAACTTTGTCGGGAAGTTTTTTAAGTATAAAACATTTATTTTCAAAAAAATTTAACTTAAGCGGGTGTCCAACCCATTTTTTGACCTGATAAAATGTGAATATGCAAGTGGAACACCGTTTGACCTGCGTCGTCGCCTTGATTTATAACCAAACGATAACCGTTCTCTAACCCTAACTCTTTTTTAAGTTCGGGTATTTTCTTAAAGCACGCTTTAAGCATTTCCGCTTGCTCTTCGGTCATATCGGCTAAAAGTTTAAAGTGACTTTTTGGCACGCACAAAAAGTGATTTTTTGCCTTTGGGTCAATGTCTTTAAAAATCAACATATTTTGGTCTTCATACATTTTAGTTGCGGGAATTTCCCCTGCGATAATTTTACAAAACAAACAGTTTTCCATATTTATTTCTCCTATATAATTTGGGCTTTTGCCCCCTCTTTGAAAGGCTCAATTACCCTAACTTTTATTATGTTTTTACAATCTATCTTTCCTTCAACGTAAAGTCTTATATAATTTTCCGAATAACCTTCGGTAAATCCCTCTTTATTTTCTTCGGGCAAAAAGTCTAAAGTTTTGCCTATATGCCCTGCGATAAAACTTGACTTACAATGCGCCTTTTTTTCCATCATTCGGCAAAGCCTGTCGTGTTTGATATCGCCCGATAAATCTTTCATTTTAAATGCAACCGTGCCACTTCTTGGGCTAAACGTAAAGGGGTGTATATTTGAAAATTTTACCTTATCAACAAAGTTAAGCGTTTCAATAAAATCTTCTTCCGTTTCGGTTGGAAAACCAACTATGATATCCGTTGTTATTCCTGCGGTTGGGAAATATTTTCTTATCAACTCTACCTTTTGCAAATATTCCGTTGTGGTGTAGTGCCTATTCATCTTTTTTAGGACTGCATCTGCGCCCGACTGCAATGAAAGATGAAAATGTGGCGCAAAATTTTTGAGATTTTTTAGCGCGGTCAACAGCCTATCGTCTATTACCCTAACTTCTAGAGAGCCTAATCTTATACGGCAATTTATTTCGCTTAAACTTTCCATAAGGTCTGCAAGGGTTTTTCCGTTATAATCGTAAGCCGAAAGGTTTATGCCGTTTATTACAGCCTCTTTAGGATTGATTGCGTTTATTTCTTCAATAATCTTTTGGGGATTTCTTGAACGGCTACGACCACGCAAGTAAGGTATTATGCAATAAGAACAAAAATTATTACAGCCGTCTTGAACCTTTATATATGCGCGTGTTCTTAACGTTTTAACAAAAGAAAGTTCTTCAAATTCCGCACACGGTGGACTAATTTGCACACCAACGCTATCAATCATATCAAGAATTTTATTTTTGTTAAAAGTTCCCGTAACTAGATATTCGTTAGACTTTTCTGCAAACGGCTTAAAATTTTTCTCTACGGCGCAACCTGTAAAAATTATCTTTGCTTTGTCGTTTAACTTTTTTATTCTTGACGCCGTTTGCCTAGACTTCTTTTCAGCCTCGGCTGTAACAGCGCAAGTATTTACTATGTAAAGGTCGGCAGGAACTAACTTATCACTAACTTCATACCCACGCTCTATAAGACCTGCAATCAAAGAATCACTTTCGCACTCGTTGACCTTGCAACCGAGAGTAAAAACAACCGCTTTCATTATTTATCACCACGGCGCATAACTAAAGCCGACCATTCGCCTTTGATTTTTTGTTCAACGAAACTAAAGCCTGAATTTTCGTAAGCGGTTTTTACAGCGGATAATCTATCAGTTAAAATTCCACTCAATATTATTATTCCGTCATCTAGCAAATTTTCACTTATATACGGCGCAAAAGCAATTAAAACTTCTGCCATAATATTGCAAACTATAACGTTACCTTTAACCGTGTTATCGTCAAGCAAATTTTTGAGCAACACCTTGCCGTTTTTAACGCCGTTAAGTTGCATATTATGTTCGGTTGCCGTAATAGCGCATTCGTCAATATCAGTCATAATAACTTCTTTCGCGCCTAGTTTACTTGCGCAAATGCCTAAAATTCCGCTACCGCAACCAACGTCTAAAACGGTGTCTGCACTCTTAACAAATTTACCTAAAAACTCAACGCACATTGACGTTGTTTCGTGTTCGCCCGTGCCGAACGCCATATTTGAATCTAGCAAAATTGCAATTTCTTCTCGTTTAGGTTGATATTTTATCCACTCGGGAACTATCACTATTTTGCCTATATGTATAGGCTTAAAATGTTCTTTCCACTGCTCGCGCCAAAGGTCGCCGTCAATCTCTCGCTTAACGGTTTCAAGCGTGCCTAAATCGAGCGGGCTTTCACTTTTCATTTTTGCAAGGTCGCGTTCAACCAAGCCTATGCTTTTGTTTGCAGTTTCTATAGGAAAATACGCCTTGACTAAAACGGTTTTATCTGCCTTAAAAATGCTTTCGTCAGCATAATCCCACGCACGCCCGTCTCTTGCAAGGGCAATTACGTCTTCTATATCGTTTATAACTACACCTGAATCGGTATAGCCCCAAAGAACGTCGCTAACTAGTTCGCCACCTACGTGAGTTGTTGATACGGTTAATTCTATAAAGTTTGCCATAAATTATTTACCATACGGATTTTTGCCGTACATCATTTCTACGTTATCTTTATATTGACGCATTTGCGCGCATTGTTTAACGTCTGTTTCTGCGTCAAATTTTTCTAAAAGTTTTCTTTGTTCTCTAGTAAGTTTGTTAGGAACTTCGACGGTGATTACTATATAAAGGTCGCCTGTTCCACGGCTAGATTTTATACCCTTTCCTCTAACGAAGAATATCTTTCCGCTTTGAGTACCTTCAGGAATTGTGTAATCTATAGTGTCGTCAATGAGCGGAACTTTAACCTTTCCGCCAAGCGCAGCCGTTTTGAAACTTATAGGAACTTCAACGTAAAGGTCAAAGTTTTTGCGCTTAAATATCTTGCTAGGCTCAACCTTCATTTCTACTATAAGGTCGCCTGACGGACCACCGTTTTTGCTCGCCTCGCCAAAGCCTGCTTTTCTTATGTAACTTCCCGTGTCTGCGCCGGCTGGAATATCTAGTGTAATTTTGGTTACCGATTTATTATAACCTTTACCCTTACAGTCTGGGCAGTTATCTATAATCTTTTTACCCGTTCCACGACACTCGTCGCAAGGGCGAACGTTTACCGAACGGAAAAAGCCGTTGCTAGAAGTGTATTGAATTTGACCTGTTCCACCACACTTTTCGCAAGTTTTATACGCCGTTCCACCTTTTGCGCCTGTTCCTCTGCAAGAATTACAAGTTTCGTTACGGTTATAAGATACTTCTCTTCTGCAACCTTTTGCCGCATCAAGAAAACTTAATGACAATTCAATAATAATATCTTCGCCTTTGGTTTTAGTTTGTGCGCGTGAGCGTGAACCGCCAAATCCACCGAAGATATCACCAAAAATATCTTCAAAACCGCCAAATCCACCGAAACCACTTGCGCCACCGCCAAAACCGCCCATACCGCCGTTGGGGTCGCCGTAAGTGTCGTAATTTTTTCTTTTTTTATCGTCAGATAAAACTTCGTGAGCCTCGTTTAGTTCTTTGAATTTTTCTGCAGCAGCCTCGTCGCCTGGGTGTAAGTCAGGGTGGCATTTTTTAACCTGCGTTCTATAAGCCTTTTTAATTTCGTCTGGGGTTGCATTTTTATCCACCCCTAAAATTTTGTAATAATCTTTAGCCATAATAATAACCTATTAAATATATTAACGGTCTTTAACACCGTCTTTAAACGTCGATATTTCTTTGACGTGGTTGGTCTTTTTTTAAGATATTAAATCTTACTATTGCAATAATTATTGATATTGCAGCAAAAACGTCGTGTATAAGCGCAATAGGATAAAAATAAACTATTCCGTTACCTATCCATAATAATATTAGTGCCAAGAAAAAATAACGGTAAAGTTTTACGTCTACAACGTAATATGCCACGGTACTTAACAATCCTGCGCCGATAGAGAACAGAGAGAAAGGACTTTTCCAAGTGAAAAAACTTGCCCCTATTTGCACACACAAAAACAAGATAAGCCAAAATTTACTGTCTGCCCATTTATGATTTCCACGTTGCAAAAATACGAGTAATTGAACGCAACTTATGGTGTTTACCGTTGCGCTTGTAAAATCACCGTTAAGAATAAAATACGTAATCCACAAAAAATAATTAACTATTGCAAATGTAACTATTGCTTTTCTCTTTTTATTTTGTGTTTCAGCAATTTTTACAACTATTGCAAGAACACCTATAAAATTAACTAAAATTGTATACCAAACTGCCCCAAGAGTATCGTTTAGACCGTCTTTAATATTTACGCCGAGCGTAGCAAGTGAAAATAATAAATTATTTTGCATAATCAGTTGCCCTCATTTTCAATAACGGCGTCAATTTTGTCTTCATTTTTAGCATTTTTTTCCAAGCCGTTTTTGCGAATATCATAGCGCCAAATAGCAACACCGCAAGAAATTGTGCTTACAGAATCGCTTATAATAGCGATTGGATATATGTTTACTAAACCACTTATTACCCAAGTTGACATATGCACAAACGACAACGCTCTGTAAATTTTTGGATTGACAAAAAAATACGACAAAATGCCCAAATATCCTGCAACGACAGCGAAAATATCGAACCACGCACGAACGGTGAATACTGCAACGCCCGTTTGCAAAACTAAAAACAAAATTAACCACCAAACGCTATCTGCCCACTTATGTTTTCCACGTTGCATAAAAATGAGCATTTTTATAACGTTTACAAAACAAGTTAGAGTGCTAGCAAAATTACAATATAACGCAAAATAAAGTACCCAACAAATATTAGCACCTAGCGTTATTATAAACATTGTTTCTCGTTTGGGAACTTGATATTCTAAAATCTTTAAAATAATGGCAATAACGCCTATACCGTTCAAAATTATTAAATACCATATGCCCAAATTATCGGTTAAAACATTGTATAAATTTTCTGATAGAGTGGCAATGGATAGTAAATTATTCATCATTTATAACCTTTAATTTAACACAAACTGAAAGGCAAAAATTTTTGCCTTTCAGTGTTAATTTTTTTCTTGAGTTTTAATAATATTTAGGTTAGCATATTCTTTCTACTGCTTTGCCTTATGCCACAACAACTAGTTAAATTATTGATGGAACTCTTCGCCACCGTTTGCGCCACCTTGTGCGTTAGGGTCGCCGTTGGGGTTTGCCTGTTGATAAAGTTTTGCAAACACGCCTTGAACTTCGTTAGAAAGTTCTTCGGTTGCTTTAACTATTCTGTCGTTGTCGTTAGATGCAAGTTCTTCTTTAGCCTTTGCAACTGCAGATTCTACCTTTGCTTTATCTTCGTCTGTGAGTTTATCGCCAGATTCTTTAACCGTTTTTTCAACCGTGAAAATAAGTCCGTCAAGTTTGTTATGGTTGTCAACTGCCTCTTTACGCTTTTTATCTTCTTCTTCATATTGTTTTGCTTCGTTTACAGCCTTTTCAATATCAGCGTCAGAAAGGTTGCTTGAAGAAGTGATGGTTACGTTTTGTGATTTGCCAGTTCCAAGGTCTTTTGCAGAAACGTTTACGATACCGTTTGCGTCGATATCGAAAGTAACTTCAATTTGTGGTACTCCACGGGGAGCGGGCGCAATGCCTGAAAGTTGGAAGTTGCCAAGAGTTTTGTTATCTTTTGCAAATTCTCTTTCGCCTTGTAAGATATGAATATCAACAGCCGTTTGATTATCTGCAGCAGTTGAGAATACTTGTGATTTCTTTACAGGGATAGTGGTATTTCTTTCAATAAGTTTAGTGCACACGCCACCAAGAGTTTCAATACCGAGTGATAACGGCGTTACGTCAAGAAGAAGAACGTCTTTAACTTCACCAGAAAGAACACCACCTTGGATAGCCGCGCCGATTGCAACACATTCGTCAGGGTTGATGCCCTTGAAAGGTTCTTTGCCAGTAACTTTTCTTACTTCTTCAATAACTGCAGGTATACGAGTTGAACCACCAACTAAAATAACTTTGTCAATATCTGAATAAGAAAGTCCAGCATCTTTCATTGCATTTTGCATAGGAGCTACGGTTGCTGCAACTAGGTCAGCGGTAAGCGCATCAAATTTTTGTTTGGTTACGTCTACGTCTAAATGTTTAGGACCGGTTGCGTCAGCGGTAATAAATGGCAAGTTTACGTTAGTTTTGCTCATACCTGAAAGTTCGATTTTTGCCTTTTCTGCAGCCTCTTTAAGTCTTTGCATTGCAAGTTTATCGCTAGATAAATCAATGCCTTCTTTTTGCTTAAATTCAGCAACTAAATAATCCATAATTCTCTTATCAAAGTCGTCGCCACCGAGCATATTGTTACCGTGCGTTGCCAAAACTTCAAAAACGCCGTCGCCGATTTCCATAATAGAAACGTCAAACGTACCACCACCAAGGTCGTAAATAATTACCTTTTGGGTTTTGCCCTCTTTATCAAGACCATAAGAAAGTGCGGCTGCAGTAGGTTCGTTTATGATACGAAGAACGTTGAGCCCTGCAATTTTACCTGCGTCTTTAGTTGCTTGACGTTGGCTATCTGAAAAATATGCAGGAACGGTTATAACTGCGTCGGTTACAGTTCCGCCAAGATATGCTTCTGCATCTTTTTTAAGTTTAGTTAAAACCATTGCAGAAATTTCTTGAGGGGTATAATCTTTGCCGTCGATTGCTACTTTATAGTTTGAACCCATATGTCTTTTGATAGATTGAACGGTTCTATCAGGGTTAGAAACTGCTTGACGTTTTGCTACTTGACCAACAAGTCTTTCACCGTCTTTTTGGAAACCAACTACAGACGGGGTTGTTCTTGAACCTTCTGCATTTGCTATAACTACGGGTTCACCGTTTTCCATAACGGCTACGCACGAGTTTGTTGTACCTAAGTCAATACCTATTGTTTTCATAATATATTATATTCTCCTTTAATTTTCAAAATTTATTTATGTTTTTTTGTTAAATCTTTTTACCATTAAACGGTTTAGAAACAAGTTAGACTTGTTTAACTACCCCTATTAAACGGATTAGTTACAAGCAAGACAAGGCTCGTCAAGCTGTGGGATGAAATTGACCTTTTTGGTCATTGAAGTCCACGGCGCAGACAGTAACGCAGTATTGCGCAGTAAATTAGCCGTTTAATTATTTGATTACGCTTACCTTTGCATACCTTATAATCTTATCGCCCTTTCTATAACCCTTTTGAAAAACTTGCTTTACGGTGTCGCTCTCTTCACCGTCTGCACCTTCAACTTGCATAACTGCCTCGGCAACGTTGGGGTCGAAAGGTTGACCTTGTGGGTCAATTTCTTCTATCTCTAAACTTTGCAAAGTATCCAAGAACTTACGCTTAACGTTCTTTATTCCCTCTGCCGTCTTTTCGTCAAGACCAAGCGTCAAAGCCCAGTCAAGATTGTCGCCAACGGGAAGAATTTTTACCACTACGTTTGCAACGCCTTCGTTAAAAGCGTCTTGCCACAACTTTGCGTTACGTTTTTTATAATTGTCAAATTCTGCAACGTTTCGCATCCACTTATCTTTAAATTCTTCTGCTTGCGCTTTAAGTGTTTCTATCTCTTTTTTTAAGTTTTCGTTTTCTTCAACAAGCACGTTCTTTGAACTTGCTTTTTCGGTTTTTTCCTTAACCGTTTTTTCTTTCTTTTCTTCCATTTTATTAGTCCTTTTTATTCTTTATTAGTCAACATATCTTCAAGAATTTTGCCCACGCCCTCAAGCACGGAAACAACCTTTTGATAATCCATGCGAAGAGGTCCTATTACTCCGTAAGTTCCTATTTTTACTCCGCTTGCCGAATACGTTGCGGTAACTAACGAACAGTCTTCCGGCATTTCTTTGCCTGTTTCGCCACCGATTTTTATGTTGATTTCTATATTATCACTTTCATTTGCAAGAAGTCCTGCAATTTTATTTTTACTTGTAACAACCGACAAGAAATTTTTGACCTTTTCTGAATCGTTATACTCGGGGTGGTTTAATATCTTTCCCTCGCCTTCCATAACAACGTGCGCATCTTTTGAAGAAATATAATCTTCAATGGCGGTCATAACGCTTTCAAAAATTTCTCTATACGTTTCAAATTCTTCTGTTATAACGTCAGTAAGTTTTACAATTTCGCCGAACTCTTTGCCCACGCAAATTTTAGAAAGCATATTGCTTGCCTCTAATATTTGCGCGTCGGTCATACTTTCAGGAATACTAATAAACTTATCTCTAATGAGTGTATTTTCGGTTACGATAAGCAAAAGCGCTTGATTTTTTTTGTATCTAAAAATGTCAATTTTTACAATTTTATCTTTTTCACTGTGCTTTGTGTATCCAACCGACGTATAATCGGTAAGGTCGCTTATTACCTTAACGGCGTTTTGAACTACTTTTTCAAGATTGTCAGAGTGGTCTTTAAACGCATTTTTAATAACGCCAAGTTCTTTGCTTGTCAGTTTTGATTTATCCATCAGTTCAGAAACATAAAGTTTATACGCCTCTACCGACGGAACTCTGCCACTTGAAGTATGAAGTTGAGTTAAAAAACCCATTTCTTCAAGACCTGCAAGTTCACTTCTAACCGTTGCAGAACTAACGTTATTCATATATTTTTCCGTTATGCTTTTGCTTGAAACTGGTTGCGCCGTAGATATATAATCGTCAACAACCAACTGCAAAATCTTTTTTTTCCTATCGGAAAGTTTCATTGACACACTCCTTGGCACTTATTCAGGGTTTGTGTTAGCACTCTTTAACCCCAACTGCCAACTTTCAAAATAATTGTACACTTATTATGCGCGTTTGTCAAGGGATTTAAGCATCTTTTTAATAAATATATTTTAGTTGTTTTTTGCTATTTGAGAGCAAAATAAAAGCACCCTAATTATTTAGAGTGCCTTTACGCATATTTTGAGTTTATTATTCAGTTCTAAGCGCTACAACAGGGTCTTTTTGCGCCGCACTCTTTGACGGAATTATACCAGATATCAAAGTTAAAACAACGCTTATTGTAATTAAAATAATTGCTGCATTTATAGGTAAAATTGCTTTTAGAGAAACTATACCTGTTAAAAGTTGCAAAATTAAATTTATAGGTATACATAAAAGATACGTTGTTAAAACGCCCACCAAACCAGCCGCAAAACCTATGAGAATAGTTTCTGCATTGAAAAGGTTTGAAACGTCTCTCTTTGATGCGCCGATAGAACGCAATATGCCGATTTCTTTTGTTCTTTCTTGAACGGATATTAGCGTTATAACACCTATCATAATTGAAGAAACTACCAACGATATTGCAACAAAGGCTATTAAAACGTAAGTTATTGCATCAATTATGGTCGTAATAGACGACATCATAAGCCCCATATAATCGGTATATTTTATTTCCTTGGTTTCTTCAACGCTCTTATTATAAGAATTTATTGCATCAACAATCACGTCTTTATTTTCAAAAGAAGACGCATAAATGTTTATTGAAGACGGGCTTTCAATATCTAGATAACCAAGTAAAATTAAATTATCTTCATAACTAGAAGAAGAAAATTTTGTTACGTTATCATAATATTTTGCGCATTGTTCGGTGGTGTACGTTTGCATTGCATTTATAAGCGCGTTTGCCCTATCTTCATTAGACGGCATTGTTTGCATAAGGTCCATTGCAGTTTTTTGAGCGTAAGCAGTTTGAACTTCCGTTGCGATTATACCAGTGAATATTCCGTTTAGCGATTCGTCGTCAATTTCATGCAAATAGCCTTTAACGTCGTCAGCGGAAAGTCCCATTTGACTAGCAATAAACCCTGCAACTTTAACTTCTTTTTTCGCCCTAGTCGCCACTTGGTCAACAACGCCACCTTCACCCATTACGGTGTATTCCATCATTTTTTGACCAAGTTCTGCCATAAGTTGTTGTTCGGGCATTATACATTGAATTGCAAGATAGATATCTGCTTTACCGTCTTGGTCAAGTGCATTTACGTAATTTCTAAACGCTGTTTCTTTTTCCGCATCAGTAAGATTTCCCGTTGTGGACTTAAAGGGCAACCCCGTCAACACGTCTACGTTAGGATTTGCCAGTTGGTCTTTAACAACGTCGGCGTCTTTTGCGTGCTCAATGATGTATTCAGTAAGTTTATAAGTGTAACCGATAGAACCTGAAATCATATGGTTTTCAGATTCTTTGTCAGGCTTAATGATACCCGTAACTTTAAGTTCAAGTCCGCTTTGGTATAAAATTTCAAGACTTTCAGGAAATTTTCTTAAATCGGTATAACTATTACCAGCCTTTCTATAACACTCGTAAGGTAAAATAGTCTTAAACGTTCTTTCGCAAATTTCTTTATAAGTCCAACTCTTGTCAACAGTTTCTAACTCTTTATTGTTGATTGCCGCATCTAAAATTGCATCTATTTCTGTTTCACTTATCAAACCTAAAGCATATAAAGTTAGGTCGTCAAGTTCGTTTTTGTCGTTTACAACAAGCACTATTTCGTTATACGAACTAGGCCACTCGCCGTAAATTTTATCATACTGACTTTTTATTAAATCATTGATAACGCCACCGTCTTTTGCGGGCAATAGTTCTTGCCACATTCCACCGCCACCCATCATCATAGAAAACATACCGCTTTCATTTGAAGAAGAGTTTGCATTAGAACCGCTATTTCCACCTTGAGAGGATACGCCAAGCATATACCTTGCAATCATATCCGTCATAAGTTCGCCTGTATCTGCTTTTATTATTTGATTATCAATATTTTTCGTGTAAATATCTAATTCTAAATCGTACGAATATTGTATTCCGCTTATAGCATTGTTAAGTTTAGAATCTTCTTTTTCAATTTCGCTTTCAAGATGCTTTTTGAACGACTTTAAGTCGTTTTCCGTTTTGCCTGTTTGAGCAAGCGCATTGACTAATTCCCCGATAATAGGGTCTTTATAAACCTTATCGTTAGGGTGTTTGTTTCCGCTATTTCCTACGCCCATGAAACTTTTCATCAATGCAGTTAAATCCATAGACGTCGATTCTATAGTTAAAGGATATGAAGAAAGCGTTGCCTCTTGAACGTGATTTATGTACGCAGTAGTCCCCTGTGAAACTGCAAGAATAAGTGCTATACCTATAATTCCGATAGAACCTGCAAATGAAGTTAAAATAGTTCTGCCTTTTTTGGTAAAAAGGTTGCGAAGGGATAACTTAAAAGCCGTCCAAAGGCTCATTTTTGCCTTAGCTTTCTTTTCTTTTTTGTTTTTTGTTTGAATATTTTGAACTTGATTTTCCGCTTGTTCTTCTTCAAATGTATAGGGATTTGTATCTTCGGTAATTTCGCCGTCAACAAGCCTAACTATACGCGTTGAATATTGCTCTGCAATTTCCGCATTATGCGTAACCATTATAACAAGTTTATCTTTACTTATCTCTTTGATGAGGTCCATAATTTGAACGCTTGTTTTACTATCAAGCGCGCCTGTCGGTTCGTCTGCAAGAAGTATATCAGGTTCGTTTACAAGCGCACGAGCAATAGCAACACGTTGACATTGACCACCAGATAGTTGGTTGGGGCGTTTATAATATTCGCCTTTTAACCCCACTTTATCAAGGGCTTTAATAGAACGAGCAACACGCTCTTCTTTAGACACACCCGATATAGTTAGCGCAAGTTCAACGTTACCCAAAACCGTTTGATGCGGAATTAGGTTATAACTTTGAAAAACGAAACCGATACGCTGATTTCTATACACGTCCCAATCACGGTCGGTAAAATTTTTGGTACTTCTACCCGCAATCACAAGGTCGCCTGAAGTATATTTATCTAAACCACCCACGATATTTAACGTGGTAGTTTTTCCGCAACCAGACGGACCCAAAATAGAAACGAATTCATTTTTTCTAAAAGCGATATTAAGTCCTTTAAGAACTTCAATTTCGCCACCGGCAACTTTATAGTTTTTTGTAATGTCGCACAGCCTTAACATTTAAGTATTTCTCCCAGAAATATAGAATATATACATTTTAACATAAATATATTAAAAAATCCTTAAAAACGAATAATGTTTTAAGGATTTTTTGTTGTTTTTTAGATAATATCCGACATAGCCGTAACAAACTCGGTAACGTCGTCGATAGAAAGCCCTTCTAAAAGCCTTGCCTGTTCGTATAAAACTATAGCGTATTTTTTCAAAAGGTCTTTATTTTCCACCGCATTTTTAAGTTTATCTAAAACTTTGTGCGTTGCGCTAATTTCCAAAATCTTTTCTGCTTTAACGTTGCCGGCTGCATTAGGCATTGAGTTAAACACCTTTTCCATTTCGATTGAAACGTCGCCACCAGCGGTAAGACAAACGGGATAAGTTTTTAGTTTTGAAGTTAATCTTACTTCTTTAACTTTATCACCTAAAGCGTCTTTAACGGCATAAAGCAAGTCTTTAAACTCTTCACGTTTTTGGTCTAATTCTTTCTTTTCTTCTTCGGTATCTAAAGAAAAGTCTGCCTCTGAAACTGACTTAAACTTTTTACCCTCGTAATCAATCAGAATTTTAGCAACGAACTCGTCAACGCCGTCTTTGAAGAAAAGAATTTCATAGCCTTTGTCTTTAGCCTTTTCAATTTGTGGAAGAGCGGAAATCTTTTCATAACTTTCACCACAAGCATAATAAATTTCGCTTTGACCTTCGGGCATTTCTTTAACGTATTCGGCAAGAGTAACGAGTTTTTCTTTCTTTGACGAATAGAACATAAGAAAATCTTTTAGTTTATCTTTATTCATACCAAAGCCAGCGTAAACGCCAAACTTGATAGAAAGACCAAATTCCGCAAACAATTTTTCATAATTTTCTCTATCGTCTTCCATCATCTTTTTAAGTTCTGACGATATTTTCTTTTCTAAACTGTTTGCAATAGCCTTAACTTGTCTATCTTGTTGCAAAATTTCACGAGAGATATTTAGCGACAAATCAGAAGAATCTACAATACCTTTTATAAAGCCAAAATAATCAGGAATAAGTTGTTCGCACTTTTCCATAATCATAACGCCGTTGCAATAAAGTTTAACACCCTTTTTATAGTCTTTAGAATAATAATCGTATGGCGCGCGTTGGGGAACGAACAACAAAGTATCGTAAGTAACCGTACCCTCTATTTTAGCGTAAACACTCTTTAAGGGGTCTTGATAGTCGTGGAATTCATTTTTGTAAAATTCTTTTAAGTTATCTTCAGTAACTTCTGACTTTGGCTTTTTCCAAATAGGAACCATACTGTTAAGCGTTTCAAGTTCGCTAACTTGTTCATACTCTGGCTTGTCGTCAGGGCTACCCTCTTTTCTTTTTGAACGAGTGGTAAGCATTTGAATAGGATAACGAATATAATCTGAATATTCTTTAATTAAAGAACTAATTTTATATTCTTCTAAATAGTCGGAATATTTATAATCTTCTACGTCTGCCTTTAAGTAGAGAACTATTTTAGTGCCCAGCCCCTCTTTATCGGTTTCTTCAATCGTATAACCCTCTGCGCCTGCGCTTGCCCACTTATAAGCCTTGTCCGCACCGTATGCTTTGGTATAAACTTCAATTTTATCGGCAACCATAAACGCAGAATAGAACCCTACGCCAAATTGACCTATGAGTTCGTTATCACTTTTACCTGCATTTTCTTTTTTAAATGCAAGCGTGCCAGATTCTGCAATAGTTCCAAGATTTTTTTCTAAATCTTTATCGGTCATACCGATTCCGTTATCTTCAATGGTAAGCGTGCGCGCGTTTTTATCTATTGCAATATTGATTTTAAAATCACTGCCGATTTTTGTGTCGGTGAGTGATATAAACTTAAGTTTATCAATAGCGTCGCTTGCGTTTGAAACTATTTCACGCAAGAAAATTTCTTTGTTGGTATAGATTGAATTTATCATTAAATCTAAAATTCTTTTTGATTCCGTTTTAAATTGTTTCATTTTGTCATCTCCGTCAAATTTTAGCACTCTTTGGTTTCAAGTGCTAAAATATATTATAATCCCGATAAAATATTTGTCAACTATTTTAAGCGTTTTTGCTAAATTTAATTAAAAAAGAAAGGGCGAGAAAAATTTCTCACCCGTTTTAGCAATCAATACGTTTAATTATTTGTTATAGTATTGCTTTCATTTATAAAATTGAAAGACGTAACGTCCGTATCACTTTCATAAATATATTTACCTTGGTCACCTGCTTGACAGTTGGTGAAAGTGCTAAATCTAATAGATACGGTGGTATCTGCATTTAAATCACCTATTGCAACGCCAGGTTTTTTTGCTAAAGGTCCAAACTCGCAACTGTCAACAATTACTGTGTCAACTTCTGAACCGTACGCCTCGTGAATTTTTAAACCACGATAGCCGAGGAAAGTACACTCAATAAAGGTTGCATTGCCATCACTTACCCAAACGTCATATTCGTTTGCATTGTTAGAATTAAACGTGCAGTTTACGAATTTTGCGTTTGTTGTTTCCATCATAATTGCATTTTCAAACTTACAATCATAAAATTCAACGTCGCCTGCAAACTCTAAATAACCGTATTCCCAACTACCTTCTGCATAAGAAATGCTTTCGTCAATAAAAGTAACGTTTTTGAAAATCAACTTTCCATTTGCAGTTCTGTTAGCAATAGAACCAACACCTTTGCCCGTTGCCGTAAACGTTGCGCCGTTTTCGCCTCCGTCAAAAGTTAAAGTTTCGGTTTTTCCGTTTTCAATAATAGGCGTTGAACCTATGCCAGCACCAGTTTCCCAAACGAGTTCTTCATTTTCAGCAGAAATTGTTGCCTCTTTTGTATCTATATCTTGCAATGCGTTTTGTAATGCACTAGCCTTTTCTTCTTTGGTAGAACCCGCGCTAACTTCTACTTTATTATTGAGAGTATCTTTAAAGTTTACAACTTCAAACGTTGCGCCGTTTTCAATTTCTACATATTTTTTAGCCTCGTAAATGCAAAGTGACAAATTTACGCCAGTAAATCTAGCAACTGTATTTTGATGACCAAAACCTAAACTTTCAACATCTGTTACGATACCACATTTAAATTCGTTGACAAGACTTACTACGTCGGTATATGCAAAAGTAAAATCTAAATCCATTTTAGCAAGTAAATCTTTCATAACGCGAAGTTGTGTGCCTGCTTTTAAGGTTATGGTGATTTGACCGTTTGCGTCTACTTCTTCTTCAATGCCGTCAACCGTTCCCATTCCTGGGAATAATAGAGGTAGCGGTACCCAGTAATCACCACCGTCTACTGGAAGTTTGAAATCACTATACATTTGATATTCGCCTATCAAGAACAAGTCTGCTCTTATAGACGGAATTACTTCATTGTTGTTTGCATAAACGTAAACGATATCTTTATCAAAAGACAATTCGTAATCTACAATCCAGTCTGCATATTGAGATGCTTGTGCATCAGAAAGCAATTCCGTAGCCTTGAAAGTTAAACCTGTTTCAACGTTTAGGGGAACGTTCAAGTCTTGAACAACAACGTTACTTCCATTAGGAACTATACTTTTTTCTTCTTCAGTCATTTTGATAACTTCTGCAGGGGGTAACGGGTCGTATGTAGGTGCGTTGCCTTGAACAGCCTCAACAATTACGGTCAACGTGCAAGTGTTGTTTCCGTTGCTCAAATAAGCCTCGGTAGGCAAACTAATAACAACTTCAACAGTTTCGCCGTCTACGTTAGGTTCAAGCGCATACCACTTACTTTCTGCCAACTTGCTAAAATCTTTACCGTCAAGTTTAATAACCAGTTCACGAGTTAAAGCGTTATCATCTTCACACATAACAACCGTTCTGTACTTAACGTTAACGTCGCTCAAGTTGTCAATTTTTACGTTTACTTTAACGCTATCTGACGGCAAAATTCTATCAATAACGACTTTGCCGTTTTCTATTTTTGCGTTGCCAGAAAACATATTAGTTTCTTCTTGCACTATTTCAGGGATAGCCTTAACGCTAACCGTACCTGAAGTAACTGCAATGTTTACTTTAGATTCGCTCGTAAATAATGCAAACGTTGCTCCGCATATGAGAGAAAAACACATTATTATTGAGAGAATTGAAGTGAGTAAAAGTTTTTTCTTCATATATTTCTCCTTTTCCTATGGCATTTTAATTTTACTTTTCAAACTGCAAGCATATGCCATAAATTGTGAGAATATTATACCCCCCCCCCCGAATTTTGTCAAGCATATTAACAGGGTTTTTTTAAGACTTTTTAAATTCCTAAAATAGTATACCAACCGTGTATTAAAAAATAGAAAACGGTGCAAATTTTTAATAACTTTATAAATTTTTATTATTTAAAAAACAACTAGCCCTATGAAAGTATTCAAAGGGCTAGTTGTTATTGATGCTAAATTGTTATTCTATTTCAATATTTCTCTTTTGCGGAAGTTCTTTTTCTTTTTTAGGAATAAAAAGTTCAAGCGTTCCGTTGTTATATTTTGCTTTCACGTCGTTTTCGGTTACGCCGTCGCCAACGTAAAAGGTTCTTGAGCAAGAATATGCACGCTCTCTGCGAATAAACGATTTTTCATCTTCTTCTTTTTCTTGCTTTTTTGCCTCAACTTTCAAATATCCGTTCTCTAAAGAAAGACTGATATCTTTCTTGTCAAACCCTGGCATATCTACTGCAAGTTCATGACCGCCCTCTACCTCTTTAATATCCGTTTTCATAGCGTTTTCTCTTACGCCGTAAAAGACGGGCTTAAAAAAATCTTCAAACGCGTCGTCAAAAAAGCCAAAGCCTAAATTGTTGTTTCTTCTTGATAAATAGTTTCTCATTTTTCTATACTCCTTTTATAAAATATTTTTTTAGTTTTTAGCACTCTCTTGTTTTAAGTGTTAGCACTCTCAACCCTTGACTGCTAATTTATATTATACACAGTTTTTTTGATTTGTCAACGTTTTATGACAAATTTTTAAAAAATTTTTTTTTGCCATAAAAACACAAAACGCACAACCGAAAAAAATCAGTTATGCGTTTATTTTGCACTTTAAATATAAAAAGTATACTTTATTTAATTTCTTCGTTAAATTTTTTCATCCATTCGTCGGCAATTATCCTTGCACCGTAAAGCGCAGGATGAACGCCGTCTGCAAGACAGGTGCTTGCCCCAAACTTTTCTGCCTCTTTATTAAATTTTTCTTGCAAGGGTATAAAACTCAAATTATAATCTTTTGCTATTTGCTCTGAAACTTTTGCGTATTCTTTTACCGATAAAAAGCGGTCATAATTTTCTTCAGTTGCAATCCCTTTCAATACGAAAGGCTCTAAAATAACGATTTTTGCATTTGGTAAAACTTTTTTGGTGTCTTCAATAAGCATTCTATAAACTCTTTCAAAACGGTCAAGCTCTACGCCGTTTTTACTGCCTATTTCGTGCCAAACGTCGTTTACGCCGATAAGAATACTTATTATGTCTGGATTTAAATTCCATAAATCGGTTTTTATGCGTGCGTAAAGGTCTACTATTCTATTTCCACTTATTCCACGGTTTATAATCTCAAAGCCTAAAGGATTTTGATTTAGCAAATCAGATGCAACGTCACGAACGTATCCAGACCCATAAGAAGAATGATGAAAATCTTTATCTCTATTTCTACCTGCGTCAGTTATGCTATCACCATAAAATACAATTCTCATATTACTTACCTCTTTTAATAGTTTCTATAACGTAATCTGCGTATGCGCCTGCAACGTTTACACCAGAAACTTCTTCAATTCCGTCAAAGAAAGCGTTAGAATTAACTTCGCAAACGTAAGGTTGTCCGTCATTGCCGTAAAGCAAATCTACACCGCAATAGTCAAGCCCCAAAACTTTTGCGCACTTTTCGGCAACTTGTTTAAATTTTGATGGCAACTCAATTTTTTCACCGTGTCCACCTTGACCAACGTTAGAACGGAAGTCGTTTTGGTTTCTTCTTTCCATTGACGCAACTGCTTTACCGCCTATAACGATAACGCGCACGTCAACGCCTTTTTTAAGCGACAAATATTCTTGAAAAAGATGCGGTTTAAGTTTAACCTGTTCCATAACTTCAAGAAGTTCTTTTCTGTTATCTGCCTTATGAACGCCCTTACCCATTGAGCCAAAACTCTCTTTTATTATTATAGGGTAACCTAGAACGCTTGCAATTTTATCCGCCCATTCTTCTTTTATAGGCAAATCTTTGCGATAACACAATCCGCCAAAAATTGTTTTGGGAAACTTTATCCCTTGCCCTGATAGCGCAATGTAAGTTTGCCCCTTGTCGTCGCAAACACGAACGGCGGTGTGCTTATTAAAAAGACGTAAACCACTTTTTTCTAAAATTTCAGACAAATATTTGTCTTTATCAAGATAAATTGCAAAATCTGACGCATCTAAATCTATTTTTGCACTTTCTCCGTCTATTGCAACTTGTGAAAAACCGTCGGTAATAACGGCAACTTCAACACCACATTTATTAAATTCTTCTTTCAACCTTTGAGCCTGATGCACGCTTTGCGCAGGCACTAAAAAAGGATTTATAAAAATTAAGCCTTTCATATCACTAACTTTTATTATACTATGAATATGTTCTTTCGTCAAGGGGGTTTTTGAAAATTTTGTGAACTTTATTTTTTAAAAATATATTGACAAAATGCTACTCTCGTGTTATTATAAAGACGGAAATAAAGATAAGGAGTGGAAAATATACGGAAATATTTTCGGAGGTGCGGTCCAATGAACAATGATATTGAATGTATAAATCGCCCGAACTCAACCTTTAAAAGGGGAAAATTTTAAGACGCAAAATTAAGTATAATGCCGTTGTAAAGAAAGCGGAAAATACAGATAGGTTAAAAAGGAACTGCGTTTCTTCTGTTAAAAGTTGAACGTCGGGTAAGAAACTGGAAAGTTTGAGAAAACAGTTTATAGATAAAACTAAATAACAAGCGCTTGCGAAATGCAAGCGCTTTTGAATTTTAAAAGCGTGGAAATTTCCCACGCTTTTAGTTTATATTCCAAGTAATTGCTTTTTCTTAAAATCAAATTCTTCTTGTGTAATAACTCCAGCATCTAATAGCTCTTTTAATTTTAATATCTCTTCCGAAACACTGGCTTCTTTTTCAGGTTGCTTATCAAACACTTTAATAACCATTTGTTGATTGTGCGCGTAAGCATCTTCAATATTTGAATTTTTAAGAACTTTATCTTGTTTTTCAAGATAATTTATTACTAAATACGTTATTAAAAGACAACCTTGTATAATTAACGGAACAAAACTTGTCGTCTTCAAATATAAAGACAAAGCATCTCTCTGCGCATTTGGAAATTCATTCAACCAAACAACTCTTAATATTATTCCAACTATCATATTTGCTAATGCAAAAAATAAGGCACCTATAATAATGTACAACTGCAATTTATTATTTGATTTCTTTATTAAGGTATATAAAACAACCAAAATAGCACTAATTGAATACACTAACTGCAATATTGAAAATATCCCTAAAAAAATATGTATGCCGTCATACACATTATTACTTCCTAATTGATTAAGAAAAACGAAAGCCGAACTTTTAAAATTTAATACTGAAAAACCCGTATCCTTAAAATATAAAACACCTTCTTCTTTGTATTTTAAAATTACAAAACATAATGATAATAAACTCATTAGTGCTATTATAAACAATATTGACCTTTTTACCCAGTAAAATATTTTTTCTTTCATAAACCTCTCCTATTAGTAATAATTTTACTATTATCTTAATAATATAGTATTTAATTTTCTTTGTCAAGTATTTTTAGTAGTTTTTTTGGTAAAATACTAATAACGAGGTTGGGTTATGAAATTAAAGATAAAAGAGTTTAGAGAAGAGTTAGGTTTAACGCAAAATGAACTTGCAAAAAAAATAAACAACGTGCAACGAAACGTTAGCAACTGGGAAAACGGAACAAGCGAGCCTGACTGTGAAACAATAGTTAAACTTTCTGAAATATTTAACGTTTCAATAGATGAATTATTTGGCAAAGAATTTTTTGCAAACCCAACTGGTATTGAACATAATATTTTAAGTCTTTGTAAAAATCTTAACGAATCTCAAAAGTATGCGCTAATGCAATTATTAAAAGAATTTCAACTTTAATTATAAAAAAACCGCCGTGGCGAATTGCCACGACGGTTTTTCTTTTTTTATATTATTCTTATTATATATAATGTTTAGAATAAACCAGAAATTATGCCGTTTTCGTCAACGTCAATCTTTTCTGCGGCGGGAACTTTTGGCAGACCCGGCATAGTCATAATATTCCCAGTTAGCACAACAATAAAGCCTGCGCCTGCGGAAACTTTTAGAGAGCGAACGGTTATCTTAAAGCCTGTGGGCGCGCCAAGTTTTGTCATATCGTCAGAGAACGAATATTGAGTTTTGGCAACGCATACGGGCAAGTTTGCAAAGCCTAGTTCTTCAAGTTTAGCAATTTGTTTTTCTGCTTCGGGTGTAAATATAACGCCGTCGCCACCATAAATTTTGGTGGTTATTGAGTTAATTTTTTCTTTAATGCTCTCACAAGATTGATAACTGAACGTAAAATCATTTTGTTTTTCACAAAGGCTAACCACTTCTTTTGCAAGTTGTTCGCCACCCTTGCCACCATCTGCCCAAACGGTTGATAAAACTACGTTTACGCCAAATTCACGGCATTTTTCAATAACAAGTTCAATTTCTTTATCCGTATCTGTTGGGAAACGGTTCACCGCAACCACAGACGGCAATTTATAAACGTCTTTGATATTATGAACGTGCCTTAAAAGGTTAGGCAAGCCTTTTTCAAGAGCAACCAAATCTTCGTTGCCGAGCTCAGATTTTGCAAGACCACCGTGCATTTTGAGAGCGCGAATAGTTGCAACTATAACCACTGCATCAGGTTTAAGATTTGCCAAACGGCACTTGATATCAAGGAACTTTTCTGCGCCCAAGTCTGCGCCAAAACCAGCCTCTGTAACAGCGTAATCGCCAAGTTTCATAGCCATTTTGGTTGCAATAACAGAGTTACAGCCGTGCGCTATGTTTGCAAAAGGTCCGCCGTGAACGAAAGCGGGCGTGCCTTCTAACGTTTGAACTAGGTTGGGTTTTAGAGCGTCTTTAAGAAGAGCGGTCATTGCGCCTTGAGCGTTTAACTGCCCTGCGGTTACGGGCTTATCGTCATAAGTATAACCTACTATAATTTTAGAAAGTCTTTCTTTCAAGTCGGTTATTGATGAAGATAAACATAGCACCGCCATAATTTCTGACGCAACGGTTATATCGTAGCCGTCTTCTCTAGGAACGCCGTTCACTTTTCCGCCTAAACCGTCTACTACGAAACGAAGTTGACGGTCATTCATATCAACGCATCTTTTCCAAGTAATTTTTCTTGGGTCAATACCCAAAGCGTTACCTTGATAAATATGGTTATCTAGCATTGCGGCAAGCAAGTTGTTGGCTGCGCCTATTGCGTGAAAATCCCCTGTAAAGTGAAGATTTATATCTTCCATAGGGATAACTTGCGCCCAGCCACCACCGGCTGCGCCACCTTTAACCCCAAAAACAGGACCTAAAGACGGTTCACGAAGAGCAACAACAACGTTTTTGCCTATTCTTTTCAGCCCGTCGGCAAGACCTATGGTAGTGGTAGTTTTACCTTCGCCCGCAGGGGTTGGGGTAATTGCCGTAACCAAAATTAGTTTACCGTTTTCACGTTTACTTTCTTTCAAAAGGTCTAAACTTACTTTTGCCTTTGCGTTTCCGTATTGTTCAAGATATTTATCTTCAACGCCTGCGCGCTGTGCAATCTTTAATATATGTTGTGGGGTTACGCTTTGCGCAATCTCTATATCACTCATAAATCCCATAATTTTCTCCGATTATCTTTATTTAAAGTATTTAACTGCTGATGCAAACATCTTAATATCGTATTCACCCAAAACGTTTTTATAAAGTCCGTTACCAACTCTTTCAGAGTGCCCCATCTTACCGAATACTCTACCGTCGGGTGAAGTTATACCCTCGATAGCGTATACAGAGTTGTTGGGATTGAATTTAATATCGTAAGTGGGGTTGCCACACTCATCAACGTATTGAGTTGCAACTTGTCCGTTAGCGATAAGTTCTTTCAGCAATTCGTCTTTAACGATAAACCTACCTTCACCGTGAGAGATAGGAACGGTGTAAACGTCGCCGACCTGCGTATCCATAAGCCAGGGGGATTTGTTTGACGCTATGCGCGTTCTAACTAGCATTGACTGGTGGCGAGCGATAGTGTTAAAGGTTAAAGTTGGCATATCTTCAGTAACTTGGTCGGTAATTTTTCCGTAAGGAACTAAACCTAATTTAATAAGCGCTTGGAAACCGTTACAAATACCACCCATAAGCCCCTTTCTTTGGTCAAGAAGTTCGGTTACGTTTTCTTTAATTGCCTTATTTCTAAAGAACGCAGTTATAAACTTACCAGAACCGTCGGGTTCGTCGCCACCCGAGAAACCACCGGGAACGAATATAATTTGACTTTCTTTAATCTTTTTAGCAAAAGCGTCAACCGATTCTTTAACGTCTAAAACGTTTTTGATAACGAAAATTTCTACGTCTGCCCCTGCCCTTGCAAATGCTTTCTTCGTGTCGTATTCACAGTTAGTACCGGGGAATACGGGAATTAAAACCTTGGGGCGTGCAAACTTGGTGGGAGAATAATTCCACTCGTTTGCCGAATATTTGATTGCAGGAATTTCGCCTTTAGAAGTTTTAACGTCGTTACACTTAAATACAGATTCTAATTTATCTTCATAATCGGTTAAAAGAGAGTTAATTTCAACCTTTTTGCCGTTACACTCAATAACTTCTTCTTTAGTGGTGTAGCCGAGAAGAATAGATTTTTCTACTTCAACGTCGCCGTTAAGTTCGATAACGAACGCACCGTAATTATAACCAAAAATTTCTTTAAGGTCTGAAACAGCGTACTTAAAGCCTATACCGTTACCGAAAGACATTTTCATAACCGCCTCTGCAACGCCACCGATTGACGGCGTGTACATAGCAAGAACTTTGCCCTCTGCGTTGAGTTTTTCTATTATAGCAAAGTTTTCCATTAAGTCTTTGCTGTCGATAAGTCCGTCAGCCGTATTTTTTGCTTTGAGCAACACTACCTTGCTACCTGCCTTTTTAAATTCAGGCGATACAACTTTATCTAGCGTGTCGGTTGTAACTGCAAAAGAAACTAGAGTGGGCGGAACGTCAATTTTTTCAAATGAACCGCTCATAGAATCCTTTCCGCCGATTGCAGAAAGTTTAAGTTCCCTTTGAGCCTTATAAGCGCCCAAAAGCGCAGCGCAAGGTTTACCCCAACGGCTTGCGTCTTTGTTGGGTTTTTCAAAATATTCTTGGAAAGTTAGATACGTGTCTTCAAAAGTTGCACCCGTTGCAATAAGTTTGCACACACTTTCCATAACTGCATAGTAACCACCGAACAAGGGGCTCTTTTCAGAAACGAAAGGATTATAACCCCAACTCATAAACGAACAAGTGTCGGTATCAGCATTTTCAACAGAAACTTTGTTTACCATTGCTTGGATAGGCGTGCGTTGATTTTTTCCACCAAAAGGCATAAGCACCGTGCCTGCGCCGATTGTAGAGTCAAAGCGTTCGGAAAGCCCACGTTTTGAGCATACGTTAAGGTCTTTTGCAAGGTCTTTTATTCCACTTTCAAAATCAGCGGGAATTGCCTTTTTATCCATCGTTTGCTTAACTACTTTAACGGCTGTTTTCTTTTCTGCGCCGTTAGAGTTAAGGAACTCTCTAGAAATATCAACGATAACGTTACCTTTCCACGTCATTTTAAGACGCGCGTCGTCGGTTACCGTTGCAACTATGGTTGCCTCTAAATTTTCACTTGTAGCAAGTTCCATAAACCTTTTAGCGTCTTTTTCTTCTACTACAACAGCCATTCTTTCTTGAGATTCGCTTATTGCAAGTTCAGTTCCGTCAAGACCGTCGTATTTTTTAGGAACTTTATCAAGTTCTATATTTAAGCCGTCGGCAAGTTCGCCGATAGCAACTGAAACACCGCCTGCGCCAAAGTCGTTACAACGTTTGATAAGGCGAGATGCCTCTGGATTTCTAAATAATCTTTGTAATTTTCTTTCTTCGGGGGCGTTACCCTTTTGAACTTCTGCGCCACAAGTAGAAAGTGATTCTACGCTGTGTGATTTTGATGAACCAGTTGCGCCACCACAACCATCTCTACCAGTTCTACCGCCAAGAAGAATAACCACGTCGCCTTTAGCAGGAACTTCACGACGAACGTTTTCTGCAGGGGCGGCTGCAATAACCGCACCTATTTCCATACGTTTTGCAACGTAGCCCTCGTGATAAATTTCGTCAACTATACCCGTTGCAAGACCGATTTGGTTACCATAAGAAGAATAACCGTTTGCAGCGGTAGTTACGATTTTTCTTTGTGGAAGTTTACCCTTTATAGTTTCAGAAAGAGATGTTAAGGGATTACCTGCGCCCGTTACACGCATTGCAGCGTAAACGTAACTTCTGCCAGAGAGAGGGTCACGAATTGCGCCACCGATACAGGTTGCAGCGCCACCAAAAGGTTCAATTTCCGTGGGGTGGTTATGAGTTTCGTTCTTAAATAAGAGCAACCAGTCTTGTTGTTCTCCCCCAACGTTTACTTTAATTTTAACCGTGCAAGCGTTAATTTCTTCAGAATCATCTATTTTAGGCAAAGCGCCAGTAGCCTTGTGATATCTGGTTGCAATAGTTGCTAAATCCATTAAGTTCACAGGCTTGGTTCTGCCAAGTTCTTTTCTTGTGTCAATATAATCTTGATAAATACTTTGAGCAAGTTGGTCTTCAAATTCTGCGCTTTCGATAGTCGTAAGAAAAGTCGTATGACGGCAATGGTCTGACCAGTAAGTATCTATCATCTTAATTTCAGTGATAGTGGGGTCACGCATTTCTTTAACAAAATACGCTTGTAAAAACTTAAGGTCGTCAATATCCATTGCAAGACCTTTTTCTTTAAGGAAAGATAAAAGTTCGCTTTCGTTATAATTATTAAAACCGTTAAGCGTTTCAACCTTTTCGGGAACGGAATAAGTCATAGCGAGCGTTTGTTTTTCCGCCAAATCAGCCTCTCTGCACTCTACAGGGTTGATAACGTATTTTTTAATTGCCAAAAGTTGCTCTTCTGTGAGAGAACCGTTGATTGCATAAACCTTTGCCGTTTTAACCACGGGGCGGTTACCTGCAGAGAATAATTGAATACATTGAGCGGCAGAATCTGCACGTTGGTCAAACTGACCAGGTAGTGGTTCTACTGCAAAAATATAATCTGCCTTTGGCAAAACGCTAAACGCGTCGTCAATTTGAGGTTCGGAAAACACTGCACTTATGCACTTGTCAAACAAGTCTTTTTCAATATCTTCAACGTCGTAACGATTGATAACCGACAATTCTTTAACGCCATTGATTTTTAAAAGATTTTAAATTTCAATTTTCAAAGCCGTTGCTTCGTTTGCAAATTCGGCTTTCTTTGCAACGTAAATTCTGTAAACCATTATATTTTTTCTCCGTATGCTTTTAATGCGCGCGCGCCTATATCACTGCGATAGTACGCGTTTGCAAAACTAATTTTTGATACTTTTTTATACGCTTTTTTAATTGCGCCCTTAAGATTAGACGATATTGCCGTTACGCCCAAAACTCTTCCGCCGTTGGTTAAAAGTTTTCCGTCTTCTAACTTTGCGCCTGCAACAAACACGTTCTTTCGGCTAGTCTTAAAGTTAATTTCAAAACCTTTATCGTAACTAGACGGATAACCTTTACTTGCCATAATTACGCAACAAGCAGATTTTTTCTTAAACTCAACGTTGATTTCCGAAAGGCGTTCTTCTGCAACCGCTTGCATAATTTCTAACAAATCAGTTTTAAGAAGTGGCAAAACAACCTGTGTTTCCGGGTCGCCGAAACGGCAGTTATATTCTATTACTTTTGGTCCTTTTGGCGTGAGCATAAGTCCAAAGTATAAGCACCCCTTAAACGTTCTGCCCTCTTGATTCATTGCGTTCATTGTGGGAAGAAAAATCTTTTCCATACACTCTTTGGCAACAGACTCTGTATAATATGGGTTTGGCGCAACCGTACCCATACCGCCAGTGTTAAGACCTTCGTCGTTATCGAGAGCGCGCTTATGGTCCATTGAAGATATCATAGGAACTAAAGTTTTTCCGTCGGTAAAAGAAAGCACGGAAACTTCAGGACCGGTTAAAAATTCTTCTATAACCACGTTTGCACCCGACGCGCCGAAAACCTTATCTTCCATCATACTTTTAACGGCGTCTTTTGCCTCTTCTAAAGTGTTTGCAATTATAACGCCTTTGCCAAGCGCAAGACCGTCTGCCTTAATAACGATAGGCATATCGCACTTTTCAAGATATTCAATAGCCTTGTCTTTATCTGAAAAAGTTTCGTATTCCGCCGTGGGAATAGAATACTTTTTCATAAGGTTTTTAGAGAAAATTTTGCTACCCTCAATTATTGCAGCCTCTTTGGTTGGACCAAAGCAAGGTATTCCCTTTTCGTTTAAGATATTCACCGCGCCAAGCACCAAAGGGTCGTCAGGTGCAACTACGGCAAAATCAATTTGATTTTCCGCCGCCCACTCTGCAACCTTTTCAACGTCCTTAACGTTAATATCTACGGTTATTGCGTCGTTAGCAATTCCGCCGTTACCTGCAATAGCATAAATAACGTCTATTTTTTTACTCTTTTTCAAACTTTGAATAATGGCGTGTTCTCTTCCGCCGTTACCTACGACCAAAACTTTCATATTTAATCCCCTTTTATTAGTGGTGGAAAAGACGCATACCTGTGAACGACATTGCAATATCTCTTTCGTCGCAAGCCTTAATAACGTCGGCATCTCTAACAGAGCCACCAGGTTGTGCAATGTAACTTACGCCACTCTTTGCCGCTCTTTCAATATTATCACTGAACGGGAAGAAAGCGTCTGACCCAAGCGCAACGCCCTTAACTTTAGAAAGAATTTCTTTCTTATCTGCCTTGGTGAGTTCAGCGGGCTTTTCAGTAAAGTATTTTTGCCATTGACCTTCTGCCAAAACGTCTTCACACTCGTCTGATATATAAAGGTCGATAACGTTGTTTCTATCAGGTCTACCAAGCGTGGGAAGGAAAGGAAGATTTAACACCTTTTCACTTTGACGCAAGAACCAGTTATCCGCTTTGCTACCAGCAAGGCGCGTACAATGTATTCTAGATTGTTGACCTGCGCCAACGCCTATTGCTTGACCGTTGTGAGCAAAACATACCGAGTTAGACTGCGTATATTTTAACGTTATTAGCGCAACGATAAGGTCGATAACTGCGCTTTCAGGTAAATTCTTATTTGCAGTTACTATTTCTTTAGTAACGAGTTCCCTATCTATTTTGAAGTTGTTTCTACCCTGTTCAAAAGTTACGCCGAAAACCTGTTTAGTTTCTTTTTCTTCAGGAACGTAATTAGGGTCGATTTGAACCACGTTGTAAGCACCCTTTCTCTTTGCGCTCAAAATTTCAAGCGCTTTTGCAGAATATGACGGAGCGATAACACCGTCAGATACTTCACGACTGATAATTTTTGCAGTAACTTCGTCGCACTCGTCTGAAAGAGCAATCCAGTCGCCAAACGAACTCATTCTGTCCGTTCCCCTTGCCCTTGCGTAAGCGCAAGCGATAGGTGAATCGTCAAGACCTTCAATATCGTCAACGAAACAAACTTTTTTAAGCGTTTCAGAAAGTTTTTCGCCAACTGCAGCGCCTGCGGGACTTACGTGCTTAAAAGACGCCGCCGACGGTTTGCCCGTAGCCTCTTTTAATTCTTTAACAAGTTGCCAAGAATTAAGCGCGTCTAAAAAGTTAATATATCCCGGTTTTCCCGAAAGTATTTTTATGGGCAAATCTTTGCCGTTAGCCATATATATTCTAGAAGGTTTTTGGTTAGGGTTACAACCGTATTTAAGTTCAAATTCTTTCATTTTCAACTCCTATTTATTTTTGTTTATAATAATTTCTTCACTCTTTCCGCTCTCTAAACTTATCGTTCTAATAAAGAGTGAAACTTTGTTATCTTGGTTAAGATTATTCCAAACTATATCTGCAAGTTCTTTTGCGGTGTTGGGCATTTTAACTTTTTCAGGTTCACCGTAAAAAGACGGGATAGGATTGCCATCACATTCATAAGTGTGAATAAAATGGCCTATACCTGCAAGTGGCGAATATCCGTAAAAATATCTGTTGCAAACTTCGGGATTGCCGTCGCTACTCTTTAGAATAGACATTTTATAATTAAAGTCGCCGTCAGCATAATTTAAAATTGCAGAAATTCTTGGGGTATAGTTTGGGTGGTCGGGTTCAAACTCACGAGTATAGAGCGATTTTTCAAAAGAATAACCGTCGTCGCCGTGTTCTTTTATATAGTTAAACACGGTATCCGTTTGGTCGCCGTTTGTAACTATATCACTTTTGTCACACTCCAAAAATGGATTATAAATGATTAAACTTGGGTCTTCTAATTTACTTTCATCAAAAGCCTTTGTTCTCATTCCGCCCTCGTATCTTTCAAAAATACGGTTACGACTGTTTGCACTTCTGCCCATAATAAAATATGCAATCATTGCACTTTTTCCGTCGGCGCTTTTACCAACGATTATCCCCCTACCGGGATAACTGTTTACAGACAATAAATCTTCTATATTGTTTAAACCTTTAACACTCATTGTTGTTCTCCTTTAATAATCTTTTTGCACAAGAGTTCTAGTGCTGCGGGTAAAATTTTCCACTCTGCTTCTTCCATAACCCTTTTTTGCAAACTCTTTGGCGTGTCGTTTTCTTTAACCTTGACAGCCTTTTGCATAATAATTTCGCCACCGTCTGCAATTTCGTTTACGTAATGAACGGTTGCACCCGTAATTTTAACACCGCGGGCAAGTGCAGCCTCGTGAACTTTTAAGCCGTAAAAACCCTCTCCGCAAAAACTTGGAATAAGCGAGGGGTGAACGTTTATTATTCTACCTGCGTATCTATCGGTAAAATCTTTTGAAAGTATACACAAAAATCCCGCAAGAACTATGACTTCCGCACCGCAACTTTCAAGTACTTTTATTAAACCGCTTTCAAACTCACTTTGAGAAACGCCCTTGTTTTCTACAACAGCCGTTTCAATTTCCGCCTCGGTTGCACGTTCTAGAGCAAAAACACCCGCTTTGTTAGATATAACTTTAACGACCTTTCCACTCTCTAGCCTGCCGTCTGCAGCATAATCTATAATAGCCTGCAAATTTGTTCCGCCACCAGAAACTAGCACCGCAACGTTTATTATTCTTTTCATTAACTTTTCTCCTTATTACCGCACGTCATATTTATGCCACTTCTTTCGTATTGCCCGTAAAGAGCGGAAACCGCCCCGCCCGTTTTTTTAACGATAACGACGAGAATTAACGAAACGCTTTTGACGTTTTTGTTAGATAATTTCTATTTTATTTTCAGATTTAACTATTTCGCCCATAACGTAAGCGTTTTCACCGTTTGCGCGTAAAATTTGAATAGCCTTATCTGCATCTTCTTTCGCTACTACAACGCTCATACCTACGCCCATATTGAAGGTGTTGAACATATCTCTTTCGCAAACGCCACCCGTCTTTGCAAGTAAATCGAATATAGGCAAAATTTTAACTGCCGATTTTTCAATTTTTGCGCCAAAACCTTCGGGGATACTTCTAGGAATATTTTCGTAAAAACCACCGCCCGTGATGTGAGATATTGCTTTTACTTTAACCTTTTCGATAAGCGCAAGAATAGGTTTAACGTAAATTTTAGTAGGCGTCAATAAAGTTTCGCCAAGGCTCTTTCCACCGAGTGCCTCAAGGGGTGTTTTGAGGTCTGCTTTTTCTACGTCAAACACTTTTCTAACTAGAGAGAAACCGTTGCTGTGAACGCCCGTTGACGGAAGAGCAATTATTACGTCGCCCTCTTTCATCTTCTTATTGTCAATAATTTTCTTTTTATCTACAACGCCAACTGAAAAACCTGCAAGGTCATATTCGTCAACGGGATAAAATCCGGGCATTTCGGCAGTTTCGCCACCGATAAGCGCACAACCTGCTTGAACGCAACCTTCCGCAACGCCTTCAACGATAGACGCAACCCTTTCAGGAACGTTTTTGCCAACGGCTATATAGTCGAGGAAGAACAAGGGTTTTGCACCGCAACAAATAACGTCGTTTACACACATAGCAACGCAGTCGATACCAACCGTATTGTGCTTATCCATTAAAAAGGCTATTTTAAGTTTAGTTCCCACGCCGTCAGTTCCACTAACGAGAACGGGGTTTTTAACTTTTCCAAGTTCAAAAAGTCCACCAAATCCACCTATGTCAGAGCAAACGCCCTTGGTCATGGTTCTTTTGATATGACTTTTCATCAATTCAACCGCTTTGTAGCCCGCAGTTATATCAACGCCGGCTGCTTTATAACTTTCGCTGTAACTTTTTTCCATATTATTTTCTCCGTGTTTTTTATCAAATTTATTTAACGCTTACTTAAAAAGTAAACTTTTGTAACTATATATGACGTTTAGTCTTTTCAACTATATCAATCTTTTGTTCAAACTTGTTAGGTTGGGGTGGAACGGGAATTTCGGTTGAATACTTGCCGTCGAAACAAGCGTAACAGAAACTGTTTTTTCCGTCGCAAAGGGCAATCTTTTTCAAATCTTCTAAATCGAGATAGCCTAAACTGTCAACGCCCACCATTTGTCTAATTTCTTCAACCGTGTGATTGTTTGCAATTAGGTCTTCTCTCTTTTTAATGTCCGTGCCGTAATAACAAGGATACAAGAAAGGTGGAGAAGAAACCATAAAGTGAACTTCAGTTGCGCCCGCCTCTCGAAGAAGATTTACAACCCTTCCGCTAGTAGTTCCACGAACGATTGAGTCGTCAACCATAATTACGCGCTTACCGTTTACAACCGACGCTATAGGGTTAAGTTTTTTTCTAACTTGGTCTTCCCTATCCTTTTGGTCGGGGAATATAAACGTTCTGCCTATATATTTATTTTTCAAAAAGCCCATTTCAAAAGGTATACCTGATTCCTTTGCGTAACCAACGGCAGCGTCGTTACCAGAATCGGGAACGCTTATTACAACGTCGGCTTTAACAGGATATTTTCTAGCCAAATATCTGCCCATTTCTACCCTTGCCTCGTGAACGGAATATTCGTCTATAACCGAGTCTGGTCGAGCGTTGTAAACAAATTCAAAAATGCAAGACGAGGGTTTAACCTTTCCGCAATGGTCTTCCATCGACCTAACGCCCATTGCATCAAAGATGATAACTTCACCGGGTTTAACCGAACGAATAAGTTTTGCGCCAACTGCGTCTAACGCGCAACTTTCCGACGCTACTACGTAAGAACCATCTTCGGTTTGACCGTAACAAAGCGGTCTAAAACCTAGTGGGTCTCTTGCAGCGATAAGTTTAGTGGGCGACATTACCACTATACAATACGCACCTTTAAGATTATTCATTGCATTGACCACAGCGTGTTCGATAGAAGGCGCTTTTAATCTTTCTTTAATAATTTCGTACGCTATAACTTCAGTTGCGCCAGTTGAGTGGAATATTGAACCTTCAAGTTCTAACCCCGTGCGAAGTTCTCCTTTATTGATAAGGCTACCGTTATAAGCGATAGCGAGAGTACCTTTAACGTGATTAACAACCAAAGGCTGAACGTTATCAACGGTATTTGAACCTTTAACCCCTGCACGAACGTGCCCAACTGCAATTTTGCCGTTACCTAGTTTTGCAAGTTCTTCTTTAGAGAAAACATCACCAACCAAGCCTAAATCTTTATGAACGGAAAATACCCCTCCGTCGTTTACCACGATACCGCAACTGTCTTGACCGCGGTGTTGAAGAGCGTACAACCCATAATAAGTCATACTAGCAAGATTTTGAACTTCTGACGCATAAACGCCGAAAACCCCACATTCTTCGTGTATTCTTTCCATAAAATAAGTCCTCCTTAAATACACCAAAAAGCCGTAAAAGTGAAGAGATTTCCCTTCACTTTTGAAAAAAATTATTTATATTTTGCGTTAATTTCACTATCTGTTGCTAAAATCTTCGCTTTTTTTGCATCACGAGCATCTTGAAGCTTTTTAGCAAGCGCACAATCTTCTACTGCAAGTATTTGCAAAGCAAGAAGAGCAGCGTTTTCCGCACCGTCTATAGCAACGGTTGCAACGGGAATACCTGCGGGCATTTGAACGGTAGATAAAAGCGCGTCAATACCTTCAAGCGCAGACGCTTTGATAGGTATGCCTATTACTGGAAGAGTTGTATTTGCGGCAATAGCACCTGCAAGATGCGCCGCCTTACCTGCCGCTGCAATAATAACGCCTATTCCGTTATCTCTTGCAGAAGAGGTAAACTCTTTAGCCTCAACTGGCGTGCGGTGCGCAGAATATATATGCACTTCCGTTTCAACACCGTAATCTTTGAGCGTGGTAATAGCCTTTTCAACTACTTTTAAATCGCTATCGCTACCCATAATAACAGCAACTTTTTTCATAATAATCTCCTAAACAAGTTTTCTAGACTAAAAAAATATATTATCTTTCGCTCACAAAAACGCTTAAAAGTGAGTTTTATGAGTTCGTGATAAACGGTTAAAATAAAAAAAGGCAGTTTGAAAAAACAAACTGCCCAGACGGTCGACAAAATCAAACGTTTTTTTGCTCCCTTTGAGTTAACCCTCACTTGTCCGTCAGTTGCAAAAAACTAATAATATTCAACAACGTAATAAGTATAACATTTATATGCGAAAATTGTCAAATATTTTTAGGCAACATTAGAACAAAAAACTTCTATAAATTATATTTTTTTATCCTTTCCGCCACGTACGCGGGATAAACAATATAAGCATAGGGAAAATTTCTAGTCTACCAACCAGCATAACGAAAGACAAAAGCAACTTTGCAGGATAAGAATAAAACGCATAATTACACGTAGGTCCAACCGCTCCAAAACCTGGACCAACGTTACCTATACAAGCAAGAGTTGCAGAGAAATTATCAAACACCGTTACACCGTCAATAGCATCAATAGACAACAAAAGTGTTGTTGCAATAGTTATCAAAACCCAAAGAATAAAATACGTTCTTACGTTTCTTTCCGTACCTCTATCAAGAGTTTCACCATCAAACTTGCTATTGACAACTGCGCGCGGATGTATCAATTTCTTAAAGTCTGCTGCACTTGACTTACATAAAATAGACATACGAGCAACCTTTATACCACCACCAGTTGACCCTCCGCAAGCACCGATTATAGTTAAAATCAAAAGAATTGATTTAGACAATTCTGGCCATTTGTCAAAATCTGCGGAAGAAAGCCCTGTCGTTGAACTTATAGACGCAACTTGGAAGAAAGAGTGCTTTAACGCTTCGCCGAAAGTTGAATATACTTCATCCATTGTAACCGCTAAATTTGCAGTTATAGCGACTGTTGCAACAACCACGATAGCGACAAAAATTTTCACTTCTTCTATACCGAAAGCCTTTCTTACGCTACCTATCAATATCAAAAAGTAGAAGTTAAAGTTTATTGCAAAAAGGAACATAAAAATGGCAAGTACTATTTGCGTGTAAGAACTATAACTAATTGCGCTATTTCCAAGCACACCGAAACCGCCAGTACCTGCAGTAGAGAAAGACAACAGTAAACTATCGTATAATGGCAGTCCACCGCACATCAACAAAATAACTTCTATAACGGTCATAGCGGTATAAATTACGTAAAGTATGCGCGCGGTAAAACGCAATTTGCTTGCAAGTTTACCAACGGACGGTCCAGGGGATTCCGTGCGGAAAACGTGCATAACGCCAGCGTTATTTGCAGGCATAATAGCAAGCACGAATACAAGTATACCCATACCACCTATCCAATGCGTAAACAGTCGCCAAAACATAAGCGCTTTAGACATTCCATCAATTTGTTTAGACGTTAAAATTGATGCGCCTGTGGTGGTAAATCCTGATACGGTTTCAAAAAATGCGTCCACAAAGTTAGGAATTTCTTTGCTTATTACAAACGGCAACGCACCCACTAGCGACAAAATTATCCACGATAAAGCAACTATAACAAAGCCTTCTTTTGCATACATTGAGTTGTCTTTAGATTTTAAAAACGTCAAAGGTGTACCTACCGCTATAAGACATAGCACAGGCACCAAAAACGCCAAAAGATTATTCTCTTGATAAATTACGCCCACCAACGCCGGCACAAGTAATAATACCGCCTCTATCAAAAGCGTTTTGCCGAGTATTGAGAGCACCACTCTGTAATTCATATACTACCTTAATATTTGCGTAAGTTCGGTTATCTGTTTGACTGCCGTTACGACTATAACTTTATCGCCAACCAAAAACTCAGTTTCACCGTCGGGAAGTATAAATTCACCGTCTCTAACCACGCCCCCGATAAGAACGCCACTCTTTACGCCTAAATTTTTTAATGAAACTTTAGTTTTAGGGAAAGTTTCAGTTACTGTAAACTCTAAAGCCTCTGCCTTGTCGTGAAGTTTATATAACGTGTTTATGCCGTTACCAGTATCCGCTTGGTGTTCTCTAACAAACCTTACTATATGATTTGCAATTACGTTTCTTGGAGAAACCACCGTATCTAAACCTAAAGGCTTGACCATATTTAACACGGAGGGGCGGTCAATTTTGGTTATAACCTTGCCAACGCCCTGCCCTTTTGCGTAAAGGGATATAATAGCGTTTTCTTCATCCATACCGGTTAGGGTTACGCAAGCGTCGCTATCTTTCAATTTTTCTTCGTCTAACGCCTCTTGGTCTGTTCCGTCAAAACACAAAACGGTAACATGAGGTAATTCACAAGAAAGTTCGTTTGCTCGGTTTTCGTTCTTCTCTACGATTTTTACGCTAACGCCCGACCTTATGAGTTCTTTCGCTAGGTAATAGGCTATCTTTCCCCCACCGATTACGAAAATAGATTTCGCTTTACGCTTGAAAATTTGTATTTTTTTCGTGAAAGATTCTAACGCAGTTTCAGTTGCTATCAAATATATTCCGTCGTTAGCGTTTACAATAAAATCACCACGAGGGATAAAAACTTCTTCCTCTCTCTTAATCATTGCAAAAAGGAAGTTGTTGCCGTATTCTTTTGAAATTTCCATAATGCGCTTACCGACGATAGGACTATCTGGCATAACGTCAAATTCAACCATAGTTGCCTTGCCTGACGCAAAACTATCCACGCTGTTCGCCGACGGGAATTTAAGGACTTGAGCAATTTCTTTTGCAGACTGAAGTTCAGGGTTAAAGAAAAAATCTAACCCCAAAACTTCTTTCATATTTTCCATCTCTTTAAAATATTCGGGGTCGCGAACTCTTGCAATGGTATACTTTGCGCCTAGTTTTTTTGCCAAAACGCAACATAAAATATTCTTTTCGTCTTGCGCAGTACAACAAATAACAAAATCCGCTTTATTTACGCCCGCATCTAAAAGTACGCTACGCTCTAAACAGCCCCCCGTTAATCCGTTCACGTCGTAACGATTGACTGCATTTTGAACTTTATTAGGTTCTAAATCCACGACCATAATATCGTGGTTTTCTTCAGCAAAGTTTGAAACTAAAGTTTCCCCAACTTTACCAACACCGATTATTACTAAATTCATAATCCATCCTTTAACAAAATTAAACTATTCGCTTATAAAACATTATAACAAATTATTTTGTGATTTACAAATATTTTGGCAATATTTTTATCAGTTATCATTTCACTATATTTTGCCGAGTTTTATCGAATTAAAATATACTATAATACACATACTGTTTTCGTATGCTTAAAGATAAAAAATTAAGGTTTAGAAAAAACGTAATTTTTTGTGTATTTTATTGTTTATTCTGTTTATTTTTCCCTTTTTTGTTACAAATAAATAAAACAGGTCTTGCTATGCCTTTTTATGATTTACAGCCACAAGAACTAGTTTTGCGCGCGGAATTTTTTACTTCTTATTCTACGTCTTCCCCAGAGCGTAAACACAATATTATGCTTGCATCTAAATCGTTAAATAATCTTTTAGTCGCACCGCACGAAGAATTTTCTTTCAATAAAACCGTGGGCGCAAGAACGGAAAAACGTGGCTATAAAACGGCTAAAATTATCGTAAATGGAGAGTTTGCTGACGGAATAGGCGGTGGAGTTTGTCAGGTTTCCACAACCCTTTACAACGCCCTTTTGCTTGCCGGTATGAAGATTTTAGAGTTCCACCCACATAGTTTGGCAGTTAGTTACATTTCGCCGTCTTTTGACGCTATGGTAAATTCTGGTTGGGCGGATTTAAAATTTATAAATACTACGCATAACCCCGTTTTAATAAAAACGTTTACAGACGACGCCTCTATTCGCATACAAATTTTTGGTCAACCTATGGACGTTAAATACGTCAGAAAATCAGTCGTAACGCAAGATATTCCAGCCCCCGATTATGAAAAGGTTGTTGATGATAAAGGTGAATTTCCCGACCTATACGAGGGAGAAAATAAAATAATTAAATATTCAAAAGCGGGGCTTGAAAGCGAGGGGTATTTGATAACTTCTAAAGATGGAAAAGTGATAAAAGTAAGAAAAATACGTTCGGATAAATACGCCCCTATTCGCGGAAAAATTATACTCGGTACGGCAATTAAACCTAATTTAGAACAAGCCGAAATTTTGCCAACTATTGAGTGTTTATCAATGTTGAAAGAAAAAATTTATATTTGTTAAGGAAAAATTTTCAAAACGCAAAAAAAACTTTGACAAATAATAAATTTTATGATAACATACTATAGATGTTTTAGTTAAATTGTGGTTTTTATCATAAAGTTAACCAAATTATCACTTAAACTTTTCAATATAAGTTTGTAACTTTGGAGAAATACCCAAGAGGCCGAAGAGTGCGTCCTCTCTCGTACCATAAGGGTACTCGCGGACTTTGGCTACAAATAGTTCACCGAACTATTTGCTTACGCGTCGTCCCCCTGCTACTTAGCAGGTGATAAAAGTTATATTAAAAAATAAATCTATAATTTTTTCAACTTTGGAGAAATACCCAAGAGGCCGAAGGGGCTCCCCTGCTAAGGGAGTAGTGTGTGATAAGCGCAGCGAGGGTTCAAATCCCTCTTTCTCCGCCAAAATGGCGATTTTTAGGGCAAAAAGCCCCGAAAATCGTCGTTTTTTTATTCTTATACCGCCCAAAAATAGCCCTTTTCCGACGTTTTTGGGACGTAATTTGGGACGTAACCGCCCCTTAAACCGTCAATAAATAGGCAACTTTTTCGCCTGCTCTATCTGGTAAGATAGAGAAAAATGCGTGTAAATGTTAGCCGTAACGTTGTTTCCTGGCAAATGCCCCGTCCATAAGTTCACTAACTCGTTATCAATGCCGGCTTCACGTGCTTTGGTTGTGAACGTATGGCGCAAGTCCTTTACGGTTGTTTCCGTCCAGTAAAGAAATAACTTGCTTGACAGGGTTGCGCTTTTATAGTTCCACTTTTCCGTCTCAATACGGCTACGTAACGAATAAAGCCCTGGCGTAATCGGTACGGTGCGCGTTAAATTATCCGGATTGTGCTTTTGATACGTTTTAAGTTTTGCATTTTTTACAGTAAACGTCCCCTGTTCCCAGTCAAAGGTCATACTTTCAAGTTCCGCGCCACGTATCCCCGAATAAAGTATAATTAAATATGCCAGGCATCGCTCTTTCTTTTGGCTCATAATCGCTTTGAAACGTTGCAACTGTTCATCCGTGAGAGCCTTGCCACACTTCCTGGCGTGTTTGGGAACGTAAACACCGGCGACAGGGTTTGAAGTGCAAAGCCTGTTTGCGATAGCATAACGGAAGATACCGTTTAATAAGACCTTTGCATCTTCGGCAGTTCTGCTTTGCTTTGCTGATAGTTCATCAAAAAACGGTTGCATATCCATAGGCAATAAAGTTTTTACCGAACGGTTACCAAAGACCGGCAAAACGTGATTTTTCAAAACCCCCAAGTAAGTCCGCGCCGATTGTTTCGCCCACTGCTTACACTTAAGGTCCACCCAAAGTTTAGCAACGTAAGCAACCGTGTTTACGTGTTTTACAACTATTTCTTCACGCTGTTTTTGTTTTAAGCCTGCGATAAAATCGCGGGCTTTTTGTTTTGCCGTTTCATAATTTTTAGAACAGCAGGCAACGTTAAACCCGTCGCGACGGTAGCGGAACTGGTGTATTCCGTCTTTTGTTTTTCTGTATTTCATATCCTTTAAAAAAGGCATTTCGCTCAACTCCTTTTTGGTCCACGCCTGCCGATTTAAAGTGTTATTATTAAGTTTTAAAGCAACGCTGTCGCGCATCGGCGCGAATGGCTCACCGTGTAACGGTGAAAAATTAAAGCCGTCGAGAATTTTCTCAACGGCTTTTTCCACGTTATCTTGCTCTTGCATCTCTGCATAGCGGTGTTTAACCTCAATCAAAAAAGTGCTGATTTCGGCAAGTGTTGTGATAAACTCGTCAATTTTTTCGTTTTTCATATAAAAAACTCCTTTTAATTTATTTCGGAGTTATTTTACAACAAAAAACGCCTATATTTTCAATACGGAATTAACTCGCCTTTTTTCTGATTATAAGAAAAAAGCCGAGTTACTCTTTTATTGTTTTATTCTACGCATTGAACGGGGTGCATCTTTAAGATTGCCGGCAAGCGCCTTTATTTGAATTAAAATTGCCTCTCTCTCAAACGGGCCAAGAACTTCAAAGCAAGAAAGCAACTCTCTTTCATCTTCAGATAATTCCACCGTTTCCCCTGCACTAACTACGTTTACGTTGCCAAAGTCGTCTTCAAGTCCCAACAAGTAGTCTATAGAGCAGTTGAAAAAGTTTGCTAGTTTAACCAGCGTTTCTAAACTCGGTTCTAACTGCCCACGCTCATATTTTCCAACTGCAGTTTGATTGCATCCAAGAACTTCTGCAACTTTAACTTGTGATAAATTTCTACTTAAACGTAATTCTTTTAACCTCAACATTTTTGCCCCCTTTAGCCCATTTTAGAATATTTTTATAAAATTTACTTGACAAAGCCCAAAAAGGGCTATATAATAAACACAACAAGCCCATTTCAGGCTTAATTCTCTTCCAAAAACAAAACTTGCTTTTTTAACGCATAATGTCGTTAATTAAATAAAAGAAAAAAGAAGGTTTTACGAAGTTGGAAGAGCGTAGAACCTTCTTTGTTTTTGGAGTTTATAGGAGTTTTTTTATGAGTTTTACAAAATGCAACGTTGAAAAGTATACGTTCAGGTTTGAACGTGGGGATGAAGTTTATATTAACGATAGGATATATCAACTTAGCGGTGCACACGCAATTTTCGTTTTAGATATTGCCACGTTTACACTGCTTATTGAAAGCGACTGGGGCGTTTATGGCTACCGTTGGGGCGTTTCTTCTCAAGAAACGTTTAAGGAACTTATGACCAGGATAAGCGAAGACTATTTACTAAATAAACTTTCTGACCGCACAGAAATAGACTGGGATGAAACAGAAAAAGAGGCTATTAAATGTTTCGATATTTACGCCAAAGATAAAAAGAGAAAAAAAGAGTTTCTATACGAACTTAAACACGTTGACCAAAATGAAGTCCGTTTTTATGACTTTATGGAAGAATTTACATACGACATCGAGGCAAGTTATTTTTGCAAAGATTATCCGGTTCGCGCACAAGTTATAGTGGCAATTTTCAAAAAGTATCTAATTCCTGAACTAAAAAAGGAGTTGGGAAGATGAAAGAATTTCCTCTACACCCCAAAAGGGATAACCTAAACAATAACGAATACTTTTTTAGCAGGCGCGCTTTTGAAAAACCTTTCTTTCTCCTTTTGTTATCTAATTGAAAGCAACCAAGGGCGCGCCAAAGGAGAATATTTTCGGTACTAGCCGTTTATATAAAAAATTTTAGGAGTTTTATTATGGAAAAAAACAAAAATCAAGTGGAAGTCAAAATCAAACACAAATTTGTTATTGACGCAGAATGGCTTACGGATTATTCAAGGGCCATTTTAGACGAATGGTCAGACGGAAGAGCAAAAGATTTTAAGTGGAACGTTAGAGAATTAGCAAAGGTAGCCATTATAAATTATTTCAAATCGCCTGATTTTTACGAGCATTTGAGTGCAGAAATTGAAAGGCTTTACGAAGAAGAAAAAGAGCAACTGGGGGTGGACTACATTGAAGATTAAGGGTGTTCTTCTCCAAGCCGGAAAAACTAAAAAGGAAGATAAACCCCACGCCGTTGAGTTTGATATTGATAATCTTGAAGAGATACGCACGTTGCTTGACTGCGATGCTATTGATATCGTTCAGCGTGAAATAGGGTTAAATAGATATTGCGTTATTTGCGACGACGAAGGACTATTAAAAGAAAATTCTGTAGTTTCGGCATTAAGTTTTCCAGATTGCAAAGTTGCGTTCGTTGGGAACTTGTTAGTTTGCGGACTGCCTGAAGGCGACCAGTTGACCGGGCTTAACGATAAACAGATTAAAGACGTTTTAGTTTCTGTTGTTGGAATGCCCGAGTGGACCTTGCTTATAGGAGAATAAATTACTGCAGAAAAATATCACAATATAGTGTGATTTTTAGTTGAATCAGAAGGACAACGTTTAGTAAAAAATCACACTGCACACAAAAGGAGTTTTTATGAGAGAAGTTGCAAAAGAGACCTTTCTTGAGTTAAAAGAGAAAGATAAAGAAGTAAAAAAGGTATTTGAAGAATACGTTGACGATTTAGTTACACGGCTAGAAATCCCCCGTGAAATCGCTGCGAACGTTGTTGCGGATAATTTAGTTAGTGAATATGAAAGTAGGCTTATTGCTTTAAGTATATTCCGCAAAGATACTTTTGATAAATATTTTGCCAACCAGGACACTCTAAAGGAGACGACTGATGGAAAGGCTTAAGGACCTTGAAAAAATGGTCGCCTTTATCGAGAATCGCGACAATTATTATGCCGGTTTCCGCCACGTTATGCAGTTCTGTTCAATGGCCAAAGAGAAAAACTCTATGCTTTGGAACGACGGCGTTATTGGCGACCTTGAAAAATTACGTTTTTCTAGACGTATAGACATTGCAAAACAAAACGCAATAGAAATTCATAGAACTTGGACCATTGACGTTCTCAAGAACTCTCGTAGCAATCATACTATCGAGTCGATTGTACACACCATTTACAACGACGTTTTTTAACGACGTAAGTATATACGTACGTCTATAAAGTCACAATCGAGTGTGATATTTTAAACGCTACAGCAACGCTCAAGCGTAAAAAAATCACAATTGAAATAATTCCACGCGAGGACCGTTCTTGCGGAAGGAGGATTTATGAATAGAATTCGGAAAACTCCGAAACCGTTAAGTTTTAACGCAGAAATCGTTAGGACTTTTTCGGCGACGGAGTTTTTTTGTTTTCAAGACGGTTAGCGACTTATAGACAACAAAAAACAAATAAGGAGAAAAACAGAAATGAGTGAAATTTACACTAGCGGTTGTGAATATTGCGTTATTTGCGGAGCGCCTGTTCCCGAAGGAAGACAAATATGCGCTCAATGCGAAAGTAAAATTACAGCCGGCAAACTTGCTGTAGAATTATAGGAGAAATTATGAAAAAAACAAAACGAATAACTAAAACGGCTTGCTCATTCGTATTAAGTGCATTGACGTTACTGGGAACGTTTGCAATATCAACTGCGCCTACAACAACATATGCATCCGTTCCAGACGACGATATAGTTACGTCTAACACCGTTGTAACTAAACCGTCTTATACGATTGACGATAGTGAGGACCTAGACGAAAACGGCAAGTCTAATATGGCGTTTGCTTTTGAAAATGGTGCAAGAATATTGCTTGAAGGTGAAGAAGACGAAGACGGCAACTCTCAAGGCGGACTATTAAATGGTCAATACTTAATGAGTTTTACACTAAAAGAAACAGACCCTGCACACGAAAACTTGCTAGAATGGACTAACACGAAAGGCGTTACTATAGTCAAAGACGGTAAAAAATATTTATCGCAAGATTATTTTGAATACACTTTCACCGTATATCGTGATAAAGACCAAACTACTGCAGTCCCTATGACGGAGTTTTACGTTGCTCTTGCTTACGATGGAACGGTTGACAATCCAACCTTATACCGAATAGTTGCTCGCCGTGATTTTACATATTACGACGAAATTATTTCGCCTCAAGGTTTTCTTTACGAAACCGAAAGGTCGCCCGTTTGGGAATACATATACGAAGATTACGGCGTTATATACGATTTTAGCAGTAGTTCTCAATTCTTAAAATTGAACAGCGAAGATAAAATGAAAAAGTGGATGGATGCAAAAGACGTAGTTTCTACGTTTGAAACAGCACACAAAGACTACACCGTTTTATCTTATTGCGAACTTGATGAAGGCGGTTTGTTGCCAGGAATAGCCAACGATAATGGAATTTTCAACACAAAACGTGAAAATGCTCCCCAGGGGGATATTCTCATAGAAACAAAAAACCCTAATACGAGTTACTTTGTTACGTTCAATTATAAGTACAAAGTTTTTACCGGATATAAAACAACGTGGTTTGTTACAGAACCACAATACGGCACACGTGAACAGGACCAAGGGCGTTGTCAATCGCCAAGCCGTTCTTATTACGACGTTATAAAAAAAATGAGCGAAATTGAAGACGAACTAGAAATGCAATCAGAGCGCACGTCTAACCCCGAAAAAATACTCGAACAGGCGAATTTTGTTCTTACTGACGGCGTTCAAAAGCAAATAACTATTGAATATCTAGAGAACATTGACGGAACTCCGTTCGGCAAAAAGACAAGTAAAACGGTTACCGTTCCTATTTACAACGGTACTTTACGTTTAACTGATGCCTATAAGGCCCTTAACGTTGGAAATCTTGACTGTTTCGGCAGTAACTGTTATACGTTTGAGTACAACGAGACAAAAGACGTTTATACCGCGGTTTATCTTGAACACGTTTATTTGAGTATGGAAACTGCGGACGGCCAACAACGTGATTATTTCTTGGATATAAATAAGTCGTTTAACGAGTTCTACAATACACTTGTGAACCAGGGAATTATATCTGAAGAACGCCTCGGCTTTTTACTAGACGGATATTACACCGCTTATCCCCAACTAGATGAAATTGAACCGGGTGAATTTTATGGACTATTCGGGTTTACCTCTCTCCCCGACACTGTAACGTTGGACAAACTTTTTTCTGATATATTTGGACTTTCTGAAGATATCAAAGACGTTGATGCAGTTCACGACTTTAGGGAGAACTTAACCAAAGATAATTACAATAAGTTGCTTGAAACTTATGACTACGGTTACCTTGATGAAATTTGGCAAGAAGTTTGGGCCCAAGCGAACGGCGGAAAACATATGGCCACTCACTATGCTTTTTACTGCACTGGAGAAAGCCGTTTTGCAAAAATAGATGAAGTTGAAGGCGATGGTGGCGCAATAGAGTCCACTATCCCCGAAATCCCAAATAAATTTAAGAACATATTAAAGGACCTTTGGCAACCGATAGAAAACAAAATAATGTTTATTGCAGTTGCAATAGCCATTGTTTCAATGACCACTACAATAATTGTAGTAAAAAAGAAAAATAAATAAGGAGAAATTTTTATGAAAACATTAACAAAAAAACTGTGGGTTTCAATGCTCACACTTGCGCTTATATTCTGCACCGTTTGCGGAATTATCTTCACAAATCCTTCTGCAGTTCTCGCTGAAGAAACCGAACAAACTACAACTACCCCGAACTTTGAAAATATGCCTTGTAGAGAATTTATAGGTATTAAGTCTATTATGGGTAAATTGCTTAAAACAACCCCTGATGTAGGCTTTATATTTGATGCTCTATATTTTATTGAGTTGGATGAAGAAATAACAGTAGGGTTGTATACTGGTGACGGAGACGATGCTCCTATTCTATCCACAGTAGGAGGAGAAGAATTTGGTGCTATAACCGAATATGGTTGTGAGTGGTATTTCATAGATGGTTATCATTATATAAAAGTTCCTGAAACCATTACGATAACATATAAAGGTGAATCTAAAATTATAGATAATCAAATCTTAACCGGGGATATCGTAGGACCTGATAACTGGGAGGCATATGAACTTCTCCCCCTTGACGGCTATGTAGAAAAAGAACTTGAAGAAGGGGATGTTTTAAACGGAAAAATGATTAAATTAACTGCAAAACCTTTTGAAGGGTCAGACGGTAGCGGTTGGTCTTTAATAAATTTAGACGGTATTTGTATTGTCTATTATGGAAATGAGAATGGTGGCTGGCGCATTTGTCGTGAGGAATCTAATGACCCTATTGATAGTTTTATGGAAACTTACGAGTACGAAAACGGTGACGTTGTTGTTCTAGTTTGGTTTCCAGACTATATTACAAATTCAATTTATGAAGGAAAATACGAAGACAATTTTGAAATCCACGCTTACGAACTTACTGAACCTCAAGACACCACCCCAAACGAACCCACCGACGGCGAACAATCTGAAGAAGATAAAACACAAGCCGTTAAAAGTTGGTTTGCAAACGCTTGGGAAGATATTAAAACTTTCTGTGCAGAAAATACCGTTGCGGTAATATGTATTGGTATTTGCGCACTTTCGGTAGTTGTGTGCATCATTGCTTGCGCTAAAAAGAAAAGAAGATAAGTTATGAAATATCATTTAGGTGTTATAGTAGGAATTTTAATTAGTTTTGGGGCGGTGTGTTTATTGAGCGTATTTGCCCCAAACGTATTCACCCAAATTGCTAACTGGTTTATAAAATAAAATCTTAAGGAGGATTAAAAAAAGATGGCTACGGCTACAGCAAATAGCAAAAAGACGGTTAAACAAAAACTAGCAACCGCAAAGGCGAAAATGAAAGAAGAAATCGCTGCGGGTAAAAAAATGATTGAAGACGGAAAACAAAAGTTTAAAAAGTATAAAGAAAAACTTAAAGTAGCAAAGAACGTAGGCTATGCCTCGGGTCAACAGGATTATAAGAAACTGCCTAAAGTTGCCGGGGCGAAACTCGCTGCGACTACTGGCTACAATAACGCCCTTAAAGATACGGGTAAGATAGACAAATTACAAAAGAAAGGAGCAAAAATCAATGGCAACGTCAAAAAATAAAAAATCGGCATCTAGCGCCGTGACACAGAATAAAAAGAAAAAGTCGAACGGTAGTTCAGTTAAAAAAACGAACACAAGTTCAACTGCTAAAAAGTCCATAACTTCGCGCAACAAGTCGACGGTAAAAAAGTCGACTTCGGCTACAAAGCCGGCGAAGGGAAAAACTCCTGCCAAGCAGACGGCTAAAAAGCCGTCTGCAAAGGCAAAAACATCAACTAAAAAGACAACGGCTAAAAGAATGAGTAAATTTGATAAGGCAGAAAGTTTAAGACTGCAAAACCTTAAAGATATGCACAAAATGGCAAGGATACCTAGTAAATGGACGACTGCTCTTGAAAAATGCAAGTCGGCTGATGAAAGAAAAAAAGTGAATAACGATTATGGAAACAAATTTGCAAAGGCTGAAAAAATAGAGCAATCGAGTTATAAGGCGTACTATGATTACGTTAATAAAAACTTTACTGCAGAACAGCAAAAAAAGGCAATGGCTGAAAGTAAAAATTTTATGAGCAAAAAATATACCGATGCTTTAAGGGAAACTGCAAAATGAAAAAAGATTTAAACAACGCAAAGCAGTTAATTAAAGAATTGCAAAGCAAAAATCGATTAAAATTTGCTCGTGCGGGAGAAGTTTGGAGCGTTAATGATAAAGATACTGCAGGACACAAATCAGTTATTTTAAGTAACAATAAAGCAGATAGAAAGAAAGGAGAAGTTAAACATTCTCCTATAACCCACGCTCCAACAACTCGCAAAATGAAAAATATTATTTTACAAGAAAACCCCGACCATAAAAATGCAAAAAAAGGAGACAAACCCTCTTACATATTACCAAAAGCACAAATATCTAAAAATACGGTTAAGGCTCAAAAAAGAGATTATGTAAAAATAAAAAACCCTATTGATAAATCAATAAGGAGACATATTCAAAAAGTAAGCAAAGGGAAAAAATAAAAAAGTGGCAAGACTATCGATGAAAAACAAAAAAATTATCGTTTAACTCGCCCCTATTCTTACCACATTTTTATTATACACATAAAAAACAAAAAAATCAACGGTTTTAAGAAAAATTTTATGATAACTATAATTTTTGGACCGCCGAGAATAGGAAAGACGGCGTTTATGGTAAAAAAACTCAATGAAATTGCCTTTGATACTGAAAGAAACCGCATTATGCAGGCGGTTATTCAGGCGAAAAACGATATCGAAGGGCGCAAACTCACAATCCCCGAGCATTGTGTTTCAGCAAACTTTGAAATAACGTTTAAGAAAGAGTTTTATTCGCCACGTTACGCGAGAGTTATTGACCCAAACCGTTTAGGCTTTGCAAACGAAAAAGTCAAAACGCACTTTATTCTCCCCTATGAGACGTTTGGGATTATGGAGGCCCAACAATATTATAACAGCCGTGAGTTCGGAAGTTTCCCCAAGTGGCAATCTAGCCTATTTGAACAACACGGACACAATCACTTGAACTTTTATATGGACACGCAACGCCCTGGCCTTATAGATATCAATATTAGAGAACTTGCGCAATTTATTGAAATACGAAACCTTGCTATAAAATATGACAAATATGGCCGTATTACCGAAATGGAATGGACTGTTAGAGAATTTGATAACAGTGGCGCAGTTGACGAATATATGAAATCTTCTAAAAAGGACCGTTCGTTATATTTTGAGTATAAAGAAACGTACTGCAGAGACATATTTAAGCAATATAATTCTTGCTATTGTGAAAGTAAATTTTACGAAGGACACGACAATGAAGATTTTGACCTTGCTTATTCTGCAGAATATCTTAAAGACTCAATTCAAGGAGCATAAAACGTGAAATTAAGAAGAAATGACGCTATTGATAAGGTTAGAGACCGATATATTGAGAGTTTTTCTGGTCTTACAGACCTTGAGGACCAAATTGGACACGAAGCCCACAGTGCAATGGTTAACGAATATCTTTCCGGCCTTAAAATTGACCTAAAATCGGTAAAAATCGAAATAGAAAAGAGTGAGCAATTTGATAAGAAACGGGTAAAACACGAGTTTTTTATTGAAAAATTAAATTTAATTCCGTTATCTGAAGAAGAATTTTCCGCTCTCCCCTATTTTGCTCGAAAACGCTACTTAAATAAACAACGTAAAGCCGAAAGAGAGTTCAAAAAATGGCGTAGAATCGTGTTAAAGTATAAAGAATTTATTTCCGAAGAAGAATATTTAGCGCAATTATACGGCGAACAACCTGAAGAAGAAGTTGAAACTTTGGAAACTACTGAAGACCCGGTTGAAAATAGTGTAGAAACACCCCAAAACGAAGAAATGAGTGCGGAAGACGTTACTACCGAACAAATCGAGCAAGTCCCCGATGCGGAGAATACTGACTTGTCAGCACAAGGCGACGGCGCTGATGCGCCGGCGACTCAAGAAACCGTTGAAACGGTTTCTGACGTTGAAAGTACGGAAGAACTTTCTACCGACGAACGACTTGAAGAATTCTACGGCGAGCCGTAGATTTCAAAAAGACAAACAAAAAAACAAAGAATTCGCATTGCCAACCCCTGCAAACGCCGAACGGGCGTGCACGTTGGCGTTGCGGGGTTGGTAATGCGTTTCGTAGTGTTTTAATATTTATTACCGCTTAAAATATATAAAAATATAACCGAATAGGCAATTAAAAAGAAATACTGTAATCAATTTTTTCGTAGCGTAAGCGCAGAAAAAATTTTAATATATTAAAAAAAATAGGAGGAAAAATGAACGTAAGCGCCATTAAGAAAAACTTTAACCTTTTAGGGGTTGAAATTAAAATTTTCTTTACGTTAGCACTCTGCGCAGATGCTAACGGTATCGCCAACGTCAATAAAGACAAGTTAAGCAAGTATATAAAAGTCTCACGTCAGACTATAGGTAAATATATGCGCACTTTCGCAGGCTGTAATATTCTCAAATATAAATATTCGGGTAAAACGTTTTTTAATCCGGAATTTTATTATACTGGACCGGAAGAATTACGCGCAAAAGTTCAAGAGGATTATTTAAGATTTAAGTCAGACGTGTGACTTAACGTCTAAAATATCACAATATAGTGTGATTTTTCGTTGAATCGGATGAGCAACGTTAAGCCAAAAATCACAACACAAAGGAGTTTTATTATGGAAAAAAAGTACGAAACAATTAACACAAACAAGTTCCCCGTAGAGGTCGATATGCAGTTTAAGAGGCAATTATTGCCCGATAACAGTCTCGTTTTAACTCGATATAAGAATGGTGCATCAACGCAACCTATGATTAAGCAAACGGGAAAGACTTTCGGTGGAACTTTACTTTATGAAGTTAGAATTACACCGCCTAAAGAAGAAATTGAGGCGGTAATTATCGTTTGTCGCAAAAGCACAAATCATTACTGTGTAAGCGGTTTTACGAACAAGTTCACCAAATTAGAACACCTAAAGAGTTCTCAAGAAGTTGGAGAATTTATTAAACGTTGGTTCTGCAGGACCCTTTTGGACGACTAGGAGGTATGCCCGTGACTAAAAAAGAGTATTCTGCAGAGATAAATAAAAAAGTCAAATTACCTGAAGAAAACGTTGAATACACATTTATCTTCCCTGGTCAAAAGTTTGTTACATATACATATTGCGGATTGAACGATAAAGGAAGACTAATTTTATATAACGTTAAACAAAAAACATTTTCTAATATGTCTCCAGGATGGTTTTCTGCTCTGTGCGGGAAACGCAAACAACTGATAAGGACCAAACGTCTTGACGGATATGTACCACCAAAAATAGAACCAAGAACAATAGAACCGACAACCGAGCAAGAAAGTAGAGAAAGTAAAATGATAAGACAGTTAAGAGAACTTTCCCCTGCTTTAGCGCTCTCTGTTCAAATGACTATAGGATATCCCCCTGAAGAACTAGCAACAGAATTAGAAAATGTTCTAAACGACAAAGACGAAGTTTTATACGATAGGAATTACGTAAATAGAGTGTTTAATGCCTATCTGAAAGCACAAACTATTTTACTTAATGCAGGTTTAAGAACTTTAGCATAAGAAATTAGATAAACAAAAAAACCGCGTTTTCACGACAACTGTGCACAACGACGATGAAAACGCGGTAATATTAAAACTTTAAACCAAACGATGTTCGTTTGGTCTTATAAGCATACGAAAATTATTTTTTTTAGATTAAAAAACGGGTAACCCGACGAAGTCGGGATAAACGCGGTAATAAATTTAAATAAAGCGCAAACTTTATTCTTCGCAATCACATTTCTAATCTAAAGCAATTCAACCCGTAATAAATGCGCCGAAAATCGGCGCAATGCTGACCAAACGTAAAGGGCAAAACTTGAGCAACCAAACCCAAAGGCATTGTTTTTACTCTTTTTTCTTTTGGGGAATTTACGCGAAAGAATCCCCTTTCCCTAGTGTTTTACTAGTGTTTTTGTTTTTTGGTTCGGCTTCAAATCCCTCTTTCTCCGCCAAAAACGGGCAAATTTGCTAAAAAACGGGCAAAAATGCCCGTTTTTTTTGCATTTTTACAACCAAAAATACGTAGATTTTTATATTTTTGGGGAATTTTTGGGGAATTTTTTCCGCTCAAAATTATGGATTTTTTAATTTAAAAGTAAAAAAGGGGGCATTTTTGCACTAAAAATACCCTCTTTTTGCCTGTTTTGGTCGGAGTGACGGGATTTGAACCCACGACCTCTTGGTCCCGAACCAAGCGCGCTACCAACTGCGCTACACCCCGAAAGTTTCTTAATAGACTATGCTTAATCTATTAAGCATTAGATATTATATATGTTTTTCTACAAAAAAGCAAGAATTTACACAACCTTTTTCGTCAAAAGTTACACCTTCTTGCTCTAAAAGTTGACGTTGGCGGTTTTCCCCACCAAAAGCAAATGCTTTGCTTACTTGCCCAAACCTATTGACAACCCTATAACAAGGTATATGTTCTGGGTCAGGATTAACGTGCAAAGCCCAACCCACTTGTCTTGACATTTTTCTATTGCCTGCAAGTTGCGCAATATCGCCGTACGTCATAACCTTTCCATATGGTATTTGTTTAACTATTTGATAAACTCTTTCAAAAAAATTCATACGTTAAAATATTAAACGGCGCACCTAAAAGTGCGCCGTTTTCTCTTTATTATATTCTATTTACGCCTGTCTTAATGGCAGCATCTTTTACTGCTATTGCAACGGTTTTTGCAACACGGTTATCGAACGGAGCAGGAATAATATAATCTGCACGAAGTTCTTCGTCTGAAACCAAAGATGCAATGGCATTTGCCGCTGCAATTTTCATTTCTTCGTTAATATCGGTTGCACGGCAATCTAGCGCACCACGGAAAATTCCAGGGAAAGCAAGAACGTTGTTTATTTGGTTGGGGAAATCACTTCTTCCCGTTCCAACAACTGCAGCCCCCGCCTCTAGTGCAAGGTCTGGCATAATCTCGGGTGTAGGGTTAGCCATAGGCATAACTATCGCGCCCTTATTCATAGAGCGAACCATATCTTGCGTTAAAATTCCTGGCGAACTTACCCCAACAAAGATATCTGCGCCTTTAACAGCATCTGCAAGAGTACCTTTTTTGCCAAGTTTATTGCTAAATTCTGCAATTTCTTCTTTAGCGGGATTCATACCCTCTTTTCTACCCTTATAGATGATACCGTGGCGGTCGCACATAACAACGTCTTTTGCGCCCATAGATATCATAAGTTTTGCAATAGCCTCACCTGCAGCGCCTGCGCCACTGAAAACAATGCTAACTTCATCCCACTTTTTGCCAACAAACTTGAGCGCGTTTATACAAGCCGCAACGCACACCACCGCCGTACCGTGTTGGTCGTCGTGGAAAATAGGAATATCCACTTCAGGGTCTTCTTTTAGTCTTTTTTCAATTTCAAAACATCTGGGAGCTGATATATCTTCTAAATTCACCCCACCAAAACTGCCTGACAACAACTTAATTGCGCTTACTATTTCATCAACGCTTTTACTGCGAACACAAAGCGGAATAGCGTCAACGCCACCAAAACTTTTGAAAAGCACACACTTGCCTTCCATAACCGGCATACCCGCCTCGGGGCCTATATCACCAAGCCCCAAAACCGCAGTACCGTCAGTTATAACGGCAACGGTGTTTCCACGAGCGGTGAGTTCAAAAGATTTGTTATAGTCTTTTTGAATTTCCAAGCAAGGCGCGGCAACGCCAGGCGTATAAGCCAAAGATAAATCTTCTTTGTTTTCAACTTTAACTTTAGAAACTACTTGGATTTTACCTTTCCATTCTCCGTGCAAACGCAAAGATTCTTTTGCATAGTCCATAATTATTTCACCCCTAAAAAATTTATTTTTTTTCAATTTACAAACCTAGATAATTGTACAAAAAAACGAGTAATTTTGTCAATGTTTAAAGGCGTTTTTTATAATATCATTTTTATTATACCTTTCATAACTTTAATGTTAAATAATAGGCAAAAAAAATTAGTCCGTCCTAAAAAGACGCCTCACCTTTCTTTTATTCTATACATTATAAACTATAAGAAGTTAAATCTTTTAATTACAATTAAAAGATTTCTCAAAGGCTAACGCCTTTACTGTAAATCTATCGATTTTCACTTCTAGTTTGAAATTCAGCGAAGTTTCCGCTCTTTGTAAACAAAGCGTCAACTTCTTACATTATTATTATATCACAACAGGTTTAAGATGGTTTATACATTTAATAATAAATTTTGCACAAAAAGACACACTCAAAATATACATTTTTTTAGTTAAGTTAAATTTGAAAAATAAAAAAACACCCGTGAAAATTTCACAGGTGCTTTATGCTTAAATTTTCTAGTTAAACGCTTTGTAAATGGCGTGTATACATTTTTCGTAATCACTGTTTGCAACACCGATAATAATGTTAAGTTCGCTAGAACCTTGGTCAATCATTTTGATATTTATATTTTCGTTTGCAAGCGCAGTAAATAGCGTTGCGGCAGTTCCGTGACGACGAGCCATACCGTGCCCAACCGTTGCTATAAGAGAGATATTTTCCATAACGTGAACGTAGTCGGGATTAACGTTTTCTCTAATTTCACTAACTAAATCAGACAAAACGCCGTCTTTAAGTTGGTCTGAACCTAAAATAACAGATAGCGTGTCTATACCTGAAGGAAGATGTTCAACGCAAAGGTCGAAATGCTCAACGACTGAAAGAACTTTACGAATAAAACCAACTTCTGCGTTCATCATAGATTTTTCAATGAGAAGAACGGTAAAATTCTTTTTGCCTGCTATACCCGTAATAACGCTGTCGTTTGCTTTTGCGTCGTACTGGTCGTTGGGAACAATCATAGTGCCCTTATCTTGGGGCTTAAACGTATTTTTAATGTTTATAGGAATACGTTTTCTCATAACCGGGGCGATTGCCTCTGCGTGAAGAACGGACGCGCCCATATAAGAAAGTTCGCGAACCTCTTTATAAGTGATTTGATTGATAACTTTTGCCTCTGGCACAATTCTAGGGTCGCAAACCAAAAATCCGCTTACGTCAGTCCAATTTTCGTACAAATCGGCTTTAACACCGTTGGCAATAATAGAGCCCGTAATATCACTTCCGCCACGGCTAAACGTTTTGATGTTGCCTTGGAAGTTTTTGCCGTAAAAACCTGGAATTACTGCCCTTTCAACATTTTGCAAACGATTGTAAACTTTGTCTGCAGTATAATCGTCGTTAAGTTTACCGTGACTATCAAACCTTATCATTTCGGCAGCGTCAATAAATTCGTAACCTAAAAAGTTTGCAACTACTACTGCAGAAAGATATTCACCTCTAGATGCAGAAAAATCGGCACACTTGCTTTCGTTAATTTCTTTTTCCGTTTTATCAAGAACAGCGTTTATATCTAGCGATAGCCCAAGGTCTTTAACAATTTGAACGAACCTTTCACGAATAATTGAAAAACTTTTTTTACAAGTACCAAATTCCACCACTTCGTCATAACAGCGGTAAAGCATATCGGTAATTTTTATATCGTCCTTAAAACGCTTGCCTGGTGCAGAAACAACGACGTACCTTCTTGATGAATCTAATTCTATTATGCTTTTAACTTGCTTAATAGCGTTTGCGTCAGCCATTGACGTTCCGCCAAATTTACATACCTTAATCATTTCGTAATCCTTCTTCCTTCTAAATAATAACGTTTTTCAACACCTTCCCCCATGGAAAACGTTTTGCGCGGAAACGCGCCGTTTTTAGAAACGTATTTAAATAAATCCGCTTTATCTAACTTTTCAAACAAAATACCAACGGCGTTAACTTTATCGTCAACTAATTTTTTGAGATTGCTTTCGCCGTGAACGTAATCTACCCCACCGCCAAACGCATCTATGTATTCTTTAACGTATTTATCTACCGAACTAATACCCGTTGGCAAATCATTTTCGCCATTTTGGATTACAACTTGACCGTTAGCGTAAACTTGCATTTTTCCGCCGTCTACGTCTTTTAAGCCCTTGCAAAACTTATCCACGTCAACGCCGTAAACGTATCTATATATAGGTTCAAAATAAATTCCCTCGTCGTAAATATTTACAAGTTCAACAAGCGCGTATCTTGCAGGGTGGTCTTGAATTTCTTTTTCAGAGAGAGTTTTTTTAACGTTGTTCCAGTGTGTTTTTGCCGTTGCAAGCGAGTGATTGCCGTCGCCAACTGCAAAAAGAAATTTATCTTCTCTGCCATATTTTTCTATAAGTCTGTCGCTATCTAAAAGCCTTTCAAACTTTTCCATAACCTCGTCTGCACGGTCAATATAATATCCTTCGATATGTCCACCGCCCATATTGAGTTCAAAGTCGTAAATCTTTTCAAAATCTTGTCTTCTATCATAAAGTTGTTCGGTTATTTCCCTTTTTTCGTCATCAAAAAGCACCATAACGTGTGGAAATTCAACGTCTGCATCTTTTCTAATTTTTAATCTTGGTGGAATTCTTTCTTCAATAGTCCCTTCGGTTGCGCGAACTAGCGAACTGCTCTTTTGCGAATATTCATATTTTTCAAGGTCGAGCGCAACCATAAGACCGATACGGCGTTCTACAAATGGGGTTTTTCTTATCGTAAGCACAAAACCATTTCCATAAGTCTTAAAAACTCCGCTTGACAAATATTCTTTAATGTTTTTGTTAATATTTGATATGCGTTTATCCGCATCATCTTCTAAATAAATTTCTGGCAACGTTAAGTCAAGTGTAGTTTTCTTTCCTTTAACGTGATTTTCAAGTTTATTCCAGTAATCGGCCTCGCTTGTAAACTGGTCGCACGCAATGCACGCCCAAGCGTTCATATCGGTTACGTTTGGCAATAAAATTGCATCCGCTTTAATTGCTATATCTTTCATTATTGCTCTCCTATCTGTTTAGGTTTATAACTAGTACGGTCAAAATTGAAAGCCCTAGGGCAAGCACTACTAGCCCTACGTTTACCCAAAAAGTTTTCGCCTTACTTTTTTCTCCACTACCGTTGCGTTGATTGAAATTTCTATTATCCATAAGGGCTTTCTCCTACTTTTTATTGATATCGAGTTCTTGCCAGTAATAACGAGTCAACGTTTTACGCAAAGCCTCGGAATCTGCATAACGAGTTATTTTACCCGCTCTTGCTATAGATATAATACCCGTCTCTTCCGAAACGATTATTGATATTACGTCAATAGTTTCAGTAACGCCTATGCCAGCGCGGTGACGAGTTCCTAAATCTTTAGGGATATTGTCAACGTTTTGTGAAAGTGGTAAAAAACAACCTGCTGAAACAATTTTAGTACCACTTATTATCATTGCGCCGTCGTGCAAGGGGGTTTTTGGAAAGAACACGCTTTCTATAAGTTCACTAGATATGTCGCAATCTAATCTAACGCCACTGTCGATAATTTGATTAGGAACGTTACCCGTAGACAAAACTATTATTGCGCCCACGTCGTTTTTAGACATATTTTGAAGCGCCCTTATTATTTCAGTTACGCACGTTTGAACACGCTCTTCGTCGTATGAAATACCGTGCTTAACGTCCCCAGGTTTCACAGACTTTCTAGCGAGTATAATTCTTTTTAATTCTACCGAATATAAAACCATTATGGCAACCAAAAATACCGTTGGAATAATTAAGTAAATTGCCGTGTTAATGTTTTTTGCAAAGGTTAAAATTGCCGCGCCTATAACCATAACAAGCGAAAACAACACAACCATTGCTTCGGCTTTATTATCCACCAAAAACCTAATCATAAAAAAGTATAAGGTTGCAAACACCAGTATACTAACCGTTATAGCAACCGTCATTGACGGGTCGTTAACAAACGATTGCCATATTTCAGAAACTCTTTTTACAAGGTCCATATTTTCACCTCTAATTATCCGTCATTATCTTAAAAACGGTCAACCACATACTCTCGTCGGCATCAATTAGACCGCTCTTAATTTTATAATCCGTATCACAAAGTAAATCTACTGCGTTTTTTAACGAACGCTTTTTAAATTTTTCCGCCTGCTCTTTTGCCTTTCTTACGGCAAACTCTTTTATACCCAAACTCACAGCAACGTCTGACGCGCTCATATCGCTTATTGCAACGTGCAACAATCTTCTAAAATAATTGTAAACTGCAACGAGTATTCTTTGTGAAGTTTCACCTTTACCCAACATATCTTTAATTACCGCAAGGGCTAAATCAAACTTCTTTTTTGCAATGTAATCGGTCATATCGTAAATTTTATATTCCGTATCACGAGCGACCATTGCATCAACGTCTGTTTTAGTAATCGTTCCGCCAGTACCAACGTAAGCGCAAAGTTTTTTAGTTTCATTTTCAATACGGGTCATATCGGATAAACAATATTCGCAAATTGTTTTTGCCGTTTCCCCGTCAATAGAAACTTCACTTGAACTGCATTGTGATTTTACCCAACGCACCAACAACGAAACGTCTGCCTTTGAGCAATCGACAAAGCAAACGCAATTAAACTTTTTCAAAGCGTCACACGGCTTTTCGTTGAGAATAACGAAAATTCCAAATTCAGACGGGTTTTCTAAATATGCTTTAAGTCCGTTTTTGAAAAATTCTTGTTTAGGATAAAACTCTCTAACTACAGTCAACCGTTTTTCACTCATAAACGGATATCCGTTAAGTGATGAAATAAGTTGTTCAACGCCACAATCACTTGAAAGAGAGGTAAAATTTAAGTCGGGTTCACTTACGAATTTATTTTTAAGTAAAGAAAGACCACGTTCTCTAAAAAACGCGTCTTCCCCCTCAAACAAATAAACGGAAAAAACCTCTCCGCTATCTAATCCGCTTTTAAACTCCGCATACTTCAAAACGACACTACCTCTTTATATGGTATATATTCTAGCATCTTTTTACCTTTTTTGCAACGATATTTATTTCCTTTTAAGGAAATTTACTTCAATCAACGTTAAAAATCACCGTTCCACGGCTATCTGCATCAGTAAAAATTCGGCTTTTACGATAACTTATTGCCCTTTTAGGATTATAATAAGCAAATGTTATATCTTGGTCGACACCACACACCATCAAATCACAAGTATTGCAAAGTTCTTCATAAAACGGTTGACGGGTTAGTGAAAATACAGCGCAGTTTTTTCCACCGACGATAAAGTTCACCATTCTACCCTGCGACATAAAGTTTATTTTAACGCCGTCTATTTGCATATCTTGACCGTCCTTATAATTATACATTTTATAGCCGAACGATTTTTTAACTATCGCCTCTAAAACGCCGTTTTTCTCTCCGTAATAACATATTCTTTCAATATCGAATACCGTGCGTAGTTTAGTGATGAATTGTTGTATCTCACAATCAAAACCGTCAAGAATAATAACGTCGTCTAACTTGTCAACTTTATATTTTTTTGCTATTACGTTGAGCGTATAAACAGAATACGAAGTTGCAACGTCGCTCAATATTAGCACGTTTTTATCAGGTGTGTCTATAACGGTAAAGCAAATTGTGTCCGAACCACGAACGTAAATTTTGGTAGCGTTATTTTCTTTTACGGTAACGAAAACCGAACCCACCGCACAAACTATTAAGCACACGGCGGTTGCAATTATTCTCGTAACGGTTTTTAGGTTTATTTGTTCACTGGGGAAAATTAACGCAATATAATAAAACAGAGCAAATATCCCCATTGTAAAATCGCCTATAATCAACTTTTCAAAGTCAAATGCATTTATGCACATATTTACAAATTTTAATATGTAGTTGGGGATAAATAGAGTAACCGAACCGATAGAAAACAATCCGCCGATTACGGTAGTTATAAGTAATAACGTAAACACAACTGACGCAATAGGAATAAAAATTATATTTACCAAAATTGCGATAGGTGAAAAATATCCAAAACTCGATAGACACAGCGCAACGCTAACTATTTGCGCGCTTATTGTAACGCCTATTGCAGAGCAAATTTTTTGCGGTAAAAACTTAAAGGGCGTAGACATAGGTCTTGATAGCGCCATAATTCCTAGCACAACTAAAAAAGAAAGCCTAAACCCGACGTTAAAAAATTGCAGTGGAAAAAAACATAATATTAGCACGGCAGATAACGCAAGTGAACTAAGTCCGTCGTAACGATTGCCTCTTACCGCAGAAAATAACGCCACAGTTGCCATAATCGACGCCCTTAAAGATGATGCGGAATACCCGCATATGCCCGCATAGAAAAATAGCGATACTGAAATTATAATTGCGCTCAATAGTCGGTTAAGTTTTAGTTTTTCAAACAAAAATCCCAAGGCAGTAGCAAGAAAACCCACGTGCAAACCTGATACGGCAAATATATGCGCTACGCCTGCTGTTCTATACGTTGTTACCGTTTCATAATCCATATATTCACCGTGTCCAGTAAGCATTGCGTACGAAATGGAAAATTCGGTGTAATCTAAAGATTGTTTAAGCGTATCACGAATAAACAAGTTTATACGTTCAAAAACCGTTAAACTTTTACCAGTTGTTGTAATTTTATCTTGATAAGAATCAATTTGCGCCGTATATTTAATTTTGCGTAAAACGTTATCTGCCGAAAATTTATATTCGTAAACGCTATATAGGTCGTCTAGTTTAGTATCAAAAGTTATTAAATCACCGACTTCGTTATAACAATTACCATAAACGTAAACTAATATTTTATATTTGCTTTTTCCACCGTTTACACCATCTAAACGCACGTTGTCTAATAATAGCCGTTTTCCATAGTCAGTAGTTTCAGCCTCAATTACCTTTGCGCTTACTTTATAATAGTGGCTGTTTAGATTTGCGTTGTCAAAATCGTAAACCGTAGTACCAAAAACCGCACCACAAAAAATAAAAAGTACGCTCATTAAAATTATTAAAAGTATTTTAGATTTTATATTAAACTGCTTAAACCAAGGCAAAAAAACAACTGCGCATAAACTGCAAAATAACAAACAGATTAAAACACCAAGAAAAATTTTGTTAAAATAGAAAAAATACGCCGAAGTTATACCCAAACATACTCCGACGGCAATCAACACCATAGGTCTTAAATTAAATAATTTTTTGACCTTCATTAGTTCAATCCCCTTCTATTTATACAAAAATTTTAAAATAAATATTAAAAAATGTCAATCTATTCGTTGCAATCTATCAAATATTTTGATACAATAAAATTAGCCTTCGTGGTTCGATAGGAATTGTTGAAAAAAATCCACAGATAATATGAAAAGAAAGCCGTTTGTCTATATTGAAGAGTGGTGCTCTCGGTCGTAGTTTTTTCCGACCGCTAAACGAGAGATGCAGATGCAATAAGCACGGCATTCGCCTGTTGACAAAGCGGGTTATTATTTACTTTTCCGTCGGCCAATGCAGGTTATTTTTTAAAACCCCTTTCAATCGTTTGCATTATACAAGCGATTGTGTTAAAATATTAGCGTTGTGATACTTAAAAACTCAATTCAATTAAAAGATTTTGTAACACAAAAGATTTTAATTGATAAGGAAGAG
>JAFQEM010000001.1 GCA_017399035.1 Clostridia bacterium | reverse complement strand
TAACGGGACACCCACCTGCTATAAGCGGGTTAAATTATTCTCCGTAACGGCACAGGCGGGTTTTTTTGTTTTTTTGCAATTTTTATACTAAAACGTTTGCAAAAAAACAAATATTATGATATTATATTTTTACAACAAAACGGCCTCATGGTCAAGCGGTTAAGACGCCGCCCTCTCACGGCGGAAACAGGAGTTCGATTCTCCTTGGGGGTGCCAAAGTGAACGTAAATTGAACCACAAAAGGTTTAGTTTACGTTCTTTTTTTGCTTAAAAATGGAAAAGGGTGAGAAATCAACCCCACCCTAAGATAAAACAATTTAAGTTTACGCAACCCACCCGATATAATTTTGACCACTGTATATAACACAAATCAAAATTTTCAATATTGAAGAACTAATCCCAAATAGTTGGAACCCCGTTCTCATAGTGCCAATAAGTATCATAAAAACCACCCAATGTGGGTTTCTCTTCGCTATATAAATATATAAGTTGCTTAGGATATATGTAAATAGGAAGACTGCATATGTTTTTCCATTCTTCAGCGGTTCCTTCATAATATATCCCATCACTAGGCAAGAAACTAAAATTGCTAGAAATAGATGTAATATATTCAGGTATAATTAGTTTTGCATTCTTGTTATATCTGACCATTTTCACTATTTCACAACGAGAATTGTCAGATTTAAATTCAAAATATATCATTTCTGCATTTCGTTTCCATTTAGCTTTTATTGTGATATCGGTTGAAATTTTTTGTGAAAAATCAAAATCCCACCCTATAAATTCACAACCTAACCTAGTTGGTTGTTCTGGAACAACTGCAACGGCATCTTCTTCTACTAGTTGCGTATCAACAATGTTTATTAGCCAATCACCACCAACAATAACACCTGGATTACCATTTGAGGAAGTATTTTTTGACATAAAACATTCTGGTTGAATATCAAAAGATACTTTATATAATGGTTTAACTCGCAATGTTAAAGTATAGGTTTCAATCTCATTGTTATTCTCAACAATAATATAGTAAACATTGTCGCCTGTTTCAAGAACTGCTGTTTTTGAAACAATAGCATTTTGCCCTAATATATCACTGCACAAATGATATGTAGCGTCTTCTGCAACTCTAATATTTTTAGAGACCTCATAACTTTCTGTGCCGTTCGGCAATTTCCCATAAATAGTTTTTGCTTGATTATCAACCGTTAACGTTTCAGAATATATTTCTGTTCCCTTTATACTAGGTTGTCCATTGTTGCACGCAGTTAAGCAAAATAATATAGAGCAACTGAACAAAACACATAATAAAATATTTAGTAATATTTTTTTCATAAAAAAGTGCGCCCCTTTGAGAGACGCACCGAAAAATGCACCTCTCCATATTGCTACATACTTAACCTAATTCAAAGGCGAGAGAATACACTTTTACCGATAGTATTCCCTTTGAATTAGAATATTAAAGTATGTAGCATTTTTATTTTAACATAAAACACAAAAAATTACAAGAATTTTAATTAACTACATCTAAATTTGAAAGGTAGCTTCTAACCGTTTCATTAATTTGTTTGAATTTTTTATTAATTTCCTTTGTTCTTTCATAATCTTTATCGTCTAAAATACTTTTTTCCTCATAAGAGCCCCTAAATGATAAATTCCAACGGCGAGCAAACGCTCTACATTGCAAAGTGCATAAATTTAAGATTTCTTCATATTTTTCAACAATCATTGAAGAAACAAAAGGAATATTAGAATGTAAAATATTTTGTGCTTTTATAAGCGAATCTGTGGTTGAGTTATACAACTTTATGTCGTGCTGTTTCCTTTCTTCAATATCTGCTGGAACTGTTGCAAAAATTGAAATCATCAAACTACTATCTCTTACAACATTAGAAACTGCTTTGGATAATTCCCGATAAATTTCAAATTCAACATCAAACTTTGTTTTGCTTATATATGTTTTGTTTTCTAATCCCGACTTGTATTTTTCAAGCTCCTTGTTTAACTTTAATGAATATTTTTCCTGCAATCTTTTTGCAATAAAATTAGAAGAAAATTTTATAACCAAAATTATAATACCCGATACCCCTCCGAATCCTGCCATCACAGCTAAAACAATTTTCAAAATTTCACTCCAATCCATACTTATTCTCCTAAATGTATTAACAATATTATATCACTTTTTAAAATAAAAAACAATATAAACCGATATTGATTTTACTAACTTTGGCACTACGGCGTGTGCTTGTCTTGATATAAGTCGCCTCACGCTGATTCAAACAAAAAAATAAACTACACTTTTTTAATGTTTAAGTCAGATTAAAGTTGGCGTGCAAAAAATAAAGGATAGAACTTTTTCTATCCTTTTGTTATTTATAAATATTGTTTAATAAGTGGTTTTTACTTTAAAATATATCCTTTAGGGGCGTTAAACTTGGGCAGTTGGTCAAAACCTGCTTTTCGGCAAATAAATACCGTATTTTCAACTTTCCCGTCAACGATAAGATTATATTTTGACATAACGCAATCGGTAAAACCCTTATATTCAAAATTTTCTTCTTCATTTTTAGAATATAGTTTAACCACGCCTGCGTATTCCCAAGTAATTTTTTCTTCTTTATCGGTATAAAGTCTATCTAAATATTTAACGGCAGTACCCGTCCATATAGGGTTTTCTTTAGTAAGACCATAGTCTTCTCTTTCGGGGTGTTGGTCGGTTTGCGTGTATGCGTCGTTAAGATAGCGTATGCGTTCTTTATTTTTGCGTTGTAAAATCCATACCATAAAATACGCAAACGCAAGAGATACCACACACAAAAAAATACAATACCAAAGTTTGAGCATATTATCTAAATAAGCAACGATAAAAAGAACGAACAAATCTATCAACGCTACGATTAGCGAAATTACGTTTACGACTTGAAACAATCTAACGTGTGGACGAGTGTGAACCAAAATAGTTGTAGGCATTGCCACGCACATCATAATAAGCGCAAAAATTCCCGCTAAAATTCCGTATATACTCAAAACGCATCTCCAAATTAAAATATCGAATAAATTTTACCATATCACGTTTAAAAAAACAATATAAAAACAATTTATTTTTTTAATATTTTACATAAAAATAACATTTATTAAAGCACACTTATACAAAGCATTAAAAATTTTTACCTATTATTTTTATTTTTCATATTCAAATTCTTGCAAAATTTTGTATTTTCCGTTATTATTTATTTATAATAAATTTTTAGAAGGTTTTGTTTATGAAAAAATTGTACGAAGGTAAAACTAAAGACGTTTTCGCACTTGACAACGGAAACGTTATGCTCAAATTTAAAGACGATTGCACTGGTAAAGACGGCGTGTTTGACCCAGGTGAAAACTCTGTTGGACTTACTATTGACGGTATAGGCAAGGCTAATCTTCAAACTTCCGTTTACTATTTTGAAATGTTGAAAAAAGCAGGAATTAAAACTCATTACGTTTCGGCTGATATTGAAAACGCAACGATGGAAGTTCTTCCTGCAGAATGCTTTGGTAAGGCTCAAGGCGGAAACGGCTTAGAAGTTATTTGCCGTTTAGTTGCAACGGGAAGTTTTATTAGAAGATACGGCGAATACATTAAAAACGGCACTAGATTAGAAGGTGGCTACGTTGAATGCACATTTAAGAACGACGAAAAGGGCGACCCGTTGGTTACTGGCGAAGGTTTGGCTGCTCTTAAAGTTATGACCCCTGAAATGTTTGAAAGCATGAAAGCACAAACTTTGAAAATCACCAAAATAGTTGCTGACGACTTAAAGGAAATCGGTCTTGACTTGTGGGATATTAAATTTGAATTTGGCTATAACAACGGTGAAGTTATTCTTATTGACGAAATTGCTTCAGGCAATATGCGTGTTTACAAGGGCGACCAAATTGTTGAACCAGTTGAACTCACTAAACTTATTAACAATAGATAATTTTCGTTTAACTATTAAGAAAGGACGGCAAATTTTGCCGTCCTTTCTATATTTTTATAATCACTTTTCAAACTTAAAATCTTGCCATTTGCCACCGTTTAAGCGGTGCAATTCTTCGGTTGCAAGAAAGAATTTTTCAACCACCCTGTTCTGGGGATAAAATTCGTAAAAATCTCCCTCGTAAAAAGTGTAGAATCTACTTAAATCTGTGCACATACCGTAAGTTGGCAAACTTGCGCTGTCAATAAAGAAGTTAAATTCTTTTCCATCTTTAACCCCGTTGAACGCCAACCCCTTTCTATCAAGCCTTAAAACACCTTCGCCAACGACTATTGAAGTTGCTTGATTTTTAAGCATACCCTCAGACGGCAAAACGCCAAGTTTAACTTTTTCAGTTAGAACAAAGTTTTCATCTTGAACTTCTTTTTTGATAACTTCTCTTTGCATATTAAACCAAGCCGTTTGAGTTTCAGGAATTACACAACTATCGTCAAGTGGCGTCATAGCGTAAGTTGAATCAATAGTCATACCGTTGCCACACTCTGTGCAATAGAGTTTATTGCCCTCGCTTTTCATAACGTGTTGCTTGCCACATTTAGGACACCAGAACAGCAAGTCTTCTAAATCTTTAGCGCCGTCTAGACCGATATCGTAAACGTTCTTTTGAATTTTATTCCAAGCGTAATCGTCGTGATAAATGGCTTTGTTTACTATATCTTCAATCTCTTGAGGATTAAGGGCTGAAAGTTGCTCGGGCGTAAAGAGTTTATCTATAACCACTTCAACCTTTCCGCATCTATCTTTTAAGTTATATTTAGGGCTAGTTAAGTATCCACCTTTTATCACTGAAACGTACACGGGTAACTTATAATGCTTTAAGAATTTACCCGTACCGATAGCCACGGGTTGATTTGCCCCAGATATAGAACTCATACCCTCGGGGAAAATCATAATGTTTCCACCGCTTTTAATTACCCTATTTACTTCACGCAAAGTATAACTATCCGGCGTAAAGTTGCGCTTTGGAATAACCTTTAACAACTTGAACACGCCAGTAAGATGTGAGCGATAAAACTCGTTATACCCCGCAACAAAATTCATTCTTTTAGGCAATGCAGGTATGCCCGTAAAAATATAATCTAACCTTGATGCGTGGTTGCTTATAAATATGAACGGACCTTTCTCTTTTTTTATATTTGCGTTTAACGTGTAATGAACGTTATATTTTTTTGCGACGAAAGTTTTCCACGCCCAGCCCAAAACGTTATAGATAAAATTAGGCTTTGTAATTTTGCGGTTTTGCAACTCTTTTTTTACACTTTTTCCCATAAATTCACCTCAATATTTTTAAGTTAAATAAAACGTGCAAGTGGTTAGTTTTTTACGTTTAAGTTTTAGCGTTTTACCGCTATCCATAACGTATTCGTAACCAGACGAATATTTACAGTTTTTGCAAGTTCCGTTAGCATGCGACTTTATAGGACAATGCCTTAACGTCATATACGGAAATTTAACCCCTTCAAAAAGCGAACTTTCTGCGCAAATTATCGGGGCGGAAAGATAACGTGCGCTAAACGAATTATACACGTTAAGCCCGCCACCTATCACCTTTTTAGTATCAAACGTAAGCGCATAATAATTGTTGGCAACTATATTTACGCCTGTTTTTTCAATTATTTCTGCCAAAAATTCCACGTCTTTTTTAAGCGCAAAATTAGGCGTATCAAGAAAAAACTTTTTACCAAGTTTTTCACACTTTTCTTTTAACCAACTAATTTTGTCTATTTGATAAATTTCCGGCGAATAAACAATATTTTCTTCTTTTAATTGCTCGTTCAACTCTTCAACAAACTGAAAATTTTTAAATTCTGATGCGCTTAAATCAAAGTCTATCTTTACCGAATTTAAATCTCTGAAAAATGGCGTGGTCAAATGCTCATACGTACAATCGAACACCTTTCTTCTAAACTCGTTTAATTTGCCCTTTGCAATAAAAACGTTTTCAATTTTACATTTAACTATATCAACTTCAAAATAATCACTCTTTGAAAAGTTTTGCTCTAATTCTACTTGCGTAAGCGGTTGTTTTTGAGCCTCTTGCAAAACTTCCCCCTCTACCTTAAAAAACTTTCCATCAACCTTAATTTCAGCCATGATAGGCTTGTACGGCGTGGCGGTTAAATATAGTTCTATCTTTTTCTTCTTAACGTATGAAAACGCAGTTTGTTCACTAAACGCATCTATAATTAAGTTGATTTTATCGCCTTTTGAAAGGTTTTTAGTTGTAGTAATAAGATATTTATTTTTGTCTATAAGTTTAATATCATAAGCCGTAAGTACGCATTTTTCAACACCGTTTTCAAAAATTTTAAACGTTGACTTTTGCGAAAGTTCTCTATTAGAACTGATTATCACTTGGTTAAAATTTTTGCCGTAATTTACTTTTATAACTTCGCCAACCTCTATGCCGATATGGTTTTGAAGTTCGGATATGATAGAGCCGTTACCATCAAAATAACCTGCAGTATATTCTCTATTAAACGCAAGTTTAATTTTGTCTTGATTTGGCTCAAGCCCGTCAACCGCTCGCCTATATTCTCTTGTTGCAGTGGCAACGTAATAAGCGCGCCTTGCTCTACCTTCAATTTTCAAAACGTCAACGCCTGCGTCTTTTAAATCTGATAGGCGTTTGCTCATATTAAAGTCTTTTGCACTCAACAGATAGCCTTTCTTTATTTGTTTTCCGTCTTTTTTTAACACATAGGGAAGTCTGCACAGTTGCTTGCACTTTCCCCTATTGCCACTTGCGTTGAGCATATACGAACTCAAATAACAATTACCCGAAAAACTTACGCAAAGCGCACCCTGAACAAAATATTCTATTTCGACGTTTGAATTTTCTTTTATTCGTTTAATTTCTTCAAGTGGGGTTTCACGCGCAAGCACAACCCTTTTTACGCCCAGTTTTTCAACGAACTTAACCCCCTCTAAATTATGCAAACCCATTTGAGTGCTTGCGTGCAATTCTATTTGCGGAAAGTTTTCGTTTACTAATTTTATCAACCCCAAATCTTGCATAATAAAGGCGTCAACACCTAAATTATACGCTTTTACAACGGTATCTAATGCCGATTGCAATTCTTCGTTTGAAAACAAAATATTTATAGCAAGACAAACCCTAACGCCATAGATATGCGCAAAATCTACTGCATTTTGTAAGTTGTCAAGATTAAAACCGTCAATATTATTGCGTGCGTTAAAATTGTTTATGCCAAGATAAACTTCGTCTGCACCGTTATAGACGGCAACTTTTAAACTTTCAAAATTTCCTGCTGGGGATAAAACTTTCATAAACTTTCCGTGTTAAAAATTAAAAATCATCAATACGCCACTAATTACCATTGCAATGTAAATAACCTTTTTCAAAGTTTCGCCGTTGAGTTTGTTAAATACGATTTTGCCTATAAAATCGCCTATCATACACCCGACCATACCTATAAGTGAATACAACAAAATTTCAAGGGTAACCAAGCCGTTAAAAGCGCGCATTGCCGTTGCAAAAATATTAGTTATACAAAAATAAAACTGTATCCCTGCAAAGTATGTTTTTTTGTCGTTTGTTGCACCCGTTAAATATAGAACTACAGGCGGACCGCCCGTAGAAAAAAGACCGTTAAGCGTTCCACCAAGAACGCCTGCTATTGCGCCGTTTGTGGGTGTGGGCTTTATGTTTATTTTTCCATTAAAAAAAAGAAAATAGCAACTTAATAATATCAATACCGAGCCTAAAAGAATTTTGAAAATTTTATCGGGTACTGACGCTGAAAAATATACCGCTATAGGTATAACGACCATTGCCGAAATAAGCATAGGCATAACCGTTTTATAAGGTACGTCTTTTCTATAACGAACTGCGTTATAGGTTGACGTTCCGCAAGAAAATAGACACGAGATAGTTGCTGCAACAGCGGGCGACGGCATAAAATAAGGTAAAAAAAGCATTGCGAAAATACCTAGCCCAAAACCGCTCACTCTTTGCACGAAACTTGCGCCTAAACCAACCAAAACGATTATTAACAGTTGAATAAAATCAAAATTTTCAAACATAAAAGTTAAATTTTGACTAGTTTTCTTTGAAAAATATTAAAGCGACCAACAAACTGACAAAACTAGTTGCTAAATTTAATATTGCAAAATCGCCTATAAGTTCGGTTACAAAGGGTTTGCCTGCCTCTTTATGATAAATGAGCGTTATCCCTTGGTCGGTTACAAAGTGAAAACAGAAAAAAGCAAGCGCGCAAAATACAACGCCCACTATTAACGTTATTAAAGATAATTTTAAGAATTTCTTTTTCATAACTCGCCTTAAAATCTTTATATTGTTATTTGTTCATATAACCAAGTATACCACATATTTAAACTTTTTTCAATTCTTTTTTAATTTATTAGCCTTTCGGCAAGTCAAGTATTATTTTATTTTTTTTACGTTTTAAACTTGACAAGGTTATTTTTTTGATGTTATAATGGTTATGCTGATACGTAACTGACGGACAAAAGCGGATTACCGCTGGGGAACGTATCAATATTTACGCCGACCGTCTGGGCAGTTCACTTTTTACAAAGTTGGATTGCCCTTTTTTATTTAGGTTAATCTAACTAAAGGAGTTTTTTATGAATCACGAAAACTGGAAAGGATTTAACGGTGGAATTTGGCAAGACGAGATTAACGTTAGAGATTTTATTCAAACTAACTACTCTGAATATCTTGGCGACGGTAGTTTTTTAGCAAAAGCAACCAAGCGCACGACTTCTCTAATGAATAAGTTGCAAACTCTTTTTAAGAAAGAGCGTGAAAAAGGCGGTGTTTTAGACGTTGACACAGACACTGTTTCTTCTCTCACTAGTTATAAAGCAGGTTACCTTGATAAAGAAAACGAACTTATAGTAGGTCTTCAAACGGACAGCCCTTTAAAACGTGGTGTAAACCCCTTTGGCGGTATGCGTATGGTCAAGCAGGCTTGCGAGGCTTACGGCTATACGTTAAGCGACAAGGTTAAAGAAGAATTTCGTTTTAGAACCACTCATAACGACGGCGTTTTCCGTGCTTATACCGACGAGATGCGCCTTGCTAGAAGATGCCACGTTATAACGGGTTTACCCGACGCATACGGACGCGGTAGAATTATAGGCGATTATAGAAGAGTTGCCCTATACGGTGTAGATAAACTTATTGAAGAAAAGAAAAAAGATAAGGCAAGTCTTGCTAAAAAAACTTTTAATACCGATAACATAAGGCTCAACGAAGAACTTTATCAACAAATAACCTTCCTTGGATATTTAAAAGAAATGGCTCTTATTTACGGTTACGATATAAGTCAACCGGCAAAAGATACACACCAAGCAATTCAATGGACTTATTTTGCTTATCTTGGCGCAATTAAAGAACAAAACGGCGCGGCAATGTCTTTAGGTAGAGTTAGCACTTTCTTTGATATTTATATCGAAAGAGACCTTAAAAACGGAACTCTAACCGAAGAGAGCGCACAAGAACTTATAGACGACTTCGTTATGAAATTGCGTATGGCTCGCCATTTGAGAACGCCTGAATATAACGAACTTTTTGGTGGCGACCCTATGTGGATTACAGAGGCTTTGGGTGGTATGGGCGAAAACGGAAAAACTTTGGTAACTAAAAGCACTTTCCGTATGCTTAACACACTATACACCTTGGGTTCTTCACCAGAACCTAACCTAACCGTTTTATGGTCGAACAAATTACCAAAGGAATTTAAGAAATTCTGCGCAAAAGTTTCGGCGGACACCGACTCTATTCAATATGAAAACGACGACGTTATGCGCCCCTTATACGGCGACGATTATGCAATCGCTTGCTGTGTGTCGGCTATGAAAGTTGGCAAACAAATGCAATTTTTCGGCGCGCGTTGCAATTTGGCAAAACTTTTGCTAATTGCCTTAAACGGCGGTTACGACGCTACTAGCGGTATTCATATCGGACCGCAAATGCAAGTTTTAGACGGCGATAAATTAGATTTTGACAAAGTTTTAGAGCGTTATAATATTTACGTTGAATGGCTTTCTAACCTATACGTAAACACTATGAACGTTATTCACTATATGCACGATAAATATGCCTACGAAAAAACTCAAATGGCTTTGCACGACACGGAAGTTGGCAGATTTATGGCTTTTGGCATTGCAGGGCTTTCGGTTGTTACGGATTCACTTTCTGCAATAAAATACGCAACTGTTAAACCTATAAAAGATGAAAACGGCTATATTGTAGACTTTGTTACTGAAGGTAGTTTCCCCAAATACGGCAACGACGACGATAGAGTTGACCTTATGGCAAAAGATTTAACGCATAAAGTAATAACCGAACTCAAGAAAACGCCAACCTATCGTGGTGCAGAACATACGCTTTCTGTTTTAACTATAACCAGTAACGTTATGTATGGCAAAAACACGGGTGCAACGCCCGACGGCAGAAAGGCTTTTGCGCCTTTTGCCCCAGGCGCTAACCCTATGCATAATAGAGAAGAAAACGGTGCGCTTGCATCACTTAACTCTGTTGCTAAACTTTGCTATTCTGATTGTAGAGACGGTATTTCTAACACATTCTCTATAACCCCCGACGCGCTTGGAAAAACCGAACAAGAAAGAATTGATAATTTAGTCAATATTCTTGACGGATATTTTATAAAAGGCGCGCACCACATCAACGTAAACGTTATGAACAGAGAAACGCTAATAAAGGCTTACGAAAACCCCGAAGATTACCCTAACCTTACTATAAGAGTTTCTGGTTACGCAGTAAACTTTAACAAACTTTCTAAAGAACAACAACGTGAAGTTATAAGCCGTACTTTCCACGAGACTTTATAATGAAAGGATTTATTCACTCTTTTCAAAGCCTTGGAACGGTAGACGGACCGGGCGTAAGATTTGTTGTCTTTATGCAAGGTTGCCCCTTGCGGTGTGGGTGCTGTCATAACCCCGACACTTGGGACTTTAACGTTGGTAACGAATTTTCCCCACAAGAAGTTTTGGCTAAAATAGTTAGGTTTAAAGATTATTTTGGGGATAAAGGTGGAATTACCCTTTCGGGTGGTGAACCTTTATGTCAAGCGCAATTTGTAAAAGAATTGTTTTGTCTTTGCCACGATAACGGCATAAACACCTGTCTTGACACTTCGGGTTATATTCTAACTGAAGACGTTAAAAGTTTGCTAAAACATACTGACAGAGTATTGCTTGACGTAAAATATACTAATGAAGAATTGTATAGAAAACACGTCGGTTGTGAATTTTCTAAAGTGCAAAAATTTTTAACTTACTTAAACGATAATAATATTCCCACTTGGATTAGGCAAGTTATAATACCCACCCTAAACGATAATAAAGATAATATTGAAAGTTTAAATAGGTTAAAAGAAAAATATAGGTGCATAGAAAAAATTGAACTTCTTCCATTTAGAAAAATTTGCCAAGTAAAATATGACAATTTAGGCTTAAATTTCCCATTCAAAGATATCCCCACGCCTACAAAAGAAAGTATTGAAAGTTTAAACTCTATGTTAAATAATTGAACAAAAAAATCCAAAACGGTGCAGTTTTTACCTTACGTATTAAAAAACGCCACGAACGAAACGTTCGTGGCGTTTAATTTTTATTCTATTAAATTTTAGTTTGCAACCGTTTCTACCTTGTCGCCGTCTTGAATAACAGCCTCTTCAACGCTTAACTTTTCTTGCTCGGCAACTCTTTTCTTTTCTTTATTTGCTGATGTGATTACAAATTGTAACAATATAAATACCACAGCCAACATTGCTGAAGCGATGAAAAGGACAGGCGTATAGAAACCACCGGAAAGTTTCCTACAAAGACCAGCAAGGTAAGCGCCAACTGCGTAGCCAGCGGTATTTACAGAAACGATTAACCCCAAAGTTTTACTATAAGGTTTTTCGCCAAACAAATCGTTCGCATAAATGGGTAGCATTATAGTTTCAAGCGGAAGAGCAAGAGATGAAAATATGCTATAAATAAGTGCGAAGATGAAACCAATAACTGAATTATCAACTAAGGCAAGTAAAACAAACACTATTACGCCAGTAATCGTACAAATACTTGTGGTTTTTCTTAACCCTATTTTATCATACATAAATCCAGTTAAGAACTTGAATATCACTAAAGTTGACGAGTGAATAACGATAGTTACGTCAACACGACTAGTAGAAAGCCCTGAAAGTTCAAGGTGCGGAGTTGCAATACCCGTAATGCTTTGAAGAGCCATACCCGTAAAGAAAATGCAAACGAGTGAAACATAAAAATAAGGCTTTCTAATAACTTCATTAAATTCAATACCCGTCCAAGATTGTCCTCTTGCTTTCTTTTTACCAGGCTTTTCGGCAGGAAGACCGTCTTCTCTCTTTTTATCTTTATAGAACAATAAAATAAGCACGAAAAGTACGGCAAGAATAATTGCAACGGTATAATAAGCAGTTCTATAATTAAAGGGGGCTGGGTCGTTAATGATAGGCTTAACGGTAAAAGTTGCGATTACCGCGCCTATACCGTTAGACGCCAAAACGGCACCCATAATAGTTCCTTTATTTTTCTTATCCCATTGATTAACAACGTAACCTACGATAGTCGTAGTTGTCCACGCAAGTCCTAAACCAAAGAATAACCCCGCAACATAAATTAAAGCCAAGTTGTTAGCAGTACCGTAACAAACTTGAGATATAATTAAAGAAATAATGCCCGCAAGAATAAGCTTTTTCGTACCGAACTTGGTAACCAAATAACCAAAAAACAAGTTAACGACAGCCGTAGTTATAAATCTTATACTCTTGTTTAAGTCATAAAGGTCAGCCTTACTTTCTAAATCGAGATGCTTAAGTACGGTGTTAGTATACCAACTATAAGGTGAAGAACAAAATCCTAAACAGACCATTACCATTATAAAGCAAAGCCCTATTATAACCCACTTGTACCAAGATGGTAAAACGCGCCCTTTATTTTCACATTGTTTTTTTAGTTCATCCATAAAAAAACTCCTAAAATAAAATATACCTATATTTTATCACAAAACCCCTATAAATTACAAAAGATTATTTACGAAAGTTTTTCGTAAATAATCTTTATTTAAAATCTATAGTAAAACTAAAACGTTTTTTCTATTTTGACCTTTTAAGTCCCCTTATAATTCCGCATATTGCACCTATTGCAACTATAACTAGACCACAAATAAACATCAAATCGAACACAACCGACCAACCGTGAGAAGTTGCTATAACGGCAAGGCCAAATTGAGAAAGCGTGCTACCGACGTAACAACAACCGTTTAAAATTCCTGCAATAAAACCCGAATTTGCCTTATCTCGCAATCCCAACGGAATCATACTGGTTACAACGTTGTTTGCCCCGCTCATCAACAAAGAAACTAAACCGAAAGCCCCAAGCACAATTCCCCAAAACGGCGTTTTGAAAAGAAGAATTACTGCGCCTATTAAAACGCTTGCTATTCCAAAAACTATTGCAATTAAAAATGCGTGTTCTTTAATTTTTTTATTAAGCGTAACTACAAACGTAGTTCCAAAAATAGCAAGCACGGGAAGAATTAACGTAAGTAAAATTGACAAACTGTCAGAAACTTTATATCTTTCACTCAATATATTTGGAACCCAAGTGGAAAGACCGTCTTTCATAAGGTTTATAATTACTGCAACTACGCCAAAAATTATAAGCGTGCTTACAACCGTTCCGTCAATCTTCTTCTTTTGTACACATTTTTCTTGTGCAACTTGTTCTACTTGTTCGCTCTTGTTATCTTGGGTTGGTTTTGTAATTCCGTCGTAAAGAATTATCCATAAAACTGCGCTGACAATCATAACCAAAGCGCCTACAAGGAAAGAAAACTTAAACGCCCCCCAAACGGCAAGCAGAGCAGACAAGCCGTATGCTAAAAAAGTGCCTACACTTGCAGTGGTACTCATTGCAATAATTGCTTTTTTTATGTAGTTTTCATCAAGATTTTTAGACAAGCACATAAGAAGTGATGACCATAAAACAGATTGAACTACACCGTTTAATAACCACATATATTTAATATATTCAAACGGCAAACCTAAAAAGATTAAAAGGTTGATAACGGCTGACGCAATTAGCGCGCCAGACAACACGTATTTGACCTTATAAAAACGACATAAAAGACCATTTATAATTTGCCCTGCGCCGTACGCAAAAAAGAAGAAAGTTGTTGCAAGAGAAACAACGTCTTTTTCAACGTTATAAAAGTTAGAAATAGGCAAAATGTTAGTAGTATAACTATATCTGCCCAAATATGCACTAACGTATAAAAGCCAACACATTGCAATTAGCAGTTTTTCTTGTCTTTTAGTCATAACCTTTACCCTTTTAATACAACATTAGTAATATTATACACCTATAAAAATTTTTTTTCAATGATTTTAATATTAAAAAAACACATTTTTTTACATAAATGATACGTTTTTTAACCTTTATAATTTTAAGGTTAAATTTGGTGGTTGAATTAAAAATTTTATTCATTATAAAACAAAAAATACTTGTGTTAATATATAAAATGTGTTATACTTGATAAAAACTTACGGACTATATAACTGTAATGTGCTATAAGGATGGTGTTAGATGAATATTTTGCATATGAAATATGCCGTTGAAGTTGCAAACACTCGCTCTATAAGTAAGGCTGCAGAGAACCTTTATACCTCTCAACCTAATTTAAGCCGTGCAATAAAATCGCTAGAAAGCGACCTTAAAATTAAAATTTTTAAACGCTCTTCTAAAGGTTTAGAAATTACCATTGATGGTGAAGAGTTTTTATTATATGCAAAAAACGCTTTAGCACAAATTAAAAAAATTGAATCTATTTATGAAAACCGCAATGAAAAACAGTTAAGGTTATCTGTTTGCGTTCCGCGTGCTAGTTATTTTTCTTACGCTTTTTCAGAATTTACAAAATCGCTTGAAAACTCTGCGTCGGCTGAAATCGTTTATAAAGAAACCAACTCTATGCGCTCTATATTAAACGTTGTTAAAGAAGAATACGACTTGGGAATAGTAAGATATCAAAGCGCATTTGAAAAATATTTTAGCACTCTATTTGAAGAGAAAAAACTTAACTTTGAAATACTTAACGAATTTTCTTACGTTATGGCTATGAGCAAAGAAAATCCCCTTGCAAAAAAAGACGTTATAGTTGCAGAAGACCTTGCCGGTTGCATTGAAATTACTCACGGCGACCCGTACGTTCCCTCTCTTCCGTTAATTGACGTTAAGCGCGCTGAACTTTCGGAATTTTCAAAAAAGCGCGTTATGGTTTTTGAACGTGGCGTTCAATTTACACTTCTAGAACAAGTGCCAAACACGTATATGTGGGTTTCACCTATACCAGAAGATTTGAAAGACAAATTTAACCTTGTAGAGAGAAAGTGCGCATTCAATACAAAAACCTATAAAGACGTGCTTATTTATAGAAAAAAATATCATTTAACAAAACTTGACCACGAATTTATAAATAAAATTTTAGATGCAAAAAATAAATATTTTTCCAAGAACTGATACGCTTTAAGGAGTTAGACTATGAGAATTTTCGACACAAAAGTTCAACATTTAAAATATAAGGTTTTAAGAGAAGTTGCAAGATTTGCTTGGCAAGATACTTTAACAGAAAACTTGATAAACATTACAAAAATTATTGTCCCTGGGAAAGAACCCACTATGCGTTGTTGCATTTATAAAGAACAAGCCATTGTTGCTGAAAGGGTTAAACTTGCTATGGGTGGCAACCCCGAAAATAAAAACGTTATTGAAGTTATAGATATCGCTTGCGACGAATGCCCTATGGGTGGGTACGAAGTTACCGACGCTTGTAGAGGTTGTCTTGCACACCGCTGTGAAGACGCTTGCAAAAAGGGTGCTATTACAATAGACCGCAATCAAAAAGCGCATATAGACAAAGATAAATGCGTTGAATGTGGATTATGTTCAAAAGTTTGCCCTTATAGCGCTATTATAAATTATAAACGCCCGTGCGAGAGAGCGTGCAAAGTTAAAGCAATTACTATGGATGAAAATAAGGCAGCAAAAATAAACGACGAAAAATGTATTTCGTGTGGCGCTTGCGTTTATCAATGCCCTTGGGGTGCAATCAACGACAAATCTTACATACTTGACGTTATAAATATAATAAAAGGTAGCCAAAACAACACTAACTATAAAGTTTACGCAGTGGTTGCGCCTGCCATAGCAAGTCAGTTTGTTTATGCAAAGTTAGGGCAAGTGCTTTCAGGCATAAAAGAACTTGGTTTTTACGATATAGTTGAGGCTGCTCTAGGCGCGGATATCGTTGCACTTTCAGAGGCTAAAGAACTAACTGAAAAAGGGTTCTTGACAAGTTCGTGCTGTCCTGCATTCGTATCTTACGTTAAAAAGCAATTCCCCGACCTTTCAGAATATATATCACACAACCTTTCGCCTATGGCAACTATTGCAAAGAAAATTAAGCAAGACGACGCTAATGCAAAAGTAATTTTTATAGGGCCCTGCACGGCAAAGAAAATGGAATTTAAAAACCAAGACGTTGCGCCCTACGTTGACAGCGTTATCACTTTTGAAGAGTTGCAAGCATGGTTTGATAGTAAAGATATAGAAATTAACACCTTGCCAGAATATGAAATTGCAAACGCATCTTATTACGGAAGAATTTTTGCAAGAAACTGCGGTTTATCCGAGGCGGTTGCAGAGGGAATTAAAGAACGCGGAATTGAAGGTTTTGACCTTAAGGCAGTGCCTTGCGACGGTATAGAGGCGTGCAGAGTTGCGCTACTTAAAGCAACTAAACGCATGCTAGACGGAAACTTTATTGAAGGTATGGCGTGCGTGGGCGGTTGTATAGGTGGCGCTGGGTGCTTAACCCACGGCGACGTAAATAAGTTACACGTTGACAAACACTCTAAAAAATCGTCATTTACTCAAATTGCAGATGCAGTTGACGCAATGAACAAAAAATAAGAAAATTTACCATAATAAAACACTAGCAGAAATTCTGCTAGTGTTTTTTGTTTTATTATAATTTACTTGGAATTATAAACGGAATACAAGTTTGAAATTTGAGTTGCCGTCAACGCATCAGAATAAATATTTGCAGTGGCAATCTTTCCTTGGAAACTATGTTCCGAAGCATCTGAACCAGAAAGTGTTGCTGAATCACCGCCTATACATATAAAAGTTAAAGTAGGCGCTGTGAACGTTCCCGATATCGCAACCGAAGTATCAAGTTGACCGTTTTTATAAACTAAAAGACTTTCTCCGTCAAAAACAGCAACGATATGTATCCACTTTTCAGTTTCTATCACAGTTTCGGTAGTTGTTGCATTTGCCAAAAAGTATCTTAACTTTCCGTCACTGCCAAGTTTAATACCAAAACCACCATTTTGCTGATTAGACATAATGTAATCATATTTAATTGTATTATTTGTACTTGTAGGTAATTCGTTGCAGTAAATATATAATTCCATAGTTACCCTTTTAGATATAGAAGAATACCAACTTTCTATACCATACCAACCGTAACCTTCACCTGATTGACCAGTTGGGTTAGCGTCAATGGTAACAATATTTTTGTTAAGTTCGCTATCAAACGTAACCGTTGGCGTTTTATATTTTTTAAGAGTAGCGGTTTCTTCAGAGGGGTCTGCCAAATTAGTTGCCGTACCGTCAGTATTAAAACTTGTTCTTAATATATCAGCCTCGGGGTAAGCAGGTGCTTGTGGGGTAGTTATCAAAGTAGTTAAAGGTACGCCTATCACACCGTAAGAGTTAACGGGATAAATTTTGAAATTATATTCAGTATTTCCAACTAGTCCGCTAATTTTAACCGTCATCATATTAGGCATAGCACCACCCAAATATGAACGTGAAAGCCTATATTCAGTTGTTACTAGTTCGTCATTAGCATAAACTTCTATGCGATAATTTTGAACTATATCTTTACAAGATGCTTGTGGGAAAATAAGTTCCACGGAATTATATTTATTTTTAGAAACGATAACGCCCGCCCCTGCGCTAAACGTAGGCATTTCTGACGTATATTTTCTTTCATCCGTATAATCAAATCCACTTGGGTCACCAAAAGAATCAAGTATAATAGGTTCACCCCAAACACTATTTGTCAATACGTTGTAACGAAGAATACGCATAACATTATTTTCATCAATTTCACAAATGTAATACATTACACCGTTTCTAGCCCCGATTTCAATACCTGTTGTCCACGCACCTATCGCATCGCTAGTTTCTTGAACCCCAGTATCGTCATCATATAATGGATGCCCTGCAATATTTGAACTAACGTAAGCCATAGAACCCGTGCCGAGCGCAGTAAACGTATCTTGCCAAATAACCAACGGGTCGGTTAGAGGTCTATGAGTATGTCCAGAAAAGTCAACAACGTTAGGATATTTATCAAGCAGTGTTCTTAACCCTTCGTCTGCCCCAGTAGAGCCTAACACGGTGTTTTTAGCGTGTACGTGTTGGAAAACAAAAATAGGTTTCTCACCCGTTGGGTCATCATCCAAAGCCATTTCAAGCCTTTCTTCAAGCCACGCAAGTTTAGTTTCACTTAAATATTCACCCGCTTTACCCGTTGCACCGCCGTATTTATCCATAGAAAGCATTATATAATGATAACCGTCTATTTCTAAATGCACGTCTTCATCTTCGTATCCGCTATATTGAATAAAGTTTAACGGTCCTTGTGCCATTGACGATTCTGTATAATGCCCAGTAGCCCAATATTCGTGATTGCCCATTATCGCCCTTACAACAGTATCGCCTTTTGTCTTTTGAGCCACGGTATCAAAAAAGGCAGTTTGTTCTGATTCGTAACCGTTTTGAGTATTATCCCCAACGAAAAATATTGCGTCAAGTTTATTATAATCGGTTTGCCCTTCTGCATATGCGTAAGCCGTGTCAAACACAGACTCTAACCTTTCTTGACTTTGATATGCACCATTATTGCGCAAATGAACGTCACTTGTAACAACAAATCTAGTTATAGGTGTATATTCAGTTTCTTCAGGCTTGTTACCATCTGATTTATCGCAATCGCAAGATGCTTTAATCCCACTATCCACGCCGTCGATAAACCAGTTTCCATTTTCACCTATCTCAATTTTACTACCGTTAGCCCCTTGTTCGCCTTGTTCTCCTTGTGGACCTTGTTGACCAGATTCGCCAGGTTGACCATTTTCTCCTGTTGCCTTAACCCCAAGAGAAGTCCACGTTGCTCCATTATCGTATGAAACTTCCCACTCGTTGGTTATTTCACTTATACGAAGTTGCGGTGTAATACCTTGCTTGCCCTGTTCACCTGCGCACGCAGAAGAAAATATACACAAGATTGCAAGTATAACACAAATTATTTGTGATATAAATTTTTTCATAAAATATGCCTCCTTTTTGCTTATCTATAATATCCTTATTATACACCCCCCTCCGATGAAAATCAATACTAAAATGATACATCTTATTGCAAAAAAAGAACCTATAACGCATACTGTCAGATATAAGACTAAAACTAAACCCCGTGGCT
>JAFQEM010000019.1 GCA_017399035.1 Clostridia bacterium | reverse complement strand
TGCTCTAACGTAATCTACGCCTGCAAGATAGGTGTATCTAGTTCCAGTTGCCGCATCACCAAATGCTACTTTAGACGACGCTTTTTTCGTAGGGGCAATTTCAAGACGTAAATATTTTATATAGTTTTCCATTGCCTCTTTCATATTTGAAGAGGACCACGGCTCGGCAGGGTTACGAGCATAAACAGCACCGGGGTATTCGTGTCTACCGCTATCGTGGAAATATTCGCCTGCAAACTTTTCCCAAGTCGGGTTTTCATATTCTAGGCAAGTTGATACCCAAATTTTATGTTCACGGCAAAAGGTTGCCCACCTTTTAATCTGTTCGTCTGTCAAAGGCCCAGTTTTTGGGTCGTATATATTAAGAAAGTTTCTAAATAGAACGTAATTACCTAGTTTGGTTCGGTAAGTATAGTCAAGCAACCAGTCCATATAACCGCTGTCATCATGTGGAACGGTGGTCATATCGTAACCCACGTTAGTGGGAAGACCGCCGTGTTGTTGTATTATCTCGGTAACTGCGGTGTTGTTTAAGACTGAAAAGCGCATTTGGTTTTCGCCGTCGGCAATAAAAGAAAATTCGTTCCAACCTTTTTCCGCTTGTATTTTTATCTTTTTGCTTTCTATATCAATGGTTAATTCACAATTTTCTATAGAAAAAACTTTACCTTTTTCTTCTTGACCTTTAATACACCACGGTGGCAATGAAAGTTGTCCGTGGTCATAACCGTGTTCAGAAAGAGAAATTTTTTCAATTCCACAACAAATATCGTCGTTTAGGTTTTTCAGAGTGAGAGTGTGTTTACCTTCGGGTAAGCAAACTCTTTCCCATAAATCTTCTAAAAGTTGTGCGTCGATATCGTGAAAACGGTAGTGGCGGTAAAAAGTGTGAACGAGTTTACCATCACAATATAATTCAAAGGGAATTTTTCCAACTACGGGCGTTTCGGGTTGACAATAAACGGGTGTTGCCATAGCCGTTATATTTATAAGTGTCTGAAAAAAGTCTTTGTTTGGGTTTTTAACTTGATATTCAAATGATACTTGTTCTCGTGGCTTTAAAAATGCCAACCTATGGCGAGCCCATTCGTGAACTTCAATGCCTAAATTGTCGGCACGCAAAATGGTTTGCCCTTTTTGTGGTTGGGGCGCAAACCACTGATAACCGGTTTTGTTTACCGTAACTAAACATCCTTGATATTCAGGTCCAACGTTAAAAACTAATCTACCTTTTTCAAGCACGTCTTTAGCTGTAAAGGTACAGTCGAAAGATGCCGTATTTAAATTGAAAACAGAATTTTCATTGACTTTTGCAATAATTTGCACGCCCATCACCTTGCGTTTGGTGGAAAATTGCCACTCGGGTTTTTCTAGCGGTGTTATAGTTGGACTTTTGGTTAAGCCAGATAATGTTTCGGTGTGGTTAATTAAAAAAGTCTTGCATATTTCGCCGTTAGAAACACTTAAATTTCCGTCCCAAATATAAACGGGGTGATAATGTCGTCTTGAATAGGTATATACGTAACCCATTTCAATTCTAAAATCTAATGAAAATTGATTGTGCATATCGTTCTCCAACTAATTTTTATTGTATTATAGCACACGGCTAATTTTAAGCAATGGCTAAAGTTTATGCCTTTATAGGCATTTTTATATATGTTTGGTTTAGTAAAAAATTATTCATAACTTTATTAAAAGGTCTAAAGTTGTAAAAAATCAAATAAATTATATCGCCAAAATACTCATTTTTCTAGTCAAATATTAGATGATTTATAGCCAAAAAATGATATTATGAAAAATAAATTGAAAATTAAAGCGGTTGATTTAGTGCCGAAACTTTAACTTGTTACATTTTTGCATAATTCGACAAAAGTTGCGCATATTAGTAAAGGCGGATAAAGGGGGATTTATGGACGACAAGTTTTTATGCGGTATGCTTCTTGGCGTAATCGGTGGTGCTGTTATAGCAACCAACTCTGCAAAAGCAAGGCAGATGGTTAGAGAGGGTCAAGAGCAGGTTAAGCAAAAAGTTGATGAACTAAATAAAGAAAGTTCAAAGAAAAGTCAATAAGTTTTTGCATTATCAAGCAGACGGGGCGGGCGCAATTATAAATTATTAGCGTTTACGCTCCGTCATTTTATTTAAAACGATTGTATTATTATGCAAATTATGGTAAAATATAAACGTGGAAAGATTTTTGTGCCTTGACATAGGCGATAAAAGAATAGGCGTTGCCGTTTCCGACCCCTTTAATTCTTACGCGTTGCCAGTTGAAACTTACGTTCGTAAGAATTTAAGGTTAGATTTGGAGCGGATTGAAAAATACGTTAAAGAAAAATGTGTAACTGCGCTTGTGTGCGGTCTACCTGTAAATTTTGACGGAACGCCGTCTATACAAACTCAAAAGGCTCTGTTTTTTATTGATAAACTTAAAGAAAAGTTGTGCGTTGAAGTTTACACGGTGGACGAGCGGTGTTCTACTTGTGAGGCAGAAGACGTGCTTATTTCACAGGGTAAAAGTAGGCAAGAGCGCAAGCAGTTTGTAGACAGCCTTGCGGCAGCAACTATTTTACAAGGATTTTTAAACGACAAAAACGTTAAAAAATAAAGGAGATTTATTATGAGCGAAAAAGAAAAGAAATGCACTTGCGGTTGCGACGAACACGAACACGATTGCAACTGTAACTGTGAAGAACACGAATGTGATTGCGGTTGTGAAGACGATATCGTTGAACTCACTACCGAAGACGGAAAGAAACTTAAATTTTATTTTGTAGGAACTATTGAATATCAAGGTAAAAATTATTCTGCTTTTGAACCTGCAGAACAAATTGACGGCATTGAAGACGACGACCTTATTATCTTTGAACTTGCTGGTGATGACGAAGAAACTGCAGACCTTCTTCCCGTAGAAGACGAGGCACTTTTAGACGCTGTTTTTGAAGAATTCTGCCGTGTTCTTGAAGAAGACGAACTTGCTGAAGAAGCAGAACAACTTGATAAATAATAAAAAATTAAAGCGGTAAACCGTTATGGAAAAAGGCGTGAGTGAGTTTGCGCCTTTTTTTCACGTTTTTATTTAAAAACGGCGTTAAAACGGTTGCATATATATCGTTTTTGTGCTAAAATATGTAAGCAAAAATTTGCACCCGTGCGTTCGTAAGGTTTTCGTGTTTACGCAAAAAACAGTTTATCCGCGTAAATGTAACCTTAATTTTATCGGCGACGGGGAGGAATAACGGAGGTATTTATTATGGCAGTTATCACAATGAAACAACTCCTTGAAACGGGAGTTCACTTCGGTCATCAGACCAGACGTTGGAATCCGAAGATGAAAAAGTACATCTACGGTGAAAGAAACGGTATTCATATCATCAACCTTGAACAAACGGTTGAATTGATTGAAAAAGACGTTTATCCTTTCGTGGTTGAAACCGTAAAACAAGGTAAGAGCGTTCTTTTCGTTGGTACGAAAAAACAAGCGCAAGACGCTATTAAAGAAGAGGCTGAAAGATGCGGTCAATATTACGTAAACAGCCGTTGGCTCGGCGGTACGCTCACCAACTTCAAAACCATTAGGTCAAGAGTTGAAAGACTTAACAAACTTGACAATATGGAAAAGATGGGTGAATTTGATTTATTGCCCAAGAAAGAAGTTAGCCTTTTGAAAGCAGAAAGAGAAAAACTTCAAACGAATCTCGGTGGTATCAGAGAGATGAGAACTCTTCCTGGTATTATGTTTATCGTTGACCCTGCTCAAGAAGACATTGCTGTTTTAGAAGCAAAGAAACTTAATATTCCTATCGTTGCAATTACCGACACTAACTGTGACCCAGATATGATTGACCACGTTATCCCCGGTAATGACGACGCTATTAGAGCAGTTAAACTTATCGCATCAGTTATTGCAGACGCTGTAATCGAGGCTAACCAAGGCGAAGAATTTGCAGTTAGCGAAGAAACCGCTGAAGAAGTTGCTACCGAAGAAGCACCTGCAGTAGAAGAAAAAGCAGAATAATTTAGATTTTAAGGGAGAATAGAAATATGTTTACAAGTAAAGACGTAATGGAACTCCGTAAAAAAACGGGTGCAGGTGTTGCAGATTGCCAAAAAGCATTGAAAGAAACTGACGGCGATATGGAAAAGGCTGTTGACTTCTTGAGAGAAAAAGGTATTGCTACCGCTGCTAAAAAGGCATCAAGAATTGCTGCTGAAGGTATTGTTTCTGCATTGATTAAAGACAAAACTGGTGTTTTGGTTGAAGTAAACTGCGAAACTGACTTCGTTGCAAAGGGTGACCAATATAAAGCGTTCGTAAACAGCGTTGCTGAATACGTTTGCGATAACGAAGTTGCTGATATTGACGCACTTATTGCTCAAAAGAATGACGAAACGGTTGAAGCAACCGCTAAAATCGGTGAAAAAATTGCTATCCGTCGTTTTGTAAAATACACCGCTGATAACGGTGTTGTAGAAAGTTATATTCATATGGGCGGAAAAGTTGGCGTTTTAATTGAAGTTGAAGGTTGCACTTGCGACGGCGCAAGAGAACTTGCTCACGACGTTGCTCTTCAAATTGCTGCTGCAAAACCCTTATATTTGAACGCATCTGAAGTTCCTGCAGAAGTTATCGAACACGAAAAAGAAATTCTTAAAGCACAAGCGCTTAACGAAGGTAAGCCCGCTGCTATCGTTGATAGAATGGTTGAAGGTAGAGTTAAGAAGTATTACGACGAATTCTGCTTGCTCAATCAAGCGTTCGTTAAAGACCCCTCTATGACCATTGAAAAACTTGTTAAGAGTTATGGCGACAAGATGGGCAAAACTCTTTCAATCAAACGTTTCACCAGATTTGAAATGGGCGAAGGTTTAGAAAAGAAAAGTAACGACTTTGCTGCAGAAGTTGAAGCTCAAATGAAAAAATAATTTTTGCTTTAATTATTAAAGGCTGTCCAAAAAGACAGCCTTTTTGATTAAATTTAGATTAAAAATGCGTTTTTTACTTAATGGAGAGTATGTTATGGATAGACAAACGGTTTTAATAATTTACGGAATTTATATTGGCGTGCTGTCACTTATAACGTTTATTGTTTACGGCATAGATAAAATCAAAGCCAAATACGGTGTGTATAGAATAAGTGAAAAAACGCTTTTGACTTTAAGTATGTTAGGCGGTGCTGTTGGCGGTTATATTGCAATGAATTTGTTTCGTCACAAGACGGCAAGTGAACACTGGTATTTTTCTTTTTTAAATTTGTTGGGTGTCGTGCTTTACGGCGTACTTGCCTATTGCATAGCGTTCGTTTTTAATTTTTAATTTTAACCCACGCCAAACTTTGGCGTGGGTTCGGTTTTTATGTTAAAGTTATTATTGACAAGTAGATAGTTAAATGTTAAAATACATTTAGAATATTTATCTAAATATTTTGTCGTTTTACAATTTTTGAGCATACTTTTTGAGCGTTTAACAAAAACGCGAGCAGGGCGTAAATAAAATTTTATCGGTTGGTTGCAACGATAATTTTTGATATAATGTAATTGTAAAGTTAAGTTTAGGCAAGGAGAAATACTAATGAAGAAACTTATTTGTTTTGATTTAGACGGAACGCTTACCGAGCACCGCACGCCGATTGAAGATAGAGTGTTAAAGTTTTTGGATAGGTTGAAAAACAAATATAAATTACTTATGGTGGGCGCAGGGGCTGCAGAAAGAATTTATAAACAAATGAGAGAATATCCTATAGATATTCTTGGAAATTACGGTATGCAACAAGCAAAAGTAGTTGATGGAAAATTTATTGTCGTTCGCAAAGATACAATGCAACCAAATAAAGAATATTTTTTAGAAAAGGCACAATATCTTCGTGAAAAATATGGATATACTAAATACGCGGGCGATAGCGTAGAGTTCCATCAAACGGGTATGGTAACATTTCCGTTACTTGGAACAAAGGCGGATATTAAAGATAAACTTATCTTTGACCCGACTAGAGAAAAACGCAGAAAAATGTATAGTGAAGTGGTAGAACTTTTTCAAGATTACACCGTGTATATAGGCGGTTCTTCGTCTTTTGATTTCAGCGCAAAAAAATATAATAAATACGACGCAATTATAACTTATGCAAAAGAAAACTCATTTAACAGAGAAGAAATTTTATTCGTTGGCGACGATTTTGATGACGGTGGTGGGGATAGCCACGTTAGAATTTTTGGGCTTGATTATATAAATATTGAAGATTATCGCACGGTAATAGATAAATTAAAATTTCTATTAGATGAATAAGGGGGTAATTTATGAAGATAGCAGTTTTATTTGCTTGTGGAACGGAAGAGATTGAGGCGTTGACACCCGTAGACGTTTTAAGGCGCGCAGGTGTTGATTGTGATTTGATTTCGGTAAACGGCGAGTTTCCAAAAGGTTCACACGCTATAACCGTTAAGGCGGATGCAGTGGTAGAAGACGTTGATTTTTCTAAATACGACGGTTTGGTTATTCCCGGCGGAGTGCCTGGTGCAACTAATATAGCAAACAACAAAAAGGTTATTGATGCAATTAAACAAATGCTCAATGACGGCAAGTTGGTTTGTGCAATTTGCGCATCACCTGCCGTGGTGCTTGCAAATAACGGTCTTATATCGGGAAGAAAAGTTACCTGTTATCCTGCTGAAGTGTTTGTAAAAATGCTAAACGGTTGTGTTTTTTCTGACAAAAACGTCGAAATTGACGGCAATTTGATAACCGCAAACGGTCCAAAGTCGGCAATGGAATTTTCTATTGCTATATGTAACTATTTGGGCGTTACACCTAATTTTTAATTTAGCAACGTATAAATATAGTGTTTTAGTGAGTTCAAAACTCGAATACAATAATGCCGTGGCAAAAGTTTTGCCACGGTGTTTTTTATTTTTTTCGCGTGTTTACTGTTCGTAAACGAGTAAAATGCTTGTAAAATACTTGTGAATTGACATAAGGTGTAAACTTCTACAAAATTCGCTAAATTCTTGCATATTATGAGCGTTTGTGATATAATTATTATCATAATTATATTTCAGTCAAAAAACGCTTTTTTAATCACTTTAAAAGTTTATGAAAAAACTGGAATATCTAATAAGTTGGACTAGGGTAGTTTATGGGAAAAGTTTTGAATATCGGTATAGACCTTGGCAGTGATACCGTAAAAGTCGCATTTGCGATAGATAGCGATTCGGGTATTATATACGGCAAGTTTGCGGGGAAAAGTAAACTTACGCAAGTTGCTATACCTGCAGTTGCATATTATCGTGTGGGAACTAACGAGTGGGTTTTTGGCGACAATATTTCTAAACAGAGCGAATCTTTTGTAACGGTTGTCAAAATTAAAAGTTTGATGTCCTTAATTGCGTCAAAAGAAGACGAATACGTTTGGGAAGAAAATAAAAATTATTACTATTACGGACACGAATTTCCTAAATTCTATTTTCCCGTAAGAAGAAAGATGCTCGATAACTTTGACCTTATGGTAAAAGAGGGCAGAACCTTTTGTTGTGCAGATAAAACACCGCACCAAATTTGCGTAGACTTTTTTAGATACTTAAAAAATTTGGTTGACCAAAGAAGAAACGAACTTAACTTTTTATTAAAAGAACAGTTTGACGATTATAAAATTGCGCTGGTGCATCCGTCTAGCGTAGGCGAAGAATACGTTAAAGAATTAGCCGAAGTGATTTTTCTCACGTTCGGCTATAAGCCTTTTAAAGTGCTTTCTTCTACCAAGGCGCTAACTTCTTACGCCGTGCAACGTGGCGCAATTTCTAACGGCGACGACTTTTTGGTTTTCGATATGGGCGAAGAAGATATTTCGGTTGCTAGAGCAAGCATTTTTAGAAATCAAATTATCGTTGACGGAAACGAGGGGCATAACGAACCTCTGTCAATAGGTGGTATAGATATAGACCAAGCAATAGTGAACAGCGTTTACGAGGCTATTGCGGATAGAGAAACTATAGGTTCTCCGTCGTCGGGGCAAGACGGTCATATATCGGAAAGTGGCGTTTATAGTAAGCAATATCTTTTGATGAAAGATATCAAAAAAGCAAAAGTTATTTTGAGCAAAGAATTAAAAGAAGACAGCGTTTTTCAAAGTGGCGTGCCTATAACCTTAAGTTGGGATTTATGTATTCAGCGTAGACTTACCAGAGAAGAGTTTAGAAAGAGTATAGGCATTGAATCGGGCGAGGGTGTTGCTAGAGATATAGTTGACTACGTTTTAGAAGAAGTTCAAAAACCTATAAACGAAAACGTTAAAAAAATTTTCGTGTCTGGCGGACTTGTAGAAACCTTTTCGTTGCTAAACTATATTAAGCAAGTTTTGGCGATGGAAGTTCCTAACGTGCAAGTTTTAACGTTTGACAACGACTGTTCTAAACAAGACGAATTTAGTATAAAGAGTTATGAAGATTCGGTGTTTGCGCCAGCCGTTGGCGGGGCGATAGTGTCGCTGAAAAATATAAATATAAGAACAATACTTTCACTCTCTTATGCAACTTGGGCGTATATAGACGGCGTAAAATGTTTATCAATATTCGCTGAACGTGGTGAAGTTATAGACGGCGGTAGAGAGTTCGTAAACACCTATAACGTAAGTGGTGAGGGAACTACTAAAGAAGAGTTGTTCTCTACACACATAACAAGGTCGGACATAGAGAGAAATAAAAATAGAGGATTGTGGAGTTACACACCTAAAAATCAGGGCTTAATCGTTGACGAAGAGGGAACTGCAAGAAGAAAAAAGGCAATGAAAGATTTTGCGCTTAAAACGGTTTCTGGTGGTAATTACGGAAGAATTTATTTTAGATATAACGGTAGAGATTGCAAGATTTTGCAAGGTGGGGAAGTCGATTTTGACCAAGGCATAAGGGTTGATTCTCACGGTAACGCAACCCCGATTATAAGAAACGTTTCGGCAGAGAGCAAAAGAGTTTCTATTGCGTATAAGTCAGACCCAGACAGAGCAATTAAAGTTTATGCAAGAAAGATTGAAATAGTTACCAAAGGGCTTGCCGGATTCGTTACGGTAGGAGATAATTAAGGGAGTTAGGTTTATGAAAGAACAGAACGTACAATTCAAAATAAAGTTTTCAGCCGGCGCTTTCGATAAAGATATGGAAAGGGCAGGACTGCACGATTGTAAAAAATATACTAAACACGTTGCTCAAATGAATAAAGCCGCAGAAGTTTTAGATAGATACGACGAATTTTCTTCGCTCACGTTGTCGCCGTCTGATTATGCTAATAAAGGCACTGACTACGGTATAAAGAAAAACAAATTCCATATGGGCGACGAGCGTTTGTTACCGCACCAAGTTAAGGCAACGCAAGCGTTTTTGAAAGAATTGCGTGGCTTTGGGTTGCTTGCAGACGTTGTTGGTAGTGGTAAAACTTACGAGGCGGGCGCAGTTTTAAGCGAACTTGCAGCAAAAGGCAAAATTGCAACCGCACTCATTATAGTGCCTTCTCAAGTTTATAACACTTGGATAGAAGTTTTAGAAAACGGTTTTGGTTTAGGTAAAGGCGTTTTGAAAACCTTGGGCAAAGAATTTTCTGATGAAAATTTTGCAGTTGGCGAAGATTCTATGATGCGCCCCACCGCACCTATAATAGTAAAAACCGAGGACTTCGTATGTTGGAAAGAGCACGACGTTTCAAACGTTTTGTTTGACGTTGTGGTGGTTGACGAGGCTCATAACCTTTGCGGTGAAGAAGGTTCTTCAGCAAGGGCAATGAAACTTTTGTCTATTATGATGGAAACCAAAAAGAAGGCAAAAAAGACCTATTGCGTGCTGTTATCTGCAACCCCTCACTCTGGCAATTTAGAAAATATGTTTAGACTTTGGTATTTTATACGTTGCAAAGGCGGTTTGCCCTCTGATTTTGATGAAAAAGAAGACGTTGCTAGAACTGAAGAATATAGAAAAGAAAAGAAGTATTATAAAGAACATATTTGCCGTGGCGCAGATACGGTTATGGACTTTATCAACAAGGTAAAGATTTTAGAAATACAAGAGAATTTTGCCGACGAATACGAAACGTGGGCAAGGCTTAATGGTAAGCCTGAAATTGAAGAGTTCAACGAATTGCTTGACGGTGAAAAGAAAAATATTATAGACCAATTCCTTGAAGAAAACGAGCAGGTTAAAAACAAAATAATGCTCAATATTGCAAACGCATACCACAACGGTGTTTTGCGTTCAATAATGATTCGTCAACCTAACGACAGAATCAAAAAGGGTAAGCATATAGAAAACGTTTTCTTCTTCCCTGCAAAAAACACTCAAAAGCAAATTGAAATTACGGGTATGGCAAATAAAACGGTTACGCTTGTCGTAGACGATATGGACGGCGACGGCGCAATTAAAACCGAAGATTCTCAATATTCAATTTCAGAATACGTTCAAGAGCATAAGGGCAATATGTCGTATAATCTTGCGTATGCAGATTTATTCTTTGGTGGAAACGGAATACTTCACTCTTTCGGGTTAGAAGACGAAAGTTTCTTAAAGAAAAATTCAATGACTTTCTACTGGCAAGAGATGCGTGGTATGCAAAATACCGCAATCGGTTCAAGTTCAAACGACGTTGGCTTATCTTTCCGCCCCGTATTTGACGGTCAAAACGTGTTTGATAAAAAGATGGCGGAATTAAAGAAAATTCTTGATAAATATAAAAAAGACAGAGTTATAGTATTCTTTGATTACGACGTTAAAAAGAGTGAAAGGTGTTACGAACAAGTGCTTGAAGAATTGCGCGCTGACGCTAAATATAAAAATAGAATTATAGTTGGCGACAATTCGGATAAAGCGAAGATAGAAATGAAGTTTAATCAAACGGACGACGCTATTTTGGTGGTTACTACAAACGCATTTACTGAAGGCGCAAACTTACAAAAGAGTAACGTTATAGTCAACTTCCAAGTTACGCCTAACCCCTTGGGTATGGAACAGAGCATAGGTCGTATTTTCCGTTTGGGTCAAGAAAACGACGTAGTCATTTATTCGTTTGCAGATATGTGTAAACTAGAAGGTTACGTGTTGATGTATTTTACAAGAATAGGTTTGATGACTAGTAACAGCGGTGATGCTGCTATTATTGCGGGCAGTAACAACGACAATATGGTTACCATACGTTGCCCCGCTTGTGGAAACGTTAAACTTATGTCTAAAGAAGATTACGAGGCGTTTAAGAAAAACGACCTTGACGAAATTTATTGTAGCGATAACGAAAAATGTCGTCTAGAGAACCAACGCGGTATGTTGATGGTTGAAATCAACGGCAACGAAGTTAAGTGTGATAACTGCGGTAGCGTTATTAAAAGACAAAATTCCGACGACGGCGGTCAATATTACTGTCTTGCAGTAAACAGCACTGGTAGCGGTGTTATGTGTAACGCAGGCGTCAAGGGCGATAGGCAACTTTATTGTAGAAAGATATGCGCAATATCGCATTGTGAAAGGTTTATTAGCGGACCGCTTAAAGGCAAGTGTGAGGCGCTTAACTACTATAAAGAAAATCCGTCGGCAACCGACGCAGATTTAGAAGAATTGTGTGATAACTGTTCTTATTCGGGCGTATGTCATCAAAAGTGCCGTGTTCGTAGTGGGGCGGAAGGTATTAAAGGTTGTATGACCTGTTCGGAAGCAACTTGTTTCCCCAAACCGCACGTAGTTGAGTTCAATGAAAAGTGGGAAGCAAACTGCCCCGTGTGCGCAAGCAACGGCGCAAAGGGAATATTAAAACCCGTTGTGGCAAGAACGTTTGAAACTTATATCCGTTCGGCTTACGATTATCAGCAAGACGGCGGAAAATCTTTCTGTACCAACCTAATAAATGAAACTAACAAGGTTGCTCAGATACAGGCTATATTAGCAAACGACAAGGATAAGGATTAAAGAGGTTAAAGGTTAAAATGGCAAAGAAACACATTTACGTAGGTAATGAATACGCCAAAGCGTTTGAAAGCATCTGCGAACTTATCCGCGGTGGTTGCTTTGACGGTTTGGGTTGGTATATTCAAAATAACGTTATTAACGACGGCGTTTACGAATATGAACTTTCTACGTCTGCATCAAAGGTGAGCGAGGCTGTAAAGCACGCGTTCACTAAAGACGGCGCAACGTGGTTTAAGGCTTTGCGTGGTGAACACGTAGAAAACGACAACGCTATATGGACTTCGTTTATTGAAACGGTTGGTATTGAATATCATAAGCGTTATTCGGTTGTTGAATATCAGCAACAGGCAAGAACTAAAGCCGAAAAAGAAAACGCCTTTCAAACCGCAAAAGAAATTATAGATAATTTAACACAAAACTTTTATCCCACCCTTAACAAGAAATTAAATTTAGTTGAGGTGGCAGACGAAGAAGTGATAGAAGATATTTACGGCGTTGCAATGAGAATAGAACTCTCTGGCGGAACTGGTGCGTCGTTACCTATACTTGGTAAAGTTTATTTTAATAAGTCGGGCAGAGTTATGACGCCTATTAAAGGTGTGGCGGCGGAAGATATTGACAGCAACTTAAACGAAATTATACCCGAAGACGTTAAAGAGAACGGAATTTTGAGTGGGGACGGTGTAATTGACGTAACGCTCAATGCAATAGACGGTCTTATTAACGACGAAAAGCGCAATTTTGCAGATTATTTATGTTTTAGCGACAAGTCGGATAAAGTTGCCGTAAACAATATGCTTGCTCAACTTTCACACGAGGCGATTGAACTTGAATGCCCCAGAGTAGACTTGCTTTATATAACCCACATAAAAGCAAGCGCGTTCGTTTACGAGGCGCATTTGGCAGGTTCGCCTATGCTCAAAATTGTTATGGGTATAAATAACAACTTAACCATAGATTGCCTTAACTGTAATCAGGGTGAAAAGTTGGTTGATAGAAACCAAATAACTTATTTTGTTGACGGTGTTGAAAAAACGGTTACGTTAAATCCGTTATCGGGCAATTTAGGTTTAACTCAAGAAGAAAAAGAAGAAATTATCACTTATAGCGACCTAGCAAATCACTTCTTTAATGTCGTTTGCCCAAAAACTGCGCGTGGAACTGGTTGTGAAACCTTAAAATGCCGTTCGCAAGTGTTTGAAGTTACGTCAGACGGTGTAAAATCGTTCAAATGTAGCGATTGTCCTTATCCCGAAGTTGTTTACACTTCACTTTCTGGGGAAAAGAGATACACACCCGATATGTTCTTTGCTAAAGACGTTATGGATTTGGTTGACCCCAAAGACGAACTTATAGGCGGTGTTGTTAAGTGTAAAACTTGCGGAAGATATTTTTCAACTTCAGTTATGAAAAACGGCAAGCATTGCCCACTTTGTATGAGTTTGAAAAATTCTGAGGATTCCCCCGAGGCAAAAGCGGTTTATCGAGCATACAAAGGCGTTTTACCACTTGCAGTAAGGCTGTTTGGGTTATTTAAGAAAAAATACGGTGTTGAAGACGACGAACTTGTGCTTTTCAACGTCGGTCAAAACAAATACGTATTCAATAAACTCGCCGTGCGTGAAAAAGGTTATATAGATAAGCCACGCAAATTGACGAGATAGGCGGAGGGTGTTATGGCAAACGTTAATAATTCAGTCTTGAAAGAAAGGCTTAAAAGTAACAAATTTTTTATATATGCAACGGTAATAGCCATTTTGGCTGTTGACGTAGTTTTAACTGCATTGCTTATGGCGGGCGGGCTTGCGTTTACGGCAGGGCTTGCGGTGTTTTTAATAACCGTGTTCGACCTTGGTTTGTTTGTCGGCGTAATAGCGTCTAACTTTAGGTTTAAGTATAGCAGAATTTTACCGCTCGTATACGTTGGCGTATCCGTGTTGGTTTGTGGTGTTTTAACTTTAGTTCTTAACCTTGAACTTTTTTATCTTTTGGCAATGATAATTTTTGCCGTTTTCCGCATTGTGTCGGGCATATCGCTTTTAGTTAGCGTAAGCAACGGCGCAAAGAAAGGTGGCACGCTTAAAATAACCGCTTTTCTATTTACTGCGTTGTTGGTTTTTATCTCTTGTTTTTATTTTGGTTACGCAATAAAGAACGGTGTGTTTGGTCAAGGCGAAGTTGGGTTTAGAACGGTTAGATACGTTTATAGCGAACTTGATAAAGGTTACGTTGCGCAACCTATTGCCGAGGCAAAGGGTGATAAAGTAACTATTGCTAAAGAATTTAACGGTCAAAAGGTTACTGGTGTTTACGGCGATTTCTTTGAAGATAAATCAATTAAAGAAATTTATCTTGATTGTGGAACGCAATTCAAAATTTTGAACAGCACTTACCTAAATAACATAAACGACAACTTGAAAGTTTTTGTTGATAAAAGTGAAATTGATGCGGTTAAAGAGCGCGTTATAGGTTTTGCAAAAGAGATTAAAAACGATTATAAAGACAACTATATGAGCCTTTATAATATGATTGTTCCCGACGGACTTGCAGATAACGAAGTTTACATAACTTTTGATTATACTTATCAAGATATTGAATATTCAAATTTTGAACCTATAAAAACTTGGATAGGCAAAAAGGGAGATACTTTCAATCTTACGCAACACGCGTCTGGTGTTTCTTACGTTGAAGGTTTTAACGATTCAGATGCGCAAGCATACGAAGATTTTCTTATAAACAATCTTTCTCGCGGTAAGGTTTTGTGTCCGCTAAAAGACGGTGAAGAAAGTATTTTAGGTCAAAGTGTAAACGGCAATTTATCTAACGTAAACGTTCACTTTGAAACTATATATAAAGTTACCATTGACAGCGTTTGCAACGACACTTTATACAACATTGCAACTGCAGACGCAGAATTTTTTAAAATTGACGGCGTTCGTTACGTTGTTGGTTCTGACCCCTTTGACCTTTTAAGTGAAGTTACTCTTCGTGATGGCTTTACCCTAGACGGTTGGGAATATAAAACTACGGGAACGGAAAAAACTGAATTTACTAAACTAACTAATATTCTTAATCAAGACGTTACGGTTAGCCCTGTTTGGAAACTCAACGCGCCCGTTATAACCGACTTAAGGTTGGATAAGAACTCTTATATTTACGGCGATACTGCAAAGTTTACGGTTGATGCAACTGCGCCTACCCAAGGCATTGAATTATCTTACGTTTGGAAACACTTTGGTAATGCGGTGGCAGACCAACCCAACTCAAACGAATATACTAAAACAAATATCAGCCCCGCTCTTGAAAATGGTGACGCAGGAAATTATGAAATAAGGGTAACAGCGTCTTCTAGCACGCTAACAAGTTTAACTTCTGAAAGTTATAAAGATATAACTTTAAATATAGGCAAAAAACCGCTTAACTTTAACGAGTGGATTTTGCCGGGGGAAGTGTATGGCAACGGCAAAGAGAAAAATTTTGTTTATAACGGAGAAGAACAAACGGTAAAAGCAAGTTACGTTGAATCTGACGTTATAAATAACGATAATATTACCGTTGAAATGCAAATGAACGATGGTCAAAAAGTTGCGTCGTTTGAAAGAACCATTAAAAATGCAGGGAATTATAAGTTTAGGTTAGAACTTACCGGTTTATGCAGTGAACTTTATGAAATAGCAAGCAATCAAACGGCAAGTGTAAACATTGCAAAAAAAGTTATCCAACTTGAGTGGTCAGGATACGAAAATTTAGTTTACGACGGAACTGAAAAGAACGTAACGGCAACACCAACGGGGGTTGTTGGCGGAGATTATTTTGAGTTGACAATTACTGGTGGTAACGGAAAAGACGCAACCGAAAAAAATAACGGAACGGCTTATCAAGCAACCGCAACTATTGACCCCGAGCAATGGTTATTGCCGTCTATGAATTACGCTTTAGAAAATCCAACTTGTTCTTACACCATTAGTCAACGTGAAATAACGGTTGAGTGGTATGACGAAACAGAGTTTACTTATAACGGTCAGTTACAAGGTCCGCAAGTAGAAAGGGTTTACGGCAAAGTTGATACAGATGGTAGCATAATACAACAAGGTGTTGGCTGGGAAATCAATGCAAACAATGCGGGCAACCCCACTCACACGGCAACTGCGGTTATAAAAGATAAAAACTATAAGTTTGCAGATGGCGCTGAAACCACTCGTCCTTTCGTTATAAAACCAAAACTTGTTGATATCGTTTGGTCTAACACCGAATTTACTTATAACGGAAGTGAACGTTTGCCAACGGCAAGAATTGCTGACGGCGGTTTAGTGGGAACTGATAGATGTTCTATTTATGTATACGGCAAACAAACCGATGCAGGAACTTACACTGCAACCACACAAAGCCCTGGTGAGGGTCTGCCTAGTGGACTTTCTAACGGCAACTATGAAATTAGTGGCGTATACTCAACTTGCGAGTTTACTATAAATAAAAAGTCTATAACACCAGCAATAACAAACAATAATCTTACTTATAACGGTTTAACTCAAGACATAGCGGTTAAGTTAAACGACGTTATTAGCGGAGACGATTGTAGCCCCATATTAAGCATAAGCCAAGTGTGTGAGGCAGGTAATTATGAAGTTATAGTTACTTCAATTTACGGTTTAAAGGCTAATAACTATCAATTACCCGAAAATTATAAAATGCAATTTACCGTAAAGAAAGCGCCACTAACTTTATATGCACAAGATAAAACAATTACTTATGGCGACCAAGTGCCAGAGTTGACTATTGAATACGTTGGGTTCGTTCAGGCTGAAGACGAAAGTCTTTTTGGCACAAAGCCCACGTTAATTTGCAATTACATTCAAGGTGGCAACGTAGGTAAATATGATATTGTGTTTACGCAACAAGGTAGTTACACGCTTGCTAACTATGAAATTCAAACTATAAAAGGCACTTTGACCGTTGAAAAAAGAAATATTACCGTAACCGTAGATAATCTCTCAAGCGTTTACGGAGAAGAAGAAAAACCTGCAACGGCGCAAGTTACTAGTGGAAGTTTGTTTGAAGATGATATGCCCTATGTCTTAAAGCATTTCGTAACCGAAACTTCTAGCGTAGGCACTTATAACATTACTTGCACGTCTATCAACAGTAATTATAATATCACTTCGATAAACGGCACTTATACAATAGAGCAGAGAGTGGTTACGCTTGACTGGGGCACTAAAACAACCTTTACTAAAGAAGAATTTAAATCTTATTCGTTGCCCGAAATTGTTTCAGGAACGGTAAACGGAGATGACGTTAGAATAAATCGTCAATTTAGTAAAGACGTTAATAGTCTTCCTGCTGGCGAACATATCGTAACTATAACTGCAATTTTATCTAACGGCAACTATAAGGCAGACGTTGAAACTTTCCAAGTTACTATTATAGTTCCACAAGTTCCCGAAGTTATAGAATAATCAGTTGTTTACTCACACAAGGAGTTAATTATGAAGTGTACTTATACAAATTGCGCAAAGAAATTTACCGCGCCACTTGAACTTTTTAACGGCGCGCTAGTTTGCCCGCATTGCAAAAGAGAGTTGTCGGTTGTTGCGGACTTTAAGTTGACGGCGGAAAATCAAGAACTTTTTAATCTGTCAGAACTATATTTTTTTAGATATTTGTCGCCAAAGTCTTATGACCAAGGCGACCAACCACCGCTTAACTTACAGCCTGAAGAGTTGCTTGATTGCGCTATTGAAAATTGTAGCAAAAGCGCAAAGGCAGGTAACCCAAAAGCAGTTTATCGTATGGGCTTTTATAACGAGCATTATTTAGAGGCAGTTAGAAGTGAAAACGATAGAATTCGTATGGCGTTTGATTACTATGCGTCGCTATGTTATTCGCCCGACCTTTCAGTTAAAACCGAAGACGGTGTTAAGCCTATTTCAAATAAAGAATTTGAAGACTTAAAACGCTCTGCAGGCATTGCGCTATTGCGTCTTTATTCAAACTATTCTAGAGCGCTTAAAGGTATTGATAAATTTGATTATGAAAAGAACAAACAGCGTTTAACCACACTTTACGGCGACCTTAACGTCAGTGGCAAAAATGATAAAAAGAGCGCGGGCAGTCGCACTAAAAACGTTTATGCGGTGCTAGCAAAATGCTTTAATAAAACGCGCGCCCCACTCTGTGGACTATTCCTTTTGAGCGGTGCGGAACTTAAAAGCCTTTTTGAGTTTAAAAAAGACAAAAAAGATAAAAAGCCAGAACTTTTTAAGTTTATAACCAAGGGGTTAGAAATAAGATATCTTGATTGTGATGAAAATGGAATTATAACCAAAGAGCGTGAAGATAGATATTTTATAAACTTCCCCAACGAGGCAAAGTCAAAAGAGATATTGTCGGGTATTGAAGATGAAAAATACGTTTATCTTTACTTCTTTAATACGCACGGTAAGCATCAATATTTGAGCGGTGGGCAAATCAAAAAGGCAGGCGCAAAATTTGCAAAGAATTATTACGAGCAACTTTGCAGGTTGATAGATTTTTCAGCGCAAGAATATTTGTTTTACGACGACGATATCGTAATGTATAAAAAAGGTAACAATATCGAAAGATGTGTAGAAATGTTAATTGATAAAATTTGCGGAGGAGATGAATAATGGATATTAAAAATATTATAGGGTGTTTAAGTAGCAACGGAATTAGTTTTCCGCCCGAGTTTGCTACCGTTGAAAAGGACGGTTGCATTGCAGAGTTTGACGGGCTTATGAAAAGTAATTTAGAGCATATTGACAGTTTGGTAAGATACGGCATAAATAACGGTTTTAGTGGTGATTTAAAGGCTGGTATAACTAAACTCACTAAAATGGCGGTTAGAATTTGCGAAGAGAAAAAGGCTAAAAAATATGATAAATTGTCTGCCGAACTTGCAAAAATCAACAAGGAAGTTGACAGGGGCGTTAAGGTTAAAGAAGACCAGTTTGATATGGTTGGCGAAGTTAATAAGCATATCAACACTTACATAAAAGGCACAAACGTGCTTTTGGGTATGGACGTTGCCTCTGACCGTAAGCATATTCTCGTTAAAGGTAACGAAAAACTTAACGAAATTAAGCAAGTGCTTAAAGACGTTACCGACGTTTCTACTACCGACGCATTAGAGCACGCAAAAGTTATTATCGGCGAATTGCAAGAGTGGTCAGACGTTGTTTCTGATAAAATGCACGACGAAACTGACCTTGAAATTTTAGACAAGGCTTTAGAACACGCAAAAAGTTGGAAAAACGTTCACACAGCCGTTAAAACTGGTTTGTTCGTTAAGAGCAATAAAGTTAAAGATATAAACGAAATCGTTTACAAAGACGATAACTTGGGTATGATTGCCAAGTCAGAATCTGTTATAAACGACATAAACATCTTTATGAACAACCTTGAAGACTATAAAAACGCTATGCAAACACACGCGTTATCTACTGATGATGCCGAAAAAGAATTGCAGGCTAAAAAAGACGAAAAAACTGCTCTTTCTGCAAAGAAAAAAGAGTTGGTTGTACAGTTCCAAAACGGCGAAATATCAAAGCAAGACCTTTACGACGAGTGTATTGCAATCGACGAGCAAGTTGAAGACCTTAACGAAGATATTGAAGAACTTAAAATGGATATTGAAGACGCTAAATCGGATAAGCGTTCTACGGGTAAGGTACTTGCAACTTTAGAATCGTTAAATCAACAAATTTTGCAATATCGCGCAGACCCCATTTATTTGTCTATCATAGGTGAAGAATTAGATTTTGCAAGGTTAACTAAAGTTATGCGTGGCGCAGGTAGCGAAAGTGATATAGATTACGTGCTTGACGTTCAAACTATCCTTGACAAAGTTAAAGAAAAGAGAAGAGAACGCGACAGAGTTGTCAACGAAGGTGGAAGAAACTTGCGTCAACTTCGCAATCAAAGAAGAAAAGAGGCAAGAATGGAAAGGCGCGCATCAATGCAAAAAGACCCAACCGTTGTGGAAAAAGAACAACAACAGCAAGACGATTACCTTGCTAATTTGCTTGGTCAGTCTATGGAAAAACCTCAAGAAAATACCGTTCAGCAAGAGCAAAACGTAAATACGTCTGAAGAAAATATACGTTTCGTTTTGGGCGACGAAGATAGATAAAAGTTAAAACTACTTAAATAAATTAAAGGAGGTGCGCCTTGTGTTTGTAAATATTCCCGATATGATAAATGCAGTAAACAAAGTTTATCATTTAAGCGTTGAAGTTGATGCGCTAGAAAGGGGCGAAAGAGAGTTAGAAAACATTTTAACTAATATGCAACCCAACCCAAAAAATCGTGAAGACGCACAAGCCCTTCTTTATAGAGTTGGCGCAAAGGCAAGGGCGCACAAATATTTTTGCGGTGGTTATTTAGAAGAAGACTATTCTTCGTTGATTTCTTATTTAGAAGAAATTGAAAAAAAGGCAGAGCAAAGCGGTTATGCAAAAACACTTGCTCTAATTCAAAATTTAATTCAAATTGCTAAACATATTCACGGCGTTATGGACGGCGCAGAAAGCGCAATTTATCAAGTGCGTGATGAAAACGGCAACCCTACCACGCCAGAAATTAGCGTTTTACAATCTTTTATAGATAACTTCTTAAAACGTATTGAACAACTTGAAAGTTTACCTTCAACTGAAAACGTTTTTGGCGAAAAGGTTAAAAGTGAAGATTTTAAGAAAAACGCGCTTTGTGATTTGCAAGATATAGTAGACTGGACAAACGACGCTATAAAAGAGTTGCGTGGTACTGTCAACGACGAGTTTTTTAAAACACACACAAAAACTCTTGACCAAGAAAACGGCTTAAAGTTTTTTGATTATCAACCCTCTCTTCCTGATAAAAGCGCAACCAAGGCAAATGCAATAGTTATAATGTCGCCATTGCGTGACGAGGTGTTGCTATTTTGCAAAGCGTATGAAAAAGCCTACTCTTTGTCGTTTATTTCTATGCACGTTTCCGTTTTTTCTGGAAAAGACGAGCAGTTTATAATAGATGCGTTCAATGAGTTTGCAGATAGAAAGTTGAGCATTTTATTATACGGCGTTAGTTCTTATCACGACGAAAATAAAAATTTATTGTTAAGCACTTTGTTAAAGTTTGCAAAAGACGGAAACTCTATTATTATAGAAGACGAGCGTGGCGATAGAAAGGTATACGACGTTCTCTACCAAATTGCAAACGATTGCGAAGGGTTAGACGCTCTTGACGTCTCTTATAAATATCTAACAATGCCCAACTATAACGCAACTATTGAAGAGTTAGAGCAAAAGGGTATGATAAACGGGGCGGAATATTCGTTTGTGCAAAAAAATATGCCCTTTATGGGCTTTGTGGGGTTGAATACCGCCGTTTCACTCTTCGTGCAGGGTAAAGACTGGAAGAGTGTGGCTAAAGATATTTCAGATTCGCACTATTCACAAGCGCAATCTTATTTAAGAAATTTACCCACGCAAGCGCAGTTTATAGACGTTGGTTGGATAAATCTTCAACTAGGGCGCGCAGTGGAAAAAACTCGTGGGGAATTTGATTACGACACGGTTAAATCGGTCAATCCAAATAATATTAGAAAAATTCTTGCCCTCAATGCAAATCTTTTCGTTAAGTGTGGTTTAATAGTTAAATATTGCTGTATTGCGGGCGACGACCAGTCTGTATGGCAAGGCTTACCCACAGCCGAAAAATCTGCAAGGTTATCCGACGCAACAAGTTTAATTTCGCATCTTCTTGGCAACGAATATCATCCGCAAGTTGAAGTTATTCCCGTGGATAAGTGGGAAGATAAAAGCGCAGGCGGAATGTGTTGCGACGGTGGTAAGCGAATTATTTATAGAGAAGATTGCTGTAACAGTTTTGACTGGGCAATCGACGCAGTTTGCCACGAGTGTTATCACGCATTTCAACACACTTTGCAACATCACGGTTGGCAAGAGTGGCACTGGGCAGAGTTGGGCGTTACCGAGTATAGAGTTCCCGAGTGGGATTATAATTTTAGCAATTATAAAAGCAGTTCTCACGGCGTAACTTATAGGGTGCAAGTCGTCGAGAGTGATGCTAGAGCGTTTGCAAAAGATTGTATTATGCAAAGCACGGGGCATTGGCATTTGGTTGACTGGGAGTAAATTATGAGTAAAATCAGCGATAATATTGAGGCGTTTACCGTAGACCTTCTGCACGTAAACGACGTTGACAAAAATAAACTTATAGACCTAAAAGCAGGGGATATTTCAAAAACGTATTTTTTAAGCCGAAACCAAACGGAAAACCTTTCAAAATACGCTCTTGAAGTGATTTGTTCTCGCTATGGCAAAACTGGCAACACGGTTTTGCGTGGAAGTAGCGAAGTTTGTGGTTCAGAGCAAATTTTAGGCAAAGATTTAAATGACTTTGACTGGCAAGACGGTTATGGCGATAAAGATTCAACCGCTTTGCGTAAATACATAGAAAACGTATATAAAGAGTTGGCGTTAAAGGGCAACAATCCTTTATTTTTAAGCGTGGGCGCAATTCGTTGGAAAACCGTTTGCAAAGATTCTTCTTTAAAAGAAGTTAGTTCTCCGCTCATTTTGTTCCCTATTAAACTCGTTCGCTCGGGTGGAAAAACTTCACCAGTTTACGTTGAATTCGTAGGCGACGAAATATATCTTAACCCTTGTTTTTTTGCAAAGTTGCGTTTAGATATGGGCGAAAAGATAGTTGAAGAATTTCCTCATCCAAACGGATTTAATATAGATATTGACAGCCCCGTTGAATTAGATAAACTAGGCAATGGCGAAGGTTATTTTTCTAAAGTTTTAGAATACGTCCGTTCGCAAAAAAGACAAGATATAAGCGCAGAAACCACCTTTGAATTTGAAAAGAACGTTGTGGCTATTGCTCAATATAATCACGACGAACTGTGCATGTATTACGATATAAAAAAGAATAAAGAAAAAATTTATTCGCATCCGCTAGTGCAAAGAATTTTTTCTAAATGCGAGCCTATTGACGAAAATTCTTTCCCACAGGTAAACGCACAGTTTATAATGCCTAGAGATAGCGTTCAAGAGCGTATTGTAAATAAGGTTGCGTCAGGGCAATCACTTATTATAAAAGGTCCACCAGGAACGGGCAAAACGCTTACCATTATTAACCTTATATCTTCACTTATGGCGCAAAATAAACGGGTATTGTTGTCATCACAAAAAACGGCGGCAATGTTTGAAGTGTTTGCAAAATTACCCCCAGAATTGCGCAAATTCGTTATGTTGCTAGATAGTGAAACGGAAACTCAAGCCGCAAAACTCAACGTGAACGACGTAAGGGCAGAGTTTAACGAACTACTTCGTGAAAGAAAAGAGTTTTCTTCTTCTGCAAAGGTTTACGGTGAGTTAGACGTAGGGCTAAATCAAATAAATTCTGCCGTTCGTTCGCTAAAAAATTACGTAGACGTAACTTATGGTAAAAAAGAAATATTACAAGGTAGTTATTACGACGCTTTAGAAGTTTTGTGTGAAAATACGGCGGAAACCGTACCTTTTGCTCATCCTAAAGATTTATACAATTTAACTAAAGAAGAGTTTGACGTTTTGTCTAACCAAGTTGAAGATGCTGGCAAATGGTTTGATAGAGTTAGCGCTGACCACGGATTTATAAAAAGCCCGTGGTATCCTATCGAGGGCGATTTTGACGGCGCGGATATTGAAAGCGCGTTAGAGTTTAATTCTGACACGGTTAAAGACGCTTATGCCGTTTGTGAACAAGTTAAGGGCATTTTTGAAAATGAATTTGAGGGTTATAAGCAGTTACCGTTAAACGTTTTAGAGTTTATTTCGTCAAATAAAATAGATGAAAATTTGCTCTCTGCGGTTGTTGACCAAGAAAACGCGTCTATAATAGACGGCGTTAAACTTGCTTACGAGTGCTATTTAAAAGAAGAAAAACCCCTTGTTAAAGATATTGAAATAGATTTTGATGCGATTGAAGAATATACAGACGGGCTAACTGCAAGCAAGTTAGATTTATCGCTTAAAAAGAGTGAGTTTATAAAATTTAACGAATATTTTTCTATTCTCAACTTGTTAAATGAGAGCGGTAGAATTGACACTTTGAAAAAGATAATTCAAAGTATAAAAGAGTTAGAAGATAAACTTACCCAAACTAACGACGCGTTTTATTCTATATTTAGTTCAGATATATCCGAGCAAGATTTATCGGTTATTATAGATGGTTACGAAAGTTTAAAATCTTACGTAGACACAAACGTTTCCGCGCCAAAAGTTTTTGATTTTAAGGCGAAAAAACTTTATTCAAAACTTAAAAATTTAGGTTATGGTCAAGAACTTGATTTTGCGCAAGTGGTTGAAGGCGTAAATTTATATCATCAAATTTTATCACTTTTAGACTCAATTAAAGAGGCAAAGGTTAAAACTTGTTCGCAATTTAGGCTTAAACTTACTGATGAAGAATTATCAACGCTATTTGCGTTTGCAAACAAAATATCTCTTTCTGGTATAAGTGCTAAAACGTACGTTGAAAATTTTGAAAATAGTAAAGATTTAACGTTTAAGGCAGTTGTAAAGGCTAGTTGCGCAGAAGATTATACCTTGTCTGATTTAGTTAAATCTTATAGAGTTGCAAAGGCAAAAGAGAAGTTAAACGCTATCGTTCAACGTTTTTGCGCTGTTACTGGCGAACAACGGATAGCAGATAACCTTTTGAATTTTGCAAAAAATATAGTTGGAAGTTATTCTCTTGCAAAAAACAAAGCGTTTGGTGGGGATTTTAATCTTATAGAAAAGTGCTGTTCTTTGGCGTTTAAGCACGGCTTTGGTCTTGCCGAAAAGATAAGCGCGCTCAAGGTTAAACTTGAAAGTTTTGGCTGTAAATATTTCCACACTTTCTATACTAAAAGCCCGCTCAATTTAAATTTATGTGATTTAGAAATTTTTATTGCCGAAAGCACTGATAGAAATATTTTTAACGCAGTAAACGAATATTTAGATATAACTCTAAATTCAAGTGAAACCTATTCTCTTGAAAGATTTTTCCGTCCGTTTGAGTTGGGTGTTAAAGAGAGGGGCGTTAATTCATTTAAACAAATTTTTACACGCTCGGTTTATCTTTATGCGGTTAGTTTTTATCAAGCGCTTATGGGCGAGGCTCGTAACGGTTGGGGCGAAAGAACAACCCGTGGTTATGAAGAATACGTTGAGGGAACAAGCGCAGTAGACAAGGCTACGCTTACCGTTATAGAAAATCAATGTATGTCTAGAATAAACCCTGACGATGCAGATTTTGCTTTTCTTAAGGCAGAGCGTTCAATAGGCGAAACCTTGCGAAGATTTTTCAAAGAGCGCGCTCGAGCAATACTTAAACTTAAAAAATGTTTTATTCTCTCACCGTCTACGGCAAGCGTATTTTTCGGTAGAGAAGAATATGAAAATTTTGACATAGTAATAATAGACGAGGCAAGCCAACTTGAACCCACTGCCGTTTTACCCGTACTGTTTAGGTCCAAACAAGTGGTGCTTGTCGGCGACGAGTGGCAAATGCCACCTATAAGGCACTTTACATCACGTTCAGAAAAGGCGATATTGAGTGAAGACGGCGAATATAAAATTTTGGGGCAAAATACTTCGGTGTTGAGTTTAGCGCTAGAAAATTGCGCTTTCCCAACCGAAAAATTCGTTTGCCATTATAGAAGTAAAACTGAGTCGCTTATATCTTTTTCACAAGAGAGATTTTATCCCGATATGCGCACTTTCCCTGCAACCTTGCCAAAGGCAGATGGTTTGGGCTTTAAAGACGTTTATATTGCTGACGGGCGTTGCGACGGTGGCGCTAACGTTCAAGAGGCAATGCAAGCCGTAAAAGAATTTAAAGAAATTTTTGAGCGCTATTACGACGTAAATAAAGAAGAGTTGACGCAGTCAATCGGTGTCGTTGCTTTCGGTAAAGAACAAAAAACGCTTATTGAAAATTTGGTCGCAAAAGATAAAGAGTTGTCGGCAAAAATTGAAAAAGCGTATAGAAATTTTAACGACGTGCCTGAAAAACTTGTATTTTTCAAAACCATTGAAACCGTTCAAGGGCAAGAGTGTGAACATCTTATTTTGTCAATTACTTACGGAAAAAGCAAAACGGGTAGCATAGTTCAATCTTTTGGCGAACTTAACAGAGGATTTAACGAAGATAAATTAGGTCAGTGCATTTTCAACGTTGCGGTAACTCGTGCAAAGTCGTCGGTAACGGTTTTGCATTCCGTTCGCAGTGAAGAAATAACTGGGGAAAGCGTTAAGTTTATAGGCGACTATTTGAAAACTGTTGAAAGGTTTAGCGTGGGCGGAAAAGCGCAATGGGTTGGTAAGTCTTTTGAAGAGAGTAAAGGTTTTATCCGTCAAGTGGCAGATTACGTTGTTTCTTTGGGCATTGATAAAGAACGAATTGTTATTGATTGCGGTATGAATATCGGTTCGGTAAAATTGCCTATAGTAATATTGTCAAAAGATTTGCAACAAGCGCAACTTGCATTGTGGTGCGAAAGACCGGTTGAAGGGAATACGGATTTTATTGATTACAACGTTAGATACGTTGAAAGTTTGAGAAATCGTGGTTGGAATATCGTAAGAACTTATATACACGACTGGGTAGATAACAATGCGTCTGAAAGAAAACTAATCGCAAAAGCGATAGAAAAATATGTTAAATAACCATTATTTTGGAGGAAAATAAAATGGCTGAAAATGAAAGAAGGTTTCGTCAGGACGACCTTAACGTTCTGCAAAACGATATTAAAGAAGAGCATTCTAGAATGGAAAAGCAAAGGCTAGAAAAGGCAAAAGCGCAAAGCAAAATTGACTTTAAGAATAAGCAAGAACAACTTCTTAATCAAATTCTTGAAGTGGAAGAACAATATGGTAACGAACATTATCTAGTTGTGCTTTTAACTAAATTTTATGAAGCAAGCGTTGAAATGGAAAACGTTATGAAGTCTATGGAAGCGGTAAACGTGGCTATGGAATGCGTAACCGAGGCTATGTCTTTCCTTGATTCTTGCGTAAACTTTGACCGTGAACTCACAAGAAAAGTTTCTGCGCAGTCTTATAGTTTCTTCGCGCGTATGAAAATGAAACGCGAGCAACGCAAAGCGCGTAAAAACAACATAGGCAGAATGAAAGCAATGGTTGACGGAATGCTTTTTAAATATAGAATGATGACCGATATGGTTAAATCATTAGAAAGTTTTGCTGACGATATGGGCAAAGCGTTTAAGAAAGTTGGGGCAAAGGGCAACAAAAAAGGTCAACCGGTTGCACCTTCTAAACCTAGCGAGGCACAAAGAAGACTTGCCGAGGCAAGGGCTCAAAGGGGTATGTCTGCACCAAGTACTGCAACTTCTGGCGCATCATATGCCGCAGCAACTTCAGACGGTGGAAGTTACGACGATATTCTTTAATAATTATTAAATGGAGAAAGATATGAGTGGAATAGGTAAGCCCGTAAAGGGAGATAACGGAGAGGCAAAGGTTAGTATAGACCAACTCAAGGGTGATTTTGACGCCGTAATGGTGAAAATCCGTGGAATAATAGGCACGCGTAAAGATAAAAATCAAATGAGCGCAGAAGAAAAACGCGAACTTCGTGTTGAATATATGCGCGCTGCAAATATAGCAAAGAAAATTTATGAACGCGCCGCAAACGACGACACTTTAGAAGAAAAGTTTAAAGATTTGCATAAGAGATGTCTTGATAAAGCCGAGGGATACGGCGCAATTATGAAAAGGGAAGTTCCAAAAACTACTCTTGACGACATAAAGGGGCAACAAGACGTAAAAAACCTTATCGCGTCTTTTGCGTTCATGGCAGATAACCCTGATATTTTAAAGTATTATAAAATTCAAGGTGGTTTAGGTCTTTTGATGTACGGTGCGCCAGGTACGGGTAAAACTATGTTTGCCGAGGCAATAGCAAACAAAATGCAACTACCACTTTTCGTGGTAACGCCTGCAGATATTTTTAAGTCTTACGTTGGTGAATCAGAACAAGCGGTTAAGCAGTTGTTCCAAGATATTGAGGCTTGTGAAGAAGGCGCAATACTTTTCGTTGACGAGTGCGAATCAATATTCAGCAAACGTACTTCAGATACTAAAGATTATAAGTCTGCGGTAACCACCGAACTTTTACAAAGAATGAACGGTTTTGGTGTTGACGGTTCAAAACGTATTTTAATAGGCGCAACTAACCGCCCCGACCAAATAGACCCTGCGTATTTGAGATATAAACGTTTTTCTCATATGGTACATATAACTCCGCCTGACGCAGAGGCAAGGCGTGCTATTATTGAAAGCAAACTTAAAGGTATACCTCTTGCCGACGACGTTTCAATCGACGATATTATGTTGATGACAACTCAAGCGTGCGCACCCAAAGTTTCTTTTAACGGTCAAGAATTAGGCGGTGGTTCTTATTCGTCTGCAGATATTTGCGGTATTATTGAAGAGGCGTGCCGTCTTGCGCTTGAACAACTTATGGCAACAAACTCAACCACGCCTATCCCTGTTGGTAGAGCAATGTTTGAAAAGGCAGTTAAGAAAAATCCTCCAAGCATAAGCGCAGAAGTTCTTGCAACTTATAACAGTTTTAGAGAAAAAATTAACGATTAACGGAGTAATTATGTTGACGATAGATATTATAGTGCTTGTCGTGGGCGCTTTGTGTATAGTGGGCGGAATTTTAGGCGGTTTTGGAAAAGTGCTTAATTTTTTCACTAAAGGCATTTTTGGTAAAATAATTTCAATATTCGTTTGTTACTTTCTTTTTGGCGTAGTGCTAGACTGGCCTTTTGTGAAAGAGGCGTTGACAAACTTAAATCAATCACTTGCATCAAGCGAAAATTTTATATGCGATTTACTTATTAAAATAAGGCTTGACCTAATTGTGTTTGCGGTTGCTTTATTCTTTGCCGTTCAACTATTAAGAAAACTAGCCGTAAAACTTATTGATAAAGCGTTTAGCGCAAACAATCCAGTGATGAAAGTTATCAACAAGGTTTTGGGCGTTGCGCTTGCCTTCTTCTGTGTGGCGGTTATACTTTTAACTGTATTCCAAATTCTCGCTTGGACAACGGGTATAAACGGAAGTGTTTATCAAGCAATGCAAGGCAGTTTCTTTAAGTTAGATAAACTTTTTGTTTCTAACCCCTTAAACGCTATTTTTGAAAGTATAAAACAAAGATTTTAATTATAAATTATAACGGCGCGCTAAAATTTTAGCGCGCCGTTTTTCATTTTTAATAAAAACGGTTCAGAATTTTCTGAACCGTTTTGTGTTTTTAGCGTTTATCTGCGTGAATTAGACAAATATTCTTTAGTGATAAAGTTTATAAATTTTATTACGGTGGGTTTTTGGTAGTTATCGTTTTTATAAATAAATCCTAAATTTCTTGAAAGTTCGGGTTTTAATTTTAATATTTTTACTGATTTTTCATTGTTGACTGTTAAAAAGGGAAGAACTGCAATACCTATTTTTTCTTTAACCATAGATATTATCGATTCGTCGTCAACAGAGTCAAATTTAATAATTTCCTTAAATTTATTTTCGTCAAAATATTTTCTCAAAACACTTTCGCTGTGTGATATGTAAGGTAATCCGTAAAGTTCTTCACGCTCAACGCATTTGCGGTGAGGGAATAAGTCGTGCGGAACTATTGCTACAAACGGGTCGGTCATAATGCTTACAAACGAAGCGTGTTCAAGTTTGGTGTCCGCAAAAACAACGTCGGCTTTTCCACCGCTTAACATATCTCGCAAATCGTTTGCAACTTTAATGCTAACTTGTGTTTTAGGATAAGCGGTCTTAAATTTTTTAATAATATCGGGCAGTAAATATTTAGAAATACTTGAATATGCGCCTATTATAAGTTGATTATCGTCGCATTTAAGAGTTTCAACAGCCTTAAAAAGATTGTTTTCCGCCTCAACTATATTGTTAAGTTTTTCATATATAATTTTGCCGTCTTCCGTAAGACTAATTCCACTATACGTGCGTTTTAAAATTTTTAACCCCACTTCAAGTTCTATTGCGTCGGCAATGTGTGAAAGCGCAGACGGTGTGTAAGACAGTTCTTCTGCCGCTTTAGAAAAACTGCCGTATTTAACGGCTAATAAAAACGCTTTTATTCTTGTGGTATCCATAAAAACCTCTTATGAAAATTTTTCACACCCCTATTATAAATTGTCGGTTCTCATTTGTCAATAAAAATGCTATAATATTTTAGGTTTAAGGAGGACGCTATGAAAAAAGACTTGTTAAAGAATAAAAAAGTTATTGCTTATTTGATGTTGATTTTCGTTATTTTCGTATGGGGGTCTTCGCCACCACTTAATTTTATTCTAAATAAAAACTATTCGGCGGCTTTTCGTTCTGCCGTAATTGCGCTTGTTTCTGCAATAACTTTAACTTTTATCTGCATAAAACGGTTGAAAAATTTAAATAAAGAGTATTTTAAATACGCAATTCCTACGGGTATTTTTTTATCGCTAGCATCATTGTTGCAAAAAATAGGTTTACTTTATACAACGCCCACTAAATACGCTTTTTTAGAAAATTTGTCAGTTGTTGTGGTTCCTATTTTATTGTTTATTGCAGTAAGAAAAAAGCCAAGTTTTTTGACTGTTGTCGCAAGTGTTTTATGTTTAGTCGGCGCGTTTGTTTTAAGCGGTATGACCTTTGGCGGTGGCAGTTTTTATTTTGGAAAGGGTGAACTGTTATGTGCACTATCGGGTGTCTTGTATGGTGTAAATATAGCGTATACTGGCGTATGTATTAAAAAACTAGATACACTCTTATATCTTTTGATACAACAATGGTCAGGTACTATAATATCTTTTATTTCAGCATTTTTGTTGTCATTAGTAAAGATTAACGGCGCGCCGATAGAGGCAATTAAATTCAGTTTTGATATAGGTGGGCTATGCTTGATAGTAGTTTTGGCGCTTGTGTCTAACGTTCTTTGTTGGTTTTTAAGAACGTACGCAATGAAATACGTCAGCGCAACCGCCGTATCTATATTGATGCCCTTTTCCGCAGTAGTAACTGGTATAATATCAGTTATATCGGGTATGGACGTTTTAACTTTTTCTTTTGTTTGTGGCGGTTTAATATCGCTATTTGCGGTAATTCTTTCAGGAATAGCCGACGTAAAGGAAGATAAAAAAGGGAAAGAATAAATGGAATTTAAAAAATTATAACCAAACAAAAAAAGGTAGATTTGATATCAAATCTACCTTTTCTATTTGAATATTTTTAATTATTTAACAACTGAAAGTGCTGCTTCAACAACTTTTTCTACCGTAAAGCCGTATTTTTCAAATAACTTTTTAGCAGGAGCAGATTCACCGAACGTTTCCATACCGATAATCTTTCCGTCCATACCAACGTACTTATACCAACACATAGGAGAGCCTGCTTCAACTGCAACTCTTGCGCGAACGCTAGAGGGAAGAACGCTTTCCTTATATTTTTCGCTTTGAGCCTCAAAGTCTTCTACGCAAGGCATAGAAACAACTCTAGCGTCAACGCCTTGTTTAGCGAGTTCTGCTTTTGCGGAAACTGCAAGATTTACTTCGCTACCAGTTGCAATGAGAATAACGTCTGGGGTTTTCTTGTTGCTGTCGCAAAGGATATATCCACCCTTGAATGCGTTTTTGCCAGTACCTTCAAGCATAGGCAACGTTTGACGTGAAAGAACCAAGCAAGAGGGGTCTTTACCTTTCAATGCGCTAATCCGAGCCGCAGCAGTTTCTCTACCGTCAGCAGGACGATAAACTCTCATATGAGGCATTGCACGAAGACCTGCAAGATGTTCGATAGGTTGGTGAGTAGGTCCGTCTTCGCCTACGCCGATGGAGTCGTGCGTAAGAATATAGGTAACGGGCAATTCCATAATTGCAGACATACGCATAGCATTTTTCATATAGTCAGAGAAAACTGCAAACGTTGCGCAATAGGGAATAAGACTGCCGTGTAAATACATACCGTTTACGATAGCCGCCATTGCGTGTTCACGAATACCAAAGTGCATATTAGAACCGCTCTTATCGTTGGGTAAGAAATCCCCACGAGATTTCATATTAGATTTGTTAGCGGGTGCCAAGTCTGCGCTACCACCGATAAGGTTTGGTACGTAGTTTGCAAGTTTGTTAAGAACGGTTGCGCCGTATCCACGTGATGCGTCGTCCTTTTCAAATTGCCACAATTCTTCAATGTTAGCAAGGTCGGGTAATTCTCTCTTCTTCCAAGAAATATATTCTTTTGCAAGTTCGGGGTATTGTTCTTCATAAGCCTTGAACATTGCTTTCCAAGCCCTTTGAGCCTTTCTACCCTTGTTAGCAAACTTTTTGCAATGCTTAAATACTTCTTCGGGAACTTCAAACGGTTCGCAAGTCCAGTTGAGGTTTTTCTTCAAGGTTGCAACGCCTTCTTCACCGAGAGGTGCGCCGTGGCAAGCAGCCTTACCTACGAGGTGTGAGCCGTAACCGATAAGTGATTTAATGATGATGAGTGAGGGCTTTTCTTTTTCAGCCTTTGCTTTTTTGATTGCGCGGTTGAGTGCACCGATATCGTTAGCGTCTTTAACGTTGATAACTTGCCAACCCATAGCCTCGTGGCGTTTGCCAACGTTTTCGGTAAAGGTTATATCAGTGTCGCCTTCGATAGTGATATCGTTATCGTCGTAAAGAACGATAAGTTTGCCAAGTTTAAGAGCGCCTGCAAGTGATGCTGCTTCGTTTTCAATACCTTCTTGCATACAGCCGTCGCCACAAAGAGCGTAAGTGTAGTGGTCAACGATAGGGAAACCTTCTTTATTAAACTTTTCAGCAAGATAGTTTTCTGCAATAGCCATACCAACGGCGTTTGCGATACCTTGTCCAAGCGGACCAGTGCTAGTTTCAACGCCAGGGCATACACCGTATTCAGGGTGTCCTGCAGTGCGTGAACCAAGTTGACGGAAGTTCATAAGTTCTTCCTTGGTAAGACCAAAACCGAAAAGATAATAGAGCGCGTAGTCAAGCATAGAACCGTGACCTGCAGAGAGAACGAATCTATCTCTGTTGTCAAACGCCGTGTCTTTCGGGTTGAAAGTCATATTAGTGAACGCAGCGTAGCCGATAGGAGCCGCGCCGAGAGGGAGACCGGGGTGTCCGGAGTTTGCCTTTTGGATTGCTTCAGCAGAAAGAACCCTAATGGCGTTAATTGTAAGTTGCTTTACGTCTTCCATAATAAATCCTCCATGAATATTTATTCGACTTATCGGAACGCGGTTGCGTTTAGATTTATACCGCACCGAAATCAAAGCCGATAACGCAATACAATATATATTATATAGCAAGTGCGTTTGTTTTTCAAGCCTTTTTCTGCAAATATTCATAAAAAAACTTGATATATTTTAATATTGTTGATATAATAAGAACAAATAAATAATGGCAAATTATACTCGGAGATTGATTATGGCTGAAAAACAATTTGTAAAAGAAGTTGCAGATATTAACGAAAATTTTGCGCAATGGTATACTGACGTAGTTTTAAAGACTGAACTTGTTGATTACGGCCCTGTAAAAGGCACTATGGTTATCCGTCCTTACGGGTACGCTATTTGGGAAAATATTCAAAAAGATATGGACGCTCGCTTTAAAGCAACAGGCTCTCAAAACGCTTATTTCCCTTTGCTTATCCCTATGAGTTTCTTTACTAAAGAGGCAGAACACGTTGAGGGCTTTGCGCCCGAAGTTGCGGTTGTTACTCACGCAGGTGGCGCAAAACTTGAAGAACCGCTTGCAATTCGTCCTACTAGCGAAACGGTTATAGGAACTATGTATTCTAAATGGATACAGTCTTATAGAGATTTACCAGTTATAATGAATCAATGGTGTAACGTTATGCGTTGGGAAAAGACCACTCGTCCTTTCCTTCGTACAAGTGAATTTTTGTGGCAAGAAGGTCATACAGTTCACGCAACCGAAGAAGAGGCGATGGAAGAAACTATAAAGATGCTCAACGTCTATAGAGATTTTATGGAAGAAACTCTTGCAATGCCAGTTTTCTGCGGAAGAAAAACTGAAAAAGAAAAATTTGCAGGCGCTGTTGCAACTTTCGGGCTAGAGGCAATGATGCTTGACGGCAAAAGTTTGCAGTCGGGTACTTCTCACTATTTAGGTCAAAACTTCTCGAAAGCGTTCGATATTAAATTCCTTGATAAAGACGGCGTTCAAAAATACGGTTATACCACTTCTTGGGGAACTTCTACCCGTATGATAGGCGCAGTTATAATGTCGCACGGCGACCAACGCGGTTTAGTTTTACCGCCAAAGGTTGCGCCTATTCAAGTTATTATCGTACCTATTGCCGTGCATAAGGGCGGTGTTATTGAAAAGGCTAAAGAACTTGAAACTGCTCTTCTGTCGGCAGGTATTAGAGCGCAAACCGATACGCGTGATATGAGCCCTGGTTGGAAGTTTAACGAGTGGGAAATGAAAGGTGTTCCCGTTCGTATTGAAATAGGTCCGAGAGATATTGAAAATAATCAAGTTATGATAATGCGTCGTGATACGCTTGAAAAACAAGCGTTGTCAATCGACGGTCTTGCAAATGCTTTAACCGAACTTTTAGATACCGTTCAAAAAGATATGCTAGTTAAGGCGCGCGCTCGCCGTGATGCTAAAATCGTAGAGGCTGACAGCCTTGAAGGTATTTTAGCAGGGGTTGAAGGCAAAAATTTTGTTAAAGCAGGTTGGTGTGGTTGTCGTGAGTGTGAAGACAAGGTTAAAGAAACCGCGCAAGCAACCGCAAGAGTTATGTGTGATGAAGAGGGCGTTCCTGAGAAGTGCGCAATTTGTGGAAAGCCTGCTAAACATAAGGTTATATTTGCCCGCGCTTATTAAAACAGTTGTAAACTTCGCTATGCGTCGTTAACTGAAAAGCGTTTGGACTTCAATGACCAGACGGTCAATTTCACCCCAAACACTTTTCGAGCCTAGCCTAACTCGTTTCTAACTGTTTTAATATGAATAGCAGACGTACGCGCCCTTGAAAATCCTCATTTTTCTTGTCTTGCTTGTAACTAACCCGTTTATAACATTTAATTTAGTCTTGCTTGTAACTAACTCGTTTATTACGTTATGTAAACTTCGCGTTTTTGCGTAGTTATGTTTATTGTAAAAATTTGGGTAATAGTTTTTTTGTTCTTTCAATAGTATTTAAATAAATTCCGTGTAAAATATTATTATAGATATTTTGCATTTATAGGAGAATTTAATGATAACAATTTTTAGTGAGGGTTTTGCTCACGAAGTTTCACCGAGTATGATTTTAACCGTACTTATAGTGTCTTTAATCGTACCCGTTGCTTTTTACGTTTTAAGGTCTATAGGTCTTTACAAGTTGGCAAAAAGAAAGAATTTTAAGTTTGCTATTATGGCGTTTATTCCTTGCGTATGGATTTACGTCGCTTGCCGTTTAGTTGCAGAAAGTAAGTTCTTTGGAACTACAATCGGCAAACTTGCTATAGTTTTTACTATTGTATTTGCAGTTGCAGAATTGCTTACGCTAACTTATCAATTTCTTTTATATTTCCCACTTGTGGGTAACTATTTTATGGGTAGAGAAATTTTTATTTCTACTGACGTGGAATATGCCGCAAGTCAGGGATTTAAGCCTTTCTGGACTGACGATAACCAAATTTGGATAAGCGAATCTTTCGTATATCCTTATAAAGATATTTATAAAATGGTAAAAATCATTAACGGATTGTATTACGTTTCTATGATTTTTGATTTAGCCTATATGGTTATTGAACTTACCGTTTTGTATAATTTGTTTAGAAAATACTGGCCACAACGCCACGTTTTGGCGTTCGTTATGTCGGTGTTCTTGGGGTTATCTGGTCCGTTCATTTTTGCAATCAGAAACAAACAGCCGATAAATTATATTGACTATTTGCGTTCACGTTATAACAGTTATGGTCCTTACGGTCCGTATTACGGTCCCCGTGGTCCTTACAATAATAACGGTTATGGTCAAAGCGGTTCTCAATATAATCAACAATATCAACAAACACCGCCAAAAGGTCCGTTTGACGAATATGCGGATAAATCCGAGAGAGTTCCTGACGAGCCGTTCGGGCAATACAACCAAAAAGATAAAGACGGAGAATAAATGTTAAACGAAAATATTGCGGCTATATCTACTGCGCTGTCAGCAAGTGGAGTTGCCGTTATTAGAATTAGTGGAGACAGTCCACTATCAATAGCGCAAAAAATGTTCACCCCCGTAGGTAAAACGGGGGTTGCTGATTTTGAGCCGTATAAAATGTACGTGGGCGAAATTCACGCTGATGGTTTTAACGACTTCGGTATGTGCGTATATTTTAAAGCACCCAAAAGTTTTACGGGTGAAGATATCGTGGAATTTCATTGCCACGGCGGAATTGCCATAACTAAAGGTATATTAAAAAAAATAATTTCACTTGGCGCGCGTCTTGCTACCAACGGTGAATTTACTAAACGCGCGTTTATGAACGGTAAACTTTCTCTCTCTTCTGCAGAAGGACTTATCGATATGATAAACAGTGAGTCGGAAAGCGGTGTAAAAGCGGGGTATTATCTTTATAGAGAAAAACTGACTAACGAGATAAATGCTTTGCAAGATATGATAACTGACGTACTTTCTCAAGTTGACGCCGATATGGATTTTCCCGAAGAAGATTTAGAACAAACGTCAACGCTCGCCGTGCAAGAAACTTTAACGGAAGTTATTGAAAGAATAGAAAGTTTGCTTAAAACTTATCGTTTGGGCAGAACGCTTAAAAACGGTGTTAGCGTAGGTATTTGTGGAAAGCCTAACACGGGTAAGTCTTCTCTACTAAACGCTCTTTTAGATTATGATAAGGCAATCGTTTCCGACGTTGCCGGCACAACTAGAGATATCGTTGAAGGCTCAATAGAAATAAACGGCGTTCGTTTTAATTTTTCCGATACTGCTGGCATAAGAGAAAGTGGCGATAAAGTTGAAGAACTTGGCGTTGTTCTTTCTAAAAAAGTCGTAGACCAAAGCGACCTAATTTTGTTGGTTTTAGACGGCTCTAATTTAACTGAAGACGACGAGCAAATTTATGAGTTAGTAAAGGATAAAAACTTGCTTGTGGCGGTAAATAAAACGGATATTGTCGTAAAAAAAGACAACCGTGCCGATATTTACGTGTCTGCGCTTAAAAAAGATAACCTTGATAACCTTAAAAAGTTGATATATGATAAAACTGTGGGCATAGGTCTTGACCTAAACGGCGACTTCCTTTGTGAAGAACGTCATTTTAGTGCTTTAGTCCGCGCTAAAGAAAAACTTGTTTGCGCCCTTAACGGCATAGGGCAAGTTCCTTTAGATATTCTTGCAATAGACGTAAAAGACGGTTGGGACGCTTTAGGTGAGATTTCAGGGCGTACTGCAACTGAGGATATAATAAATAATATATTCTCAAAGTTTTGCGTAGGCAAATAAACTAAAGGAAGTTAAATATTTTGACGCAGTCAAAATATTTGTAAAACTATCGTTTTACTGTAAAAACAGAGTTGTTTTTACACCTTTAGTTTGAAATACGGCGAAGTTGTAAACCCTTGCAAGCAAGTTTCCAACTTCTTGTATTATAAACGGATTGTAGGTCGTTACTGAAAAGCATTTGGACTTCAATGACCAGACGGTCAATTTCACCCCAAACAAAAGGGTATCCCAAAAAAGATTTTAGGATAAAAGATTTTTTGGGAAGAGGAAGGACAATAAAAAAGTCTTGCATTTTGCTTTTTAGAAAAATGCTGACATTATATATTAGTCCTGACGACGAGCCTAGCCTAACTCGTTTCTAAACCGTTTAATCATAAAGGATTTATTTACGGCACAATGCTGTGTCAAACTTGCGTTTTTCAGCGATTACATACAAAAAGTATGCGCCCTTGAAAAAACTCGTTTTCCTTGTCTTGCTTGTAACTAAACCGTTTATTACAGTTTGATTTCGTTTCGATTGTGTCTAAACCGATTTTATATTTATATTACAAATTAAAAAAAGGAGTTGCGTATGGTAAATTTAGAACTTTACAGAGTTTTTTACACGGTTGCAAAGTGTGGCAGTTTAACCAAGGCTGCCGAAGAACTTTTTATTTCGCAACCCGCTGTTTCGCAAGCAATTAAGCAATTAGAAACCCAACTTGGTGGTAAACTTTTTAACCGCACGCACAAAGGTATGGAACTTTCCGACACTGGTGGGAAACAAATTTTTCCTATCGTTGAGCAGGCTCTAAAACTGTTTGAAGAGGCGGAAAGTAAATATTCAGAACTTAAAGACACGGCTACGGGTATTGTTAGAATTTGCGCATCAGATACCGTAGCAACGCATTTTTTGTTGCCTTACATAAAAGAATATCACGAAAAATATCCTGACGTAAACCTAATTTTATTAAACGGAACGTCAAGCGATACTATCGAACTTTTGAAAAACAACAAAGGGGACGTGGGGTTTGTTAATTTGCCTATTGACGATAGTGATATAAATTTGTCAAATACGGTTATGCAACTGCACGATACGTTTGTTGCTAGCGACAGTTTTAGCGAACTTTTTAATGATATCGTTGACCTAAAACGTTTGCAAGATTATCCGCTTTTGATGCTTGAATTATCCACGGCAACTAGGCAAGCAATAGTTAGTTTTGCGCATTCTCAAGGCGTGCATTTACATCCAGAAATTGAACTTGCAAGTATGGAACTTATGACCGAACTTGCAAAGAACGGAATAGGCATTGCGTGTATCCCTAGAGAATTTGTCAAACACGAACTTGAAAACGGCACGCTTAAAGAGATAAAAACTAATCCGTCTTTGCCGTCGCGCGCAATAGGTTTAGCACTTCCGAAACACGAAAATATGATTTTTGCAGTTAAAGAATTCGTTAAACTGCTTAATAAAGATAAGGAGTAGTTTTATGGAAATTTGGCAAGCAATAGTGCTAGGCGCAGTTCAAGGGTTTGCAGAATTTTTACCCGTATCGTCAAGCGGTCATTTGATACTTATGCAAAGGTGGTTAGGGGTTGAAGAAGGCAATTTATTCTTTGACGTTATGCTGCATATCGGCACACTAATACCTGTGTTTATAGTTTTTTTCAAAGAAATTTTATCGCTATTTAAAAAACCTTTTACTAAAATGGGGCTATTGATAATAGCGTCAATACCAGCCGCACTCACGGGTATTTTACTTGGCGACGTGGTTGAGGGCGCGTTTTATAGGGGCGATATTTTATCTGCGGTTTTGCTTGCAATAACCTTTTCGTTTACTGCAGTTGAATTATTTTTTGCAGAAAAAATTAGTCAAAAAAATAAAAACGAATTGCCACTTAAATTAAAACAGTCGCTCTATATGGGCGTTGCGCAGTCTATTGCCATAGTTCCAGGTTTATCGCGTAGCGGAACGGTAATAAGCGCAGGTGTGTTGAGTGGATTAAATAGAGAAGACAATGCAAGTTTTGCATTTTTAATGAGTATCCCCGTGATACTTGGCGCGGCGGTAATATCTGGCTATAAATGCTTAAAATCGGGTATCGTAGTTGACGTTGCACCACTTATATTCGGCGTTGTAACTGCCGCTATTACCGGCTATATTGCAATTAAAGGTATGCTTAAGGTAATAAAGAGAGCAAAATATAGATGGTTTTCGGTTTATCTTTTAGTTATGGCGGTATTGTCTATCGTAACAAAACTAGCGTTCGGCGTATGATTTAGACTAGTTTAGATATAATTTAAGAAAAAAATATTTTCCCTTTAGGGATAAAAAAGGAGAAACTTATGAAAAAGTTTTTTGGAGAATTTAAGAAGTTTATAACCCGTGGCAACGTAATTGATATGTCCGTCGGTGTTATCGTAGGTAGCGCGTTTACCGCAATCGTAAACGGAATGAGTAATTTTGTGTTAAAACCGATAATCAACTGGATTTTAGCGCTCATTTTCGGCAGTAATTCGCTTGACGGAATTTTAACTTATCTTAAAAAAGTTGAAGTAACTGACGCAACTACTGGTGTAACAAGCATTGACCTTGCAAACTCAATTTATATTGACTGGGGTTCACTCATTAACGCAATAATTAACTTTTTGATTATCGCTTTCGTTCTCTTTACAATAGTTAAAGTTATCAATAAATTAAAAGAAGATAATGAAAAATTAACTGCATCACTTATGAAAAACAAATTGACCAAAGACCAAAAGAAAGAACTTAAGGCAAATGGAATTAACTTAAAAGATAAAGATGCGGTTAAAGCATATTTTGATGAAAAGGCTAAAAAGGCAGAAGAGGCTTTAGCAGAAGAAAAGCGCATTGCAGATGAAAAAGCAAAAGCAGATCGTCTTGCAAATCCCACAACCGAAGACTTGTTAAAGCAAATTAAAGAGCTTTTAGAAAAACAAGTTGAAGTAAAGGGATTAAAAAAAGAAACTAACTAAAAGTTATCGTTTATATATGATTTAAGCCACAAAAATCGCCCGTTGAAAAATCAACGGGCGGTTGAGTTTTTAATAGTTGTGTCGCTAAAAACTGTTATAAAAAAAGCCCTACGGTATTTAAAAATGCCGTAGGGCTTTTTGTTTAAAATTATAATACTGCAATGGCAACCGAACAATAAATTACCAAAGATAAAACGTCAACAATGGTGGTCATAAAGGGGCTTGCAACTACCGCAGGGTCAAGTTTACATTTTTTTGCAAGCAATGGAAGTAAACAGCCAACCGTCTTCGCCATAAGTATTGCGCAAAGTAAAACCCCTGAGATAACCAAAGCAACTTTAACGTCAATTCCGTCCGTGTAAAGGGTATCTATAAAATAAAGTTTCAAAAAGCATACGATAGCCACGGTTAAGCCTAAAATTAAAGCAGACAACAATTCTTTAAGCACAACTTTAAAAGCGTCCTTAAATTCCACTTCGCCTAGGGCTAGCGCACGTATTACTGTAACCGACGTTTGACCGCCTGCGTTACCCGCCGTACCCATAAGCATAGGGATAAACGCGTAAAGCACCGCCCCGCTAGCAAGTGCGGAAAGTTTGCCTTCAAAACTAGATAAAATCATACTGGTAAAGGTTGCTGAAATCATAAGAAGAAGTAGCCACGGCACGCGCGCTTTCCAAATGCTGAAAATGGATTGTTTTAAGTAAGGCTTTTCGTTTGGCAACATTGCCGCCATTTTTTGGATATCTTCGGTTGCCTCTTCTTGTATTACGTCAACTGCGTCGTCTACGGTTACTATACCAACTAAACACCCTTCTTTATCTATAACTGGCAATGCAAGGTAGTCGTATTTTGAAAATTTTAGGGCAACTTGTTCTTTATCTTCAAGCGTTTCAACCGTTTTTACCGAAGAATCCATTATATGCGCAACAAGTTCGTCTTTTTCAGCAAGTAGCATATCACGAACGGTTACTACGCCTACCAACCGCTTTTTTCTATCGGTAACGTAACAGGTATACACGGTTTCTTTATTTACGCCCGTCTTTCTTATTTTGTCAAACGCGCTCTCTACCGTCATACTAGCCGAAAGCGAAACGTATTCGGTGGTCATAATAGAACCTGCCGAGTCTACGGGGTATTCAAGTAATTGATTTATTTGTTTTCGGTTTTCGGGGTCTGCGTTTTTAAGTATGCGCTTGACTACGTTTGCGGGCATTTCTTCTATAACGTCAACCGTGTCGTCAAGAAACATATCATCTATAACTTCTTTAAGTTCTTTGTCGGTAAACGCGCGTATAAGTTCTTCTTGAATATCTGCGTCAGTTTCAACGAAAACGTCGCTTGCAAGTTCTTTTGGAAGAAGTCTAAAAAATTTTAACCTATCGTTAGGGCAAAGGTTTGTTTCCATAAAAACTGCAACGTCTGCAGGTTCGCTGTCTAAAACGGTAATTCTTAAATCTGCAAATTTACGCGTTTCAAAATAGAACTGCAATCTCTCGTATAAAGTTTGTAATTCTTCGGTCATAAGCGGTCCTCCTGTTTTTGTAAAAAAAATACCCGCACTTTAAAAGGCAGGTACAAAAGATTGTGCGAAACAATAATTTCACGTATAACCATACTGGCTTTAGCACCGTAGGGCAATGAAATTGCATTAAATCACGCCTTGTTTTCGACGTGGTTTGTTCATACCATCTTATAGTGTCTCCACTACTTCGCGGCAGCAATCCGTATCCCTATGGTAGCCTTACCTACCGGATTTGTTTAGTTTTTCTTTAGTATACAACTAATTTATAATATTGTCAAACGACAAAAGGTGTTAAAATAAAAAAAATTAAAATTGTTAAAAATATATTTTTACCTATTTATAACGCATATAAAGTTTTAACTGTTAGGCGTGTCTTCTCCATCTATTTTAACGTTATAAACAATGCTCTTGTTTTGTTCTCTTAAAGAAAGCACAAAATCGCTGTAAAATTCAGGCGATATCACTATTACGGTATAAGAGTTATCCGTAAAATAAACCACAAGTTTATTGCTCTTTTTGAAGTGTGTAATTTCTGAAACGTCTTGAATATTAAATTTACTTTTTACAAAACCAAAGTAAGAATAAACACACCCGTCTTTAACAACGTATTTTCCATAAACGGCAATGCTTATCGAAAAAATCAATAAAAATGCAGTAAGAACTATTATAATCGAATAAGAAAAAACCTTAAATCCGCCTATCTTGAGCGTTTGAGAAAGGTTGAATATGTTCCAAACAAGCCCTATCGTTGACAATATGGCAACTAACGCTAGCAAGAGCCATACGGTTAAAGTATAACAAAATCTAAATTTTTTCATTGTAATTCTCCTATACTATATTCTATTACAAAATACGGCAAAAATCAAGGGGGTTTTATAATATTTTTGTCTTTTATAGTAACTTAAACTTACAGATAAAAAATTTATATAAGTCTTATATAAAATACAAAACTGCCTTTTGAGGTTAGATTATTGACTTTTAAAACAAATTGTAGTAAAATCGCATTATTAAAAAAGCAATTTTACGGAGACGCAAATGGTAAAACTTATAAACAAAGGCGTTTATTATTTAAATGGAAAGTTGGTAAAAGCAACCGGCGACGTTGAACAAGCAAAAAAGGGTACTATTACTTATAAAATTTTGTCCGCACATAACGTTTCGGGTAACGACAAAAAGCTTAACGTAAAGTTTGATGAAATTACTTCTCACGATATAACTTACGTTGGCATAATTCAAACGGCAAAAGCAAGTGGGCTAGAAAAATTCCCCTTGCCGTATACGTTGACTAACTGCCACAACTCTCTATGCGCAGTTGGCGGAACTATCAATGAAGACGACCACGTGTTCGGCTTATCCGCTGCAAAAAAATACGGTGGCGCGTTCGTTCCCCCTCATCTTGCGGTTATCCATCAATATATGCGTGAAATGCGCGCTAAATGCGGAAGTATGATTTTAGGGTCAGATAGCCACACTCGTTACGGTGCTTTGGGAACGCTTGCCGTTGGTGAAGGCGGACCTGAACTCGTTAAGCAGTTGCTTAATAGAACTTACGATTTAGATATGCCCGAAGTGGTTGCCGTAAATCTAAAAGGTAGGTTAAGAAAGGGTGTTGGACCTCACGACGTTGCGCTTGCGCTTGTTAAAGCAACTTTTAAGAGCGGTTTCGTTAAAAACAGAGTGCTTGAATTTGTTGGTACTGGAATTAAATCTTTATCTATGGATTTTAGAAATGGAATTGACGTTATGACAACTGAAACCACTTGTTTATCTTCGGTATGGATTACTGATGAAAAAACAAGACAATATTACGTTCAACACGGCAGAGCGGAAGCGTATAAAGAGTTAGCGCCCGAAAACGGAGCGTATTATGATAGAGGTATAACCATAAATCTTTCAAAGATAGAGCCTATGATTGCACTACCTTTCCATCCGTCTAACGCATATACTATCAAAGATTTTCTCTCTCGTCCTTACGAACTTTTGAAAGAGGCTGAAGAGGCAGGTCAAAAACTTTTACCAGAGGGTAAAGGTCAATTTAAGTTGACTGATAAAATTAAAGACGGAAAAGTTTACGTTGAGCAGGGCGTTATTGCAGGTTGTGCGGGCGGTATGTATGAAAATATCGCAGAGGCAAGCCAAATATTAGGCGAAACACCTATCAATAACAACGACTTTACGCTTGACGTTTATCCGTCTAGCCAACCCGTGTATAAAGGGTTAGTTGAAAGCGGTTATATAGGTAAACTTATGGATAACGGCGCAGTTATAAAAACTGCTTTTTGCGGACCTTGTTTCGGCGCAGGCGACGTTCCACAAAATAACGGACTTTCTATAAGACATACCACGCGTAACTTTGAAAGTCGTGAGGGTAGTAAGCCTGCAAACGGTCAACTTTCTGCCGTTGCGCTTATGGATGCAAGAAGTATTGCCGCAACTGCTAAAAACGGTGGCGCAATAACTTCTGCAATGGAAATAGAATATTCTAACAAAATAAAAAAATACCGTTTCAATGCAAAAATTTATCAAGCAAGAGTATTCAACGGCGTGCAAAATGCAGATGATAAAGCATCACTTGTTTACGGTCCTAATATCGCAGACTGGCCGAAGATGGATGCGCTAAAAGATAATTTATTGTTAAAGGTTGTGTCGGTTTTGCAAGATGCAGTTACCACAACTGACGAACTTATTCCGTCGGGCGAAACGTCTTCTTACCGTTCAAATCCCTTAAAGTTGGCAGAATTTGCGCTTTCTCGTAAAGACCCTACCTACGTTGCTAGAGCAAAAGCAGTTAGAGACGGTGAATTTCCTATAGAGTTAGGCTTTGACCAAAATACCACAACTTACGGTAGCGTGGTTTGCTCTATTAAACCTGGCGACGGCTCTGCCCGTGAACAAGCAGCGTCTTGCCAAAGAGTTTTGGGCGGTGTTGCAAACATTGCCAAAGAATATGCTACCAAGCGTTATAGAAGTAACCTTATTAACTGGGGAATGCTACCATTTTTAGCGGATAAAAATGATTTTAACGTGGGTGATTACGTTTACGTTGAAAACGTTAAAGAGCAACTTAAAAACGGCGCAAAAGAATTTAAGGCAAAAGTTATAGGGCAAAAGACAAGGGAAATAACTCTTAAAATGGACTCTTTAACTGATGCTGAAAAGCAAATTATATTAAAGGGCTGTTTGATAAATTATTATAAAGGATAATTTAATAATAATTAAAATACATAAAAATCAACAAAAAAACAAAACGGTTTGCGTTTTTTATAACGTATAACCGTTTTTTATTGCAAAAAATTATTTATGGTAAAAATATGTATTTTTTTAAACCTATAAAAAATACTTTAAAAATTATTTTAAAAATCCATTTTACTATACAATATATATTTAATTATGTTTATTATACATCATTAATTCCGTTAAACTATTGACTTGTCTCAAATATTATAGTATAATTATTAAGTAATTTTGGAATACTTTAATAAATAGATATTAATCATAAGTATTTCCCACTGAAAGGAGGGAATATATATGCCAGGAATAAAAATAAAAGATAATGAAAGTTTAGATAATGCATTGCAACGTTTTAAAAAGCAATGTGCTAAGTACGGTGTGCTTGCAGAAATAAAGAAAAGAGAACACTATGAAAAACCTATTGTTAAAAGAAAGAAAAAAGCAGAAGCTGCTAGAAAAAGAAAACATTAATACTATAAGTGGTAAATTTTTGTTTACCACTTTTTATTTATATATTAACTTTATATCCGCACTTGTTAAATATCTATATTCTCCTTGCTTTAATGTTCCTAAAGTAAGACTTCCTATTTTTATTCTATTTAACTTAGTAACTTTATTTCC
>JAFQEM010000018.1 GCA_017399035.1 Clostridia bacterium | reverse complement strand
CGCTCACGACCATTATGAAGACAATCCGTGGCGAGAGCAATCAATGTACGTTTTAGACAGCAGAAATCAAATGCTGTGTGGATATTATTTGTTTAACGATAACGATTATCAAAGAGCAAATTTGATAACTATATCAAAATCACAAAAAGAAGACGGTCTTTTAGCAATATGCGCGCCCACGTCTAAATCTACGGCAATTCCGTCGTTTAGTTTATTTTTTCCAGTTGCAGTGGCGGAATACGTTGAACATACGGGGGATAAAAGCATATTAGACGAAGTATACGGCGTATGTAAAGAAATTATAAACGTATTTATATCGCGCATAGATGAAAACAATCTTATTGCGCAATTACCGTATCCTTACTGGAATTTTTACGAGTGGACAAAGGATGCAGATAATGAAAACGATTTGTTTAGAAAACCCACCGACCCTTATGTAAAAAAATACGACCTATTGTTAAATACTTTGTTTTTATATTCATTAAAGCATTTTAACAAGTTGGCAGAAATTGTTGGCGATAAAATATTCGTAGACACTTCTACCATAAAAAAAGCCGTCAACCGTGAATTTTTGGTTGACGGGAAATACGTTTTAGATAAAGATAGTAAAATATGTTCTAGATTTGGTAACAGCCTTGCTCTTTTAACGGGAGTTGCCGAAAATGGCGTTGAACTTGCAGAAAAAATTAAAAGTGGCGAAGGAATGATAGATATAACGCTATCTACCGCAACCTTTATGTACGACGCATTGCTCTCTTTTGATGAAAACAACAAAGAGTTTATATTAGAAGATATTAGAAACAAATATAACTATATGCTAGAGCAAGGTGCAACCGCTTTTTGGGAAACTATTGTGGGCGCAAAAGATTTTGATAACGCAGGCAGTCTTTGCCATGGTTGGAGCGCAGTTTCAGTATATTATTTTCACAAGTTATTTGATAAATAAATTAAAGTTTAATAAGTTTAACGAAAAACTTTCGTAGAGTGAACTATTGACTTGAATTATTTATATATTGTATAATTTAACTATAATTTGAAAAGGAAAGGTGAAATTATGCAAAAATTTGGTGTTGAAATTAAATGGCTTGCGGTAACTTCTTTTGAACTTCGCTTTGGCGATTTTACGGTTGTAACCGACCCCTATATTACAGAGTGCGTTGGCACGGACCTTGACTACACGGCAGTTGAAAATTGTAATGCAATTTGTTTATCTCACGCACACTGGGACCATATAACGGATATTCCAAGGCTTGCAGAGAAGTTTAATCCCTTAATTTTATGCGGTGATAAAACTGCGCTTTCTATTGCAAAGTGGCTTGATTATATTCCTGCAAAGATACATCCTATGTATCCTGATACCGAACTTGATTTTGGGCAGGTTAAAATACGCGCGCTTTACGGTAGACACACTAACCTTGGTAGGGGCATAAACGGAATTCGTGAAAGGATAATGTCAAACCCTATTTGCGCTAATGATGAAGGTATTGCAAGTTTACAAGAAATTGGTTATTTTGAGTATAGAAACTACTTGTTTACTACCCCCAACGGAACGAAAATTTTGATTTGGGGCAACGACCCGACTATAGAGCAAGTGAACATTTGCAAAGCCTTAAAACCAGATATCGCCATTATTCAACGTTCAACACCCAAAGAGGCAATAGTTAAAAAAGCAGAGTTCGCAGCGCAAATAGGCTGTAAGATTTTAATTCCGCATCATCACGATTTTAGGCAAGTTGACGACCCGTCGATTATTGAAACCTTTAAAAAGGAATTTTTATCACGCGTGCCAGACGGACAATTTATAGAGCCAAAACACGGCGAATGGATAAAACTTTAATAAACAAATTAAATGAAAAAACTTTCTCTAAATGAGAAAGTTTTTTTAATATTTACGGCAATCGAATAATATTTTTTCTTGTGCTTTGGCTAAATGATAAAAATCAAAAAGAAAAGAAAAACTTTTTGTAAAAAAATTTGAAAAAGTTCTTAAAAACAGTTTACAAATCTTATCTCTGTATATATAATAGGTATGCTATTAAATTATTGATAGAAAAAAAGTTTTTTCTTGGTATAAGAACTTAAATTAAAAACAATAAATATATATGATATATACGGAGAGTTAAAATTATGGCTGATTACGTTAAATGCCCTAGATGCGATTTGAATTATATGAAAAAGGGCGAAGAATATTGTGATATTTGTAAGGCGGAACTTAAAAAAGGTCCGCAGTTAGTTTTTGCCGTTGACGATATTGACGACGAGGTTGACGCTTGGGAACTTTGTCCTGTTTGTCACCACAATCACGTTAAACCCGGTGAAACTATGTGTAGCAAGTGCGCTGAAGAAAAAGATTATATGGATAACAGAGAAGACCCAGACGACGAATCTTGGAAGGAATTTATGGACGACGAGGAAGAAGAGGAAGAGGAAGACGAAGAAATGCTCTCTCTCAACAAACTTGCCGAAGAAGAGGGCGAATTTGCCGACGAGGAAGAAGAGGAAGAAATTGTGGAAAACAACGAACCCGACGACTTTGATATTCCCGACGTAAACGAAGCCGACTTTGAAGATTACGACGAAGAGGAAGACGAAGAAAGCGAAGAAGACGACGAAGAATAAAAGTTTTAGATGGTGTATAAAAATTAGTTGCGTGGCAATAATTAACGTATGATTAAAAGTACGGTAACTATAAGTCAAGTAAAAGAATATATAAAAAATATGCACCAAAAGCCTGTTGACGTTATTCTCAATATTGGCAGAAATAAATTCGTTAAATATAGTGGAACGCTAGTTGGCGTATATCCTGCGCTATTTACCGTTTGTCCGTTCGACAAAAATTTTAGGGGTAAAACGTCTTATTCTTATTCAGAATTTATGTGCGGTAGGGTAAGACTTAAAGCCTCTGCCGAGCAGAGCGGATAAAATTAAATACTAATTAAAATTTAGCACGCAATTTATTTGCGTGCTTTTTTGTCATAAATGTTTTGTTGCGTAAATATATTGTAATAAAAGTTATTACGCAAAAGGAGAGCGTTTATGTCATTTGAACCCGATTTTGAGAAGATAAACTATACTTGCGAAAAGAAAAATATCGTTGAACAAATTAAGTCGGAGTGTAAGGTAGAAATTCCCGTTGAAGAAATAACTTCAATTTTAAACGTTTCCGCTTGGTCGGTTATAAGTGAAAAGACCGTTGACGACGGAAAAATCGGTTACGGTGGAAAAATTATATTCTATATAAGTTATATAGGCGCAGATGGAATACTCAAAAAATACGAGTGTGGAAGTGAGTTTAGAGGGGAATTAAAAGGCGAGGTTTCCATCGATAGCAAGGTAACCGTAAATGCTAGCGTTGATAAATCATATTGTGATTTAGGCGGAATAAAGCCCACAGCCGTGGCGTTTGTTACGATTACGGCAGAAGTTTATACTTGCGGGCAAGTTTCCGCTCTTGTTGGTGGAGAAAATTTGGTTGTAAATGAAAGTGAAGTTTCTTGCGTTAAAAGTTTAGGCGTAAAAACTGCAACTTATCCGCTAGAAGAGGAATTCCAGTTGGGATATCCCGTTGCAGAAGTGTTAAGCCACCGCGCGCAGTCCATTATTACCGCCGTACAATGTGGTGTAGGATGTATTATAGTTGACGGAGAAGTTATATTATCGGCTATAATGTTGCAAAAGGACGGCAAAAATGGTATAATAAAAGAAAATAGAATATTGCCTTTCAGAATGGAAATCGAGTGTGAAGAGGCAATGCCGAATATGCAAGCAACGGCGCGCGTTAAAGAAAAATCCTTTAAAACTGACGTTACGGTTGATGAAGACGGCGGATTAAGTGTGGTTAGCGTGAGTGTAATGCTTATGTTTGAGGGCGAGGCTTTTTATACCGATAGCGTTTTAGTTGCAACCGACGCATTTTCTACCGAGCAAGAAGTTGAACTGATTACTCGTGATTTTAAATATTATAAATCGTGTGAAATAAGAAGTTGCACGGCAGTAGTTTCGGGGCGTTGCGCAGTTGAAGAAATGCCTGTTGGCGTAACCGTGCTTGCCGTTGGAAGTGAAAAAGCGGAAATTATAAAGAGCGGTTGCGACGGAGATTTAACTTTAATTAGCGGAACGCTATCCGCCGTGGCTTACGTGCGTGATAACGAGGGTAAAACTTTTACGGTTAGGTTAGAAACGCCATTTGATTGTGGTATTGATTGCTCGTATCCGTGTAATACCGGTTTAGATATTATAGTAAAAGCAAAAAGCGCAAAGGCAAGGCTAGTGTCTTTGACTGAAGTGGAATTAGAATGTGAACTTAACTTTACCGTGTACCCAGAAGAAGTAAACGATTTAAGGGTTATTGGTGAAATAAAACCACTTGGCGAAAAGGCAAAAAGCGACCTTGCGGTTAGCGTTTATATCCCTGCTTGTGGCGAAGATATGTGGTCGCTTGCAAAACGTCTTAACGTTTGCCCAGAAACTCTTGCTCAAACTAATTCAGATTTACAATTTCCACTTACCGGCGACGAAAGGATTGTTATTTATAGACAAAGATAAGGAAAAGGTTTATACGTATGAAGAAAGTTACGGTTGAAATTCCAGCAAAAATCAATTTAACGTTAGATATAACAGGTGTCAAAAACGGTTATCACGAACTCAATTCGTTGGTAGCGTCTATAAATATATACGACGTTATTACCGTTTGCGCCCGTTCAGACGGAAAAATAAATCTCACGATGAAAGGTTTGCCTGTGGATTGCCCTATTATAGAGAACAACGCATATAAAGCGGCAAAACTTTTTATCGATACTTTTGAAACTTTTGGCGTTGATATAACCGTAATGAAAAATATACCCGTTGCAGGTGGGTTAGGTGGTTCTTCTGCAGATATAGCAGGGGTTCTTAACGCCCTAAATATTTTATACGATATAAACGGCGATATGTCGCCACTAGCAAGCGATTTGGGTAGTGATTCAACTTATATGCTAAACGGCGGTTTTGCCGTGTTAAAAGGTCGTGGCGACGAAGTTGACCATATAGGCGCAGATAAAAAACTTTACGTTTTGTTGATAACTGATAACGCCGTTATTACCTCTAGAAACTGTTATAAAAAGTTTGACGAAAATAAAAAGATGTATAAGCCTTGCACGGCAGAGGCAACCACCGCTATTTATGAAGGAGACGTTGATAAACTTTTTACTTTATTAAAAAACGATTTAACGGAATCTGCAAGTGTGTTTGCGCCTAACGTAAAGTATAATTTATATAATCTTAAAAAAGCAGGCGCGCAAACGGCGTTGCTTGCAGGTAGCGGACCAACCTGTTACGGACTTTTTAAAGATAAAAAAGAAAGAGATTGCGCATATAAAAAACTTGTCGGGCTTTATGGTAAAGACCTTATCAAGGCGCAAACGGTTGTAAAAGATAAAGATAAATTTATTTAGTGAAAAATAGCCACGGTGTAAATCGTGGTTATTTTTTATGTGAAAGTATAAATATTAAAATATTAGTCAATAACTTATGCATAATCAGTTTTTTAAGGAGAAAACCTAAATGAAAAAGATTTGCATAAGTTTTTTAATTGTTGCCATAATAATTTTGTCGGGAATAGGTCTTTTTGCCCCAAAACCGCAGGCGCACACGGAGTATCTTCGCATACACATTAGAGCCAATTCCAACGAATTTATAGACCAAAACGTTAAATATAAAGTTAAGTCTGCAGTGGTGGAGTTTTTAACGCCGTATATAGCAAATTGTAAAGATAAAAAGAGCGCAGAAGATATGCTCTCTAGCAACCTTACTGCCATTAAACAAGTTTGCAACGATGTTTTAAAACAAAACGGATTTAATTATACGGCAAACGCAAAGATAAAAAACGAAGAGTTTCCCACTAGGGTTTACGAAGGCGTTCAACTAGAAAGCGGTTTTTATGACGCTTTGATTATTGAACTAGGTTGTGGCGAAGGGGATAACTGGTGGTGTGTCGTATATCCGCCCTTGTGTTTTGTTGGAAAAGACAGCGGATACGTTTATAGGAGCAAAATTTTAGACGTTATAAACGATTTTTTAAATAAGGAGAAACTGTAATGAAAAAATTTTTTAAAATCGCCGTTTTGGCGGTTATGGTTCTCACTATGGGTTTATGTGTAACTACTGCGACCATTACCCCTCACGTTGAAACTGCCTACGCTGCAGTTTATCAACAGGGAAGTTCGGGTAGCGTGGTGAAAACCGTACAAAGAAAACTTAAAAACTGGGGATATTATACTGGTAGTGTAGACGGTATTTTTGGACCTAAAACTAGAGAGGCAGTAAAATATTTCCAAAGAAAAAACAAACTTGCGGTAGACGGCAAAGTTGGACCAAAAACTCTTGCCGCTTTGGGGATTTCACAGGGAAGTTCTTCTTCAAACGCGTCTAACTATAGCGACAGCGATATAACTTTACTTGCTCGCTTAATTTACGGTGAGGCAAGGGGGGAAAGTTACGTTGGTCAAGTTGCAGTGGGCGCTGTGGTTATGAACAGAATTAAATCTGCGTCTTTTCCAAACACTATGGCGGGCGTAATATATCAAAGTTATGCGTTTACTGCGGTTGACGACGGACAAATTAACCTTACGCCTAACGCAACTGCAAGAAAGGCTGCTCAAGACGCAATGAACGGTTGGGACCCCACTTACGGCGCGCTATATTATTATAATCCGTCAACGGCAACCAGTTCGTGGATATTCTCAAGAAAAACTACCGTTACTATAGGTAATCACGTATTTGCAATTTAAGGAGGGAATATGGAAAAAAAGAAAAATAATGCTGTAGAAAAGGCAGAACAAGTTGCCGATAAAAATGATGAAACTAGAGCGCAAAAGTCATCAAAAAAGAAAAACGTTTCGGTAAAATCGGTAAATAATTCGCAAAAAAAGGCAAATAAGAAAAAGATGGATGCGCAAAAAAAGCGTAAAGTTAGAGAGCAAAAGAGAGCCAAAATTAAAGAAGAAAGAGAAAAGGCGCGTGTAGAAAAAGAGCAAATGTTGGCTGAAAAAAGGTTAGAAAACGCACGCCTTAAGGCACATAGAAAGGCAGAAAAACAAAAGGCAAAAGCAACTATGTTGAGAGAGAAAAATAGGCGCAAAGCAGAACTGGAAAAAAGACGCCAAGAACTTAAAGCCGAGCAAAAGGCTAGAAAGGAGATGCTTAAAAGCGAGAGTAAAAAAGATAGAGAGGCTCGTATTGAAAGAGAAAAGTCGGCAAAGAGAGAGGCTATTGCAAACAAACGCAAAGAAAAAGCAGAAAAACGCGCTCGTGTGCTTGCTTATAAAAAGGCTAAAAGAGAGCAAAAAGCAAGAGAGCGCAGTAAAAATAAAGATAGAAGAAGAGGCTTTGGCGGTTGGCTTGCGGCGGTTATATCGTTAAGCGTTGCAACATTAGTGCTTGCATCTGTTTTAACTTTTACTTTCTTAACGCCTACAACTGAAGACAATCTTTTAGAGGCAGGTTATCAAAAATCTTTTTACGATACCGTTGAACAGGTAGATAACATTGACTTAAACTTGTCAAAAGTGCTTGCAACTGCAGATAGCGGTGCTATGCAAAAATATTTGGTTGATACGGCAATCAACAGCGAACTTGCTGAAAACGATTTGCAACAACTTCCTCTTCAAGACGAAAGTAAATATTATACTACCAAACTTATAAATCAAATAGGCGACTATGCAAAATATCTTAACGGTAAACTAATCAACGGCGAAAGTTTGTCTAAAGAAGATTATCAATCACTTGAAAGACTTTATCGTGCAAATCTAACTTTAAAAGAATCTTTAGGTCGTATGGTAAGCGATATGGGCGAAAAGTTTAGTTTTTCATCAATGCTTGAAAACGGCAACGGAAACATTGTTGTTAAAGGGTTTGATGAACTTCAAAATCTTTCCGTGCAATATCCTGAACTCATTTATGACGGACCGTTTTCAGACGGACTTAACGAAAGAGAGATAAAGGGGCTTAAAGGGGAAGAAATTTCAGAAGAGCAAGCCCGTGAAAAATTTAGCCAAATTTTTGCAGATTTTGCGGTTACCGACGTTAAAAGCGTGGGTTCAGCAAGTGGGGATATTGAGTGTTATAACGTTCAGGCTAATTTAGACGGCGAAGTTTTATACGCTCAAGTTTCTAAAAAGGGCGGAGAACTTATAATGTTTTCTTATTCAGGCAGTTGCAACGCTGTTTATTGCGACGGCGACGACGCAACCGAAATTGCAAAAGAGTTTTTAAGCAAACTAGGTTATAAAGATATGAAAGCCGTTTGGATAAATCTTTCAAACAACGTTTATACTATAAACTTTGCGTTTGAACAAGATGGCGTTATAGTTTATTCTGATTTAGTTAAGGTTAGGGTATGCGCCGAAACGCAATCCGTTATAGGTTTAGAGGCAAGAACTTATTTTACTAACCACACCCAAAGGGTAATTGCAAAGGCAAGTTTAACAAAAGCGCAAGCAGTTGCAAAAGTTTCAACTAATATACAAGTAAAAACTGCTCGCCTTGCAGTTGTGCCTATCGGACAAAAAAGCGAAAAACTTTGTTACGAAATTCACGGCGAATATGACGGTTCAACTTATTACGTTTATATCGACGCTACCACGGGTAGACAGGTTGAAATGTTTAAGGTTATAGAGTCCACCGAAGGAACGCTTTTAATTTAAACGGATTATATACGGCGAAATACTGCGTCAACTATCAGTTTAACTTGATTGTGTACACAAAGTACACGCACTTCGTTAAACTTAACTTTCCTTGTCTTTCTTGTATCTAATCCGTTTAAGGGAAAGAATTATATACGGCGAAATAGGTTTTGCCAAAATTTAGAAAAAAGATAGATGTTTTATTTTAATAAGGGAAAAACTCTTTTCCGAAGTCGTTTTTCCCTTAACCTTTTTTACAAACTCCTCAAAACCCCTTTAATCCCCTTAATCATTAAGGGGATAATGGAAAGAATATAATAAAAAACACACCCGAGAGCAAATTTTGCTCTCGGGTGTATAGTTTTAAATATAACAAAATAATTAAACGCGTTTTGAAAGAACTTCGTTTTCGTATTTTTCAATCTCTAACCAAAGTTCGCACTCGGTAGGAACACCGCATCTAACGCAATATTCGTTCCAAATATCGCCAAAGGGAAGAGTTTTTATGCTTTCTTGGGCAACTATAAGGTTTGAAAGTTTATTTTCATCTTGCATCTTTTTTAGACTAGCGTTGGGGGTGAGCATTGCCATAAGCAAGGCTTTTTGCCAACTGCGAAGACCTATGGACCACGCTGCAATACGGTTAATGCTTGCGTCAAAATAGTCAAGAGCCATATAAACTCTATCCAAAGCGTTGCAACGAACAATTTCCTTTGCCATTTCTTTGGTTTCGTCGTCAAATAAAACGGTGTGGTCGCTATCCCAACGTATCGGGCGGGTTATGTGAAGTGCAATTTCAGGGAAGAACGCAAGAAGTGCGGGTATTTTATCCGACACAACTTCGGTGGGGTGATAGTGGCCGTTATCCATTAGTGGCAAGCAACCGTCGTGCATAGCCGCAAAAGAGAGTGAAAATTCTGCAGAACCAACGGTGTAAGCCTCAACGCCGATACCAAAAACTTTAGATTCAACGCAAGGTTTAACAAGGTTTTTGTCAAACGGTTCAGATAAAATTGCCTCAATACTTTCTTTATAACGAACACGTGGTCCCATTCTGTCGGCAGGTATATCTTTATATCCGTCGCCCGTCCAAATGTTCATAACACAGGGAACGCCCGTTTCTTTTGCAAAATATTCTGAAATTCTTATGCAAGCCTTGCCGTGTTCAATCCAAAAATCTCTAGTTTCTTTATCTGGGCTAGAAAGCGTAAGTCCGTCTTTTACTTTAGAGTGAGAGAAGAAGGTGGGGTTAAAGTCAAGACCCATGCCGTGTTTCTTTGCAAAATCAACCCATTTTTGGAAGTGCCTTGGTTCTAATTTGTTTCTGTCAACAAAACCGTCTTCGCCAAAAATAGCGTAACAAGCGTGAACGTTGATTTTTTTTGCGCCGGGGCAAAGGGTTAAAACCTTTTCCATATCCGCAATAAGTTCTTCGGGTGTTCTTGCCTTACCAGGGTAATTACCCGTAGTTTGAATACCACCTGTCAAAGGTCCGTCTTGGTCAAAACCTTTAACGTCGTCGCCTTGCCAACAATGCAAAGAAACGGGAATTTTTTTAAGGGTTTCTATAACGCTGTCAGTGTCAATGCCATATTTAGCGTAAATTTTTTTAGCCGATTCGTATCTGTTACACATAATTTTCTCCTTTTTAGATAAATCCTATTTAAATTGCATAAAACAACTTAAAATTTATAGTAGTATTGTATCATAATTAAAAATCGCGGTCAATGGTTTTTATTACATATAGTACAGTTTTTTTATATTTTTCTGCTAAAATTAGTAAACTATTTGCAAGTTAAAAAGGGAATATTGACGGAATTTTTAGTGTCAAACTTAAGCCGTTATCATTTTTTATAAACCGTTTATTTATATTGTGTTTATTAAAAAAAATAATTTTTATGAAAAGTTGCGTGGTTGACAAAAGAATAACCAAAGAGTATAATATTATTCGTTTACAAAAAGGAATTTAAAATGAAAAACGACAAGACGGAATTATTTGAAAAAATGCCTATAGGCAAGGCGTTGTTTATTATGGCAATACCTACCGTAATAAGTCAACTAATAACAATGCTTTATAACCTTGCCGATACGCTGTTTATCGGTATGAGTAACGACCCGTATAAAGTTGCTGCCGCAAGTGTGGTGGGAATTTTATTCTTTATGTTGAGCGCAATGGCTAACCTTTTTGGTGTTGGTGGCGGAAGTTTGTTATCTCGCTTGCTCGGTCAAAAAAGAGAAGAAGAGGCAAGGCGCGTATGTTCTTTCAGCATTTACGGAACCATCGTTATTTCTGCAGTTTATTCTTTAATATGTTTAATATTTCCCCAACCGCTTGCTAGATTGTTGGGTGCGTCTGACAATACGGTAGGTTACGCAACCAGTTATCTTTTTTGGGCGGTTGTAATCGGTGCAATACCGTCAACTTTGGGGCTGACAATGTCGCATTTGTTAAGAAGTGCAGGGTATTCTAAAGAGTCTGGAATAGGTCTTACTATCGGCGGTATATCTAATATTATTTTAGACCCTCTTTTTATGTTTGTAATTTTACCTGCAGGCAATGAAGTTACGGGTGCGGCTATTGCAACAATGTTATCAAACGTAATTTCCTTAATCTACTTTATAATTATTTTTCTAAAGTTAAAAAATAAAACGGTGCTCACTTTATCTATTAAACTTGTTAAGATAGAAAAGTCGCTTGTTGGCGCAGTATTTTCCACGGGGTTGCCGTCAGCGCTAACCACCTTGCTTGCCAACGTAACGGCAATTATTAAAAATAATCTTACGGCAGGTTATGGCGACGTAGAACTTGCCGCTTACGGAATAGTTATAAAAGCAGATATGTTACCACTTAATATAGGTATGGGTTTATGTCAAGGAATGATGCCTTTGGTTGCATATAATTACGCATCTAAAAATTTTCCACGAATGAAAGCGTTTGCAAAAGCCGCCCAAGTTTCAGGTATGGTAATTGCGTGCTTTTTTATAGTTTTGTTTCAAATTTTTGCAAAGCAAATAGTTTGGGTGTTTATAAGAGATGAACAAACAATTTCTTATGGTAAGGATTTTTTGCGAATTGCTTGCCTTGCTACACCCTTTATGATAGCAAACTTTCAAAAAATATTCTGTTTGCAAGCAATGGGCAAGGGAAAAGAGTCTTTAATTTTAGGCGTATGTCGTCAAGGTTTATTTGCCGTGCCTATACTATTTTTAATGAACAGTTTAGTTGGCTTATACGGTGTGCTAATGGCTCAACCTATTTCCGACGCTTGTACTTTCGTTGTTGCAACGCTAATATATAGAAAGGTATATAATAAAATCATAAAAGAAAACACTTCAACAGCCAAAAAAGAAGTTTAATATATTGAAATTTTAAAGTTATAAAACAAAAAAATCAGCCCAGTATAAACGCAATGGTTTATGCTGGGCTTATTTATATAAGACAAACTTAAAATATTGTAAATTTTATTAAAAAACGTTTTTTAATGCAGGGTATAATTTTTTAAATTTGAGATATTTTTGTTCGTACTTTTCCGTTAGGTCTGCTGTGGGCAATATTGTTTCTTTTATTGAAACTATATTATTTACGGCGTCATCTATTGATAAATATTCGTTTGCGCCAACCATTGCTAATATTGCCGCGCCGTAAGCAGGGCCTTCTTCTACATTTAAAACAGAAACGGGAACGCCAAAAACGTTAGCAATTATTGTTTTCCAAACACGGCTTTTAGCACCGCCACCGCATATTTTTGTACTTTTAATTTTTAGATTACCAGATTTGGCTATTTCTATGCAATCACGCAGAGCAAAAGCAACCCCTTCCATTACGGATAAAGACATTTGTTGTCTAGTTGTATCTGGGCGCATACCTATAAAAGCACCTTTTGCGTTCACGTCGTTATGAGGACTGCGTTCTCCCATTAAATACGGTAAAAAGAATACGGTATTTTGACCTAGATAACCGTCTAATCCTTCTTGTTCTACATTATAATCATCTGTTTGCAGTATATTTTCTAACCACCATTTATTGCAACTTGCGGCTGATAAAATGCAACCCATCAAATGATATTTACCATTTGAATGAGCAAATGAGTGTAGGGAATTGTTTTGGTCAACGAAGAAATTGTCTTGCGAAATAAACACGGTTCCGCTTGTCCCTAGCGAAATGTTGCAATCCCCGTTTTTTATCGTTCCAGTGCCTACCGCCGCCGCAGCGTTATCTCCCGCACCTGCAGTTACAATTCCGTTTGGTAAATCGTATTCTTCGCGTATTCGTCCTATGCGTTCGTAACTTTCACAAAGTTTTGGTAACCACTTTTCATTGACCGAACAAATCTCGCACATTTCCTTTGACCATCTTTTATTTTTCACGTCTAATAAAAGCATACCGCTTGCGTCAGAATAGTCGGTAACGTGAGCGCCAGTCAATTTATATGTTAGATAATCTTTTGGCAACATAATTTTTGCAATTTTTGAAAAATTTTCAGGCTCATTTTCTTTTACCCAAAGAATTTTTGGCGCAGTAAATCCTGCAAACGCAATATTAGCCGTAAGTTTTGATAGTTTTTTCTTACCGACCACTTGGTTGAGATAATCCGTTTGCTTTTGTGTTCTACCGTCGTTCCATAATATTGCGGGGCGAATAACGTTATCGTTATTATCTAACAGTACCAGTCCGTGCATTTGTCCACCCACGGAAATACCTTTTACGTCGGTCCTGTTATATCCATCTAACAGACTGTCAAGCCCGTGTACGGTTGCTATCAACCAGTCTTCTGGATTTTGTTCACTCCATCCACTTTGTGGATAATATATGGGGTATTCTTTTGTTACACAGTTTAAAATGCTACCATCAGCCTTGACTAAAAGTAATTTAACTGATGACGTGCCTAAATCAATTCCGATATATGTATTCATATTTTTTTACTTAAATAATATATTATTAACTATGTTTTCTAAATTTTCTTGCTTTCCACTTCCAGGAAGTTCGGGCGCACATAGGTTTTCTGCATAAGCGAACAACTCTTCTAGGCTGGTTTGGTTTGACAATATCTTTTTGCCTATTTGGCTTTTATGATAACTTGAATAACGTTTTGCAATAAAATCATCAATTCTACCGTCCTCAATAATTTGAGATGCTTTTATAAGCCCAAGCGCAAACGTGTCCATACCCAATATATAACCCTCAAACATATCTTCTGCCGTGTAAGAAGAACGGCGGTTTTTTGCGTCAAAATTAAATCCACCGCTAATTCCTCCCGCTTTTAACACTTCGTACATACACATTGTTGCAGTATATACGTCGGATGGAAATTCATCCGTATCCCAACCTAACAAATAGTCCCCTTGATTTGCGTCGATTGAGCCCAACATATTATTTATAGCGGAAATACGTAAATCGTGTTGAAACGTATGGCCTGCCAACGTTGCGTGATTTGCTTCAATATTGAGTTTAAAATCCTTATCCAAGCCGTATTGACGAAGAAATCCGATTGCCGTGGCTGCATCATAATCGTATTGATGTTTCATAGGCTCTTTGGGTTTGGGTTCAATATAAAAATCCCCTGTAAAGCCTATGCTTCTGCCGTAAGTTACCGCCATTTTCATCAAACGAGCAATATTGTCTTGTTCAAATTTTACATCAGTATTGAGCAAAGTTTCATATCCTTCTCTACCGCCCCAAAATAGATATGCTTTGCCCCCAAGTTTTACTGTGATATCAATGGCTTTTTTAACTTGCGCAGCCGCAAACGCAAACACGTCTGCACTGTTAGATGAGCCTGCGCCGTTGCAGTAACGTGGGTTAGAGAACATATTTGCCGTTCCCCAAAGACATTTAATTCCAGTTTCACTCATTTTTTTGAGTATATAATCAGATATTTCGTCAAGTCTGCGATTTGTTTCTTTTATGTCGTCTGCTTCGGGAATAATATCAACGTCGTGAAAACAGAAATATTCAATTCCTAGTTTTTGCATAAACTCAAAGCCAACGTCTACTTTGGCTTTTGCATGTTCCATAGTGCCTTCAGTTTTGCCAAATGATTTGTTTGCAGTGTTTCTTCCGAACATATCCGTTCCGCATGCGCAAAGGTTATGCCACCAAGCCATTGAAAAGGGAAGATGCTCTTTCATTTTCTTTCCCATTATAATTCTGTCTGCGTCGTAGTATTTGAACGACAATGGATTGTTGCTTTTTGTCCCCTCATACTTTATTTTAGGGATATTAGTAAAATATTCCATAATAGTTTACCTCTTTTTAATTTTATTGATTATCTTAATTGTATAGTATAAATATTGACTTTACACGCCAAAAAATATATAATATATAGACAAAAACTGATTTTTGGGGGATAAACAAATGTTTTATCAATTAGAGCATATAGGAACGGTGGGTTATTTTAAAAAAGAAGAAGGTGAAAATTTTAATTATTCTTTGCATCTTCATCAAAGTTTTGAACTAATTTATCTTGATGAAGGAAAAATGACCGTTACAGTAAACGGCATCTCTTATGAATTACAACAGGGCGAGGCGCTACTTATCTTTCCAAATCAAATTCATTCTATCCATTCAACCACGTCTAGGCACACTTTATTTATTTTTTCCCCACACTTAATTCAGTCGTTTTATGTCGAAAAAAACGGCAAATTACCCAAAAATAATCGTCTTGTTCTTTCTAACGATTGTGCCCGTTTGATTAAAGGATTATCGCAACAAAGTTCAAAATATAGAATAAAGGGGGTACTATATTTGGTTTGCGAGTTGTTTGACAAATACGCCGAGTATACCGATTGTGCACTTAATAAAGAAAACGCTCTTGGCAAAATTCTTCTTTTTATAGAGAACAATTTTAAAAACGCTTGCACCGTTTGTGATATTGCAAAAGGAACTTCGTATAACGTAGAATACATTTCTCGCATTTTCAAAAAATATACGGGAATTTCTTGCAAAGAATACATAACGGCAAGACGATTGAGTTACGCAACGTATCTTTTAACAAAAACAGAAGAAACTTGTCTTTTTTGCGCTCTTGAAAGCGGATTCACTTCTTTGCGCAGTTTTAACAGAAATTTTAAGAAATATTTGAACGTTTCTCCATTGGAATATAAAAAATATCAACACAAAGAACCGTAATTTTTTTTATTTGTAGTTTATTTATCGTTTACTTAAAAATTAAGAGTATATAAAATTTGGTTGCGTTTTTGTTTTTTCGCAACCAAATTCATTTTAAAATAAAAAGCCGACCAAAACCTAGTCGGTTCGCGTCGAACTTATTTGGTGCGAGCAAAGGGACATTCGCCTGTGCGACCATACCCGATAAACAGTGGGTGTCCACTGTTTACCCTAACGGGAAATTGCTTTTAGCAATTTTCTCCTTAATGTATCTCCGTTTCACTACGATAGCTAACGCCCAAGTCCCTTTTATTTATCTTAACAAACAAAAAAGAGTTTACGTCAAACTTAAAGGTTCAACTTAAACTCTTGTGGTGCGAGCAAAGGGACTTGAACCCCCACGGTCTCCCACTAGATCCTAAGTCTAGCGCGTCTGCCAATTCCGCCATGCTCGCAAGTAAAGATATTGTACCACACAAAAGAATAAAAATCAAGTTAATAACGCTAATAAATCAATGTTTTTATCAAAATATAAAACCGCCGTGCTATTTTTCGTTAAGCACGGCGGTTTATAAGTTAAATAAATATTATCCAAATAAGTTTGCTTACGACATGAAAGGTTGCGTGCGCAATAATTGAATATTGCAAGCCGAATTTTCTATACAGATATCCAAAAACCAATCCAAATCCACCGTTAAGTAAAAAACAGCGGAAAAGCAAAACGGGCGTAAGCGTTCCAAACAGTGCAATAGTTGCCGGCAAATGACTTGTGGCAAAAACGACGGCAGAAACCACGTTCGCAATTACGAATACCACTGTGGGAATATTTTCTTTTTTATATTTCTTATAGAAAAGTTTCCAAATAATAAACGCAATTAGCGACATAAAGAACAATCGCAACATAATCTCTTCTATAATTCCACCGTAAAGAACGGACGTTATAAAAGAATTTACCGATAGTCCTAACGAATTTACCGTTTGAATTTCTTTAACGATATTGCCAAAGGTCCAGTAATCTAGAGCAAAGATGATTCCGCCTATAACGGAAATAATAAGCGTTATAACAATACTTTTTTTAGCAAGTGAAAAACTTTTCATAAGTCCTAGTTTTTCTGCAAGAATATAGCCGAAAAATCCGCAAAATAGCGCGTATCCAACCGTTTGAACTACCGTTACTACTATTAAAAGTTCAATGCTACCCAACTGTGCAACTGCTTGCTGAATTATGTCTTCAGATACGGTTTCCATTTGGTAATAACCAACGAAAATTCCCGCAATTATGGCAAACGGCACAAGAGAGAGTGCAAACAAAAGGGGCTTTTTGAATTTAGTCATTTTTAAGGTCTTCTTTTTTTGCATAAATTTCTACGCAAAGCGATTTTTTGCCACAGTTTGGGCAGGTTAAACGGTGCATTCTAGGGGTATGATACGCCCAAAACGCCTCTTTAAGTTTGGGCTTAAACGTGTGATGACACTCGGGGCAGATATAAGCAACGTGGTTAAAATAATATTTAGATACAACAATTCCCCAAGGAATTGCCACTATTGCCCATATTGCAAATAGCCACCAAAGCCCGTTTGTAATCCATAAGATTATGGAAACCCACTGTAGTGCGGTTACGGGTATGCCCGTAAGCACCATAGTCCAACGCATTTTGTTTAATTTATTTTTTTGTTTCATAACGTGTGCTATATCGTTAATAGATTCAACTGAAAAGTTTTGGGCTGTTTTAACTTCGTCCCTAATATCCTTGAGCAAATCTAATTTGTTTTGTAGTTCGTTTAGTTCACTCTTTAAAATTTGTTCTTGTTCGTCAAGCAAAACGGAAAGGATATTTTGCGGTTTTTCTTCTTTAAACAGCGCGGATATGCTTTTAATAGGTAGGCCTGTTCCTTTTAAAAAACATATTATTTTTAAGCGTTTAACTTGTTCTTCAGAATATAATCGTCTACCGCCTTCTGACAGAGCGTTGGGCGATAAAAGGTTTATATCATCATAATATTGCACTGTTCTAACCGAAACACCGCATAGTTTTGCAACTTCTCCCGTTGTGTAATTTGACATAGCTATCACCTCCTTGTAATGCCATAATACTACGTTACGTGGCGTTACGAGCAAGCGTTTTTTAAAAGTTTTTTAAATTATTTTTAAAATTTTATCAATTTTTTTAGATTATTGCCAAAAAATATATAAAAATAAGTAAAAAAACAGACTTTTCAAAAAAAGCCTGTTTTATTCTGTTTATGAGTATAAGTTATTTCTTTATGAACTTTTCTATATGTGGAATAAGATTTTCCGCATAAATACCAAAACATTTATCGTTTGGGTGAACGGGGTCGGTAAGAAGTGCGGGTTCGTGAGGGAAAAGCGTTAATCCGTCAACCACGTATACGCCGTGCGCAGTGTATTCGTCGTTAAGAATTTTTACCAACTCTTCAAAAGTTCCGTTTGGTCTTGGTTTATCTAAATCTTTTCGCCAAGTGGGTGTAATACCTATAACGGGAACGCCTTTAAAATATTTGTTAATATTATCTAAAAACCTTTTGCAGTTATCTTTAAGTTGCTCAAAAGACGGCGTTCTGCCCCAGTCGTTAGTGCCGTATGCTACGACAATCAAATCTGGTGAAAAAGGATAATCGCTAACAACTGCGTTCGGTGTAAAAATTGAGCCACCGTTTCCTAAAATTACGCTCTCTGCATTAAAATGTTCTGAAACGCGGAACGCATAACCTAACGAGTCTTGTGTAGAATGCCAACCTTGAGTTAAAGAATCTCCCCAAAACATAATTTTGCAATCGTATTTGTGGGGGATAAGCGTTGCGCCGTCGTCAATTTCTACACTTTTAAGTATACCTTCTGAATGGAAGGGAAGAAGTAAGGTAATGCGGTGTTCGTTTCCGTCTAAAAAAATGCTTGCGCCGTCAACTTCACAAGTTGGTTTTGTAAACAGGATACTTGTTCCGTCAACTAATATTTCATATCTATAATTTTCTGATAGCGCACGAAAAGAAAAACTTTTGGTATTAGAGTGAAAATCTAATCTTATACCAGTGGTCGCAGGCACGCTTTTTCCGTAACCTGTGGCAACCCAAGCGTCAATTTGTTCTTTTGTCGCTTTAGCAAATTTAATCAAACCGTTTTCACAATAAATATTTGCAGAGCCAACGGTTATGCTTTTTATTTGTTCAAAAGATAGATACATTTTTATTATCCTCTTAAATAAATTATAAACATATTATATATTAAAATAAGAATAATTACAACAAAAAAGCAAGTTTTATTGCGCTAAACTTCATTATATTAAACAAATTTATTGCCCTAAAGAGAGCGTTTGTGGTAAAATAACAAATAGTTAAGGTGAATTTATGAAACTAATTTTGGCAAGCAACTCTCCCAGAAGAAAGCAACTTCTTGAAGATGCGGGGTATAAATTTGATATTATAGTTGGCGATTATGATGAAAAAGCGTTCACTGATAATCCCGTTATAACGGCTAAAACTTTTTCGTTGGGGAAGGCTCAAGCAACTTTTTCTATTTTAAAAGACAAAAACGTTTTAGTGCTTGGGGCGGATACCGTGGTTTATTATAACGGAAAAATTTTAGGCAAAGCAAAGACGGAAAAAGAGGCTTTTGAAACTCTGAGCGAACTTTCAGGCAAAACGCATAAAGTTATAACGGGTTACGCCTTGCTCGGCGAGTTTGGGAAAAAACAAGGCTACGTTGAAACAGAAGTTGAATTTAATAGACTTTCTAAAAAACTTATAAACGAATATATTGAAAGTGGGCTTTATAAAGGCAAAGCGGGCAGTTACGGCATACAAGACGGCTTTCCGCTTGTTAAGTGCTATAAGGGTAGCTTAAACAACGTTATAGGGTTACCGATAGAAACGCTTAAACCTATAATTGACGAGTTGATGAAATGATTAAATAAAATACGGTGGCAAGAAAAACTTGCCACCGTATTGTTTTTTGTTGTTAAATTATTAAATATATTTTGCAATATATTTGCAGATTTTAACGCTTAATTCTATTTGCAAAGTTACTACGCAGTTTTAATAAGTTTTATCGTTGCCGTTGCCTTGCCGTAAGAATTTGGCGTAATGTTAATAACTTCAAAACTCCAACCAAGAGAATTGCCGTTATCAAGTTTGCCGTCTGCATTATAAAATTGCGATTTATAGGTTTGCATATCAAATATATCGCCTTCGCCAAACAAATATTCTTGCTTGTCTAGAGCGGTAAGAGACCTATATTCACACTCAACGTCGTTTCTTATAAAGTGAACAAGGTTGTAGTTGCTCTCTAACGAATTGTTTGAATTGTAATGCCTATTTGTAGAACTATCTATTGTTGCGTTTACGTGCCAAAGTCTTATACCTATCAAGTTGTGTATATTTCCAGCATTAGCGTCATATTGATTTAAGCCTGTAGCGGTAAACAATTCAAGCAAGATATACTCGTCAAATATTTGATTTTCACTATTCCAGTGAGGTGTTAAGAGTATAACGTCGCCACTTGATTGAAAATCGTTTATTGTTATACTTATTTCATTTGAAAGTGTTGTATCACTACTATCAAACACGTAAGGATTTGCCCAGCCCATAGCCATCATATTATAGGGGTCGTGTCCACCAGTTTTACCCGATTGCATGCTAAATCCACCTGCTGGTTCGTTTTTCATTGACGTGTCGTATATATCTAAAATGCCAATAGCGTGAGCAAATTCGTGAATAATTGTTTTTGCTTTTATTCCGTGAATTGTAGATAGGTCGTTTTTGGTAAGTTGGCTATATACGTTTGGCGACACCCCGTTTATTCCATATGGGTCTAAAGCCGAAATCCAACTAAAACTTGAGCGAGAGATATAACTATCAGTTGTATCACCAACTTTTCTACACCAGCCAGAAGCCACTGAAAGCCCATTTCTAAAACAGTGATAATTAGAGCCATAGAAAACCATAATATGGTCTATTTTTCCATCATTATTTGCATCATAGTCTGCTCTGGTTTCATTTGTGCCACTTTGGTCAAAATACCACTTTACAGCATCTACGGTAAGTGTTGTAATCGCAGGGTCTTTATCGCTATAATCGGTTGATTTTGTGTTTGACTCATACCAAGGCGTAACTTTACCGCTTATTTTTAGTCTACCTAAAGATTCTTCTAAATAATAAGTTCTTAAACTGCGGAAAGTAAGGTCCTCATTTTCCCCAAAAAGGGCAGTGTTTAAATCTTCAATTATTTGTTCTCTTTGAGTTTTGTTATTACTGTCTTTAATTGTATCGTCCGTGCTTATGAACTCGTTAGAATCTGTAAACCAAATAGGTATTGCTAAAACTTTTACTTCTCCTTTGTAAGCCGTTGTAACGTATCCATTTTTTTGCCAGTATTTTTGATAGTTTTGTGTAATTTGTGTTTTTGTAAAACCTGCCGTTTTGTTTATTTCAACGTCAAAATATACCTCTTTCGTTACGTCTTTATATTTATAAGATAAAGTAACCCTTTTAACGTTGGCGTTTGCAGTGTTAGCAACTTGTATTGACAGGTTGTCTTTTCCGTTTATTGCCTCGGGATTCCCTACACTATAAATTGCATAAATTTTTCCGTTTACGAACACGTTGTTATCAACAATGCTAAATGCGTCGGCCCCTAAAGGAACAACCAAATCTTCAAGTGTTTTTGTGTCTATAACCGAAACGTTTAATTTGAACACGTATTCAGTTATATTTTCTTCTGCAGACGGCGTATCCCATTTATACGTATAGGTTATAACTGTGTCGGCAACCTTTCCAAGAGATTTAATTCTCCAGTCATAACCAAAAATGGTAGAACCCGTTTTAACTTCTATATCACTATTAGAGTTTTCTAGTTCGTAGCACGATTGGTACGTCAACACTTCCGTTCCATTGAAAAAGAACTTAAGCGGAACAACGTTTGTATCATTTTTTTCGATGTAAATAGTTTCATTGTTGGCAATTTTCGTCATTTCGTTGCCATAATAAACTTCTATAACTTCATCACTCTCTAAAGTTTCAACGGCTTCGCAAGTAAGTTGTTTAATTAACACGCCGTTTTCGTCTTTAACTAAAATATAAAACTTAATAGGATACAAAAAATCAAACTCATCTAAAAGTCTAAAATAAGTTTTGTCGTCGTCTAGTTTAAATTCTATCATATCACTTGAAAACTCGTCTTCACTCCTTTGATAGAATACTTCATATTTATCATATCCGTCTACAATAACAGTCGGCATTTGATAGAATCTGTAGGCAAGTGGAACTTTTATTTCATAATCAACGCCGTATTGATTAGATTTTTTAATTTTTACGTCATTACTGTTAGTAAGTAATGATACTAAAGCCCTTTCGGTAATAGTGATATAAATTTTCTTTGTTTCTATCGCACTCGAAGAGCCGTTTTTTTGTAGTTTAATTGTAAGTTGCGGGTGAAGATAGGTTGGCGCGTTAGAGTTTATGGTAATAACTTTATTTTCTATACTTGCATAATTATTTCCACTAGAATTCCAAGAATAAACAACGCTATATTCGTTGCCTGTATAATCACCAAGATTAAGGTTAAGAGTATAAGTTGCGCCTGCGTAAAGGGTAATTTCGTAGCGACTATTTTCTTCACTATAAACAAGCAGGTCGTCGGTAATAATATTTAACGTTGGGGTTGACGTTTCGGGCAGAGCGTCTTCGTTTGCTAAATATTCTAAAAAACTACAGCCCGAAAATAACGTTGAAATTAAAAAGCAAATTGCCATCGTTACAACCAAAAACTTATTCTTTAGTGAAAACTTAATGTTTTTCATAACTATTTCCTCTCTTTGAAAAAATAAATATGCCTAACCATAGTAGTTTTGTGTTAAATTAAAATTATCAACTTATATTTTAATTATAACACACATTTATAAAAAATTCAATACCTTTTTTTAACTTGTAATAATGTGTATAACTTAAATTATTATTTGGCGTAAATAAAGAGTTTATATTTTATTAGCATTTTTAGTTATCTTTAAAAATAAAAAAGGTCAAGTTGTCTAATTTAGTATAGACTATTTTGACCTTAAAATGGCGCACCCGACAGGATTTGAACCTACAACCTTCAGAATCGGAATCTGATGCTCTATCCAGTTGCGCTACGGGTGCATAACTGCCGCTCTCAAAAATGAAAAGCGGCAGTAAAAATTTTAATTATTCTTCTTCAGTTTCTTGTTGTTCTTCACGTTCGGTTAAGGTAATCTTAACTTGAAGAACTTTTTTTACGGTAGACTTAGTTATTTCTATATCAAGGTTTTTATATTCAAACTTTTTACCTGCGTGGGGTATTTCGCCAAGCGTTTCAATAACCCAACCACTAACCGTGTTTGATTCAACCGCCTCATCTTCTCCAAGTGAAAAATATTCAAAAGTGTCGGATATGTTAGCGTTGCCATCTACCAAACAAACGTTTTCGCCTATCTGTTTGAAATAGTTGACGTCTTCGTCGTGTTCGTCAAAAATTTCGCCCACAAGTTCTTCAATGATATCTTCCATCGTAACTAGACCAAGCGTTCCACCATATTCGTCTAAAACGATTGCAAGATGAACTTTCTTTTTCTGCAACAGTTTCAAAAGGTCGGAAATTTTAACGTGTTCTGTGGTGTACAGCGCGTTTTGCATAATTCCGTCAATACCTTTTTTACCTTTAAGATAAGCAGAATAAAAATCCTTTTGGTGAATTGTTCCGATAACCGTGTCAATACTATCTTTATAAACGGGGATACGTGAATAACCTTCGTTATCAAAAACCTTTCTAATATCGTCCATAGAATCTGTAATATCTACTGCAACGATATTGACGCGTGGAACTAAAATATCGCCAACTTCCAAATCGTCAAATTCAATAACTGAGCGGATAAGTTCAGTTTCTTCTGCTTTTAACGTTCCGTCTTCTTCAGCCTCTTCAACGATGGTCATAATTTCATCTTCAGTAACGATATCCGTATTTTTAAAGCGGAACACTTTAGATAAAATCCACTTCCAACCGCCAAAAATCATATTGAGCGGATAGAATATATAATAAAATAGTTTAATAATTGGATAAAATGCCATTGCTAACTTTTCGGGGTAAGTTTTTGCGATAAACTTTGGTGTAATTTCACCAAAAATAAGCACCGCAACCGTCATAACAGCGGTTGAAACCACTTCTGACGAACCCGAAGTTATTAACATTGCAAAAAATATAGTTGCAATGGTTGATGCGGAAATGTTTACGATATTGTTACCTATTAGTACGGTAGAAATAAACTTGTCGTAATTTGATTCCGCAAGGTCAAGCACTTTTTGTGCCCTCTTGTTGCCGTTCGCTGCTAGCGAACGAAGTTTGATGCGATTAGCGCACGAGAACGCGGTTTCCGTTGATGAGAAGAAACCTGACATTATTACTAATGCGATAATCGCGATTAGTAACGGAACAGAGCCGTCTGGCATAAAATCCTCCTATAAAAAAATGTTATTTTTAATAGTATGCACAAAAACATACTTGCATATTATTCTATCATAAAATATGTCTAATAGCAAGAAAAAGTAACTATTTTTGCAAAAAATGTACTTGCTTGGCGTATAAAGTTGTTTGATTGCCCTTTAATTTATTGATATTTTAGGCTTTTTGTGATATTATAAAACAAAAAAGGAGAGCGGATTATGAAGAAAACGGTTGTCGTTGGTATGAGTGGTGGTGTTGATAGTTCTGTTGCCGCTCTTTTGCTCAAAGAACAGGGCTATAACGTTGTCGGATTATATATGAACAACTGGGAAGAAAAAGACGAGTGTGGTGCTTGCACGGGTGAAGAAGATTTTGCCGACGTACGCCGTGTTGGTAACGCATTAGGTATCCCTTATTATTCTGTGAACTTTGCAAAAGAATATATGGACAGGGTTTTTTCGTATTTTCTTTCCGAATATAAAGCGGGCAGAACGCCTAACCCTGACGTTTTGTGTAACCGTGAAATTAAGTTTAAAGATTTTAAGCAGACCGCAAAAAGGTTGGGCGCAGACTATATAGCAACGGGGCATTATTGCGATATTTTGCACGACGGAAATACTCACTATTTATTAAAAGCAAAAGACCAAAGCAAAGACCAAACGTATTTTTTAAATCAACTTTCGCAAGAACAGTTAGACGGGGTTTTGTTTCCACTTGGCAAACTTGATAAAAGCGAAGTTAGAAAAATTGCAGAGCAAAACGGACTTGCCACGGCAAAGAAAAAAGATTCCACGGGTATATGTTTTATAGGCGAGCGTAATTTCCGTGAGTTTTTGCTAAAATATATCCCTGCAAAAAAGGGTAAAATTATGACTTACGACGGCAAGGTGCTTGGCGAACATTTGGGGCTTATGTATTACACGATAGGTCAACGCCGTGGATTAGGTATAGGCGGACAAAAAGAAGACGATGGCAGTCGTTGGTTCGTAATTGAAAAAGATTTAAAAAACAATATATTATACGTTGCTCACGGCGCAGAGGATAAACTTTATAGTAGCGGACTTTTGATGAACGAGTGTAACTGGATACCTTGCGCACCGCAGAAGAAAGAGTTTTATTGCACGGCTAAATTCCGCTATCGTCAGCCCGAACAAGAGTGTAAGGTTATTATTCACGACGACGGCATTGAGGTGGAATTTAAAGAAAAACAGCGCGCTATTACCGAAGGGCAATTTGCTGTTTTTTATGATAAAGAAAAGTGTATCGGCGGTGGCGTAATAGAAAAGGCTTTATTTTAGGTTTTAATAAATATCGTTATTTAGTCGATTGCTTAATGCTGGTTCATAAATTATAATGTTTATGATAGAAATCACTATGTACAAACGCAAAAAAATGTGATAAAATATATACGTAAACTTAAGCAAATTATAATAACTATAGTAAACGTTTTGCGAATAAAAAAGTTTACCGTTTGTATTTTTTTGCATTTTTAGAGGTGAAATATGGAACAGATTGAAATCAATGTTAAGTCCACGCTGGATAACACTTTGCAACCTTCGCTATTTTACGAAAGTAAAAGCGAGAAAAAGCGTCCGCTTTTGGTGGGGCTACATACTTGGAGTTTTAATAGGTATAATCAAATAGATAATATGTTGCCGTTTGCTGAAAAAAACGATTTTAATTTGTTGTTGCCTGATTTTCGTGGGGCAAACGTAAAAGGCAACCCAGAGGGGCAAAAGGCGTGCGGTTCAGAGTTTGCGTGTCAAGACGTTATGGACGCTATAGAATACGTGATAGAAAATTATAACGTGGATAGCGAAAACGTATTTTTGCTTGGCGCAAGCGGTGGTGGAATGATGGCACTTCTTCTTGCAGGTAAACACCCCAAATCGTTTAAGGCGGTGGGCGCGTTCGTTCCCGTGTGTAATCTTGTTGAGTGGCAAAAACACGGTTATGGCGAACATATTAAGGCTTGTTGCGGTACTGAAGAAGAGATGTTTAGGCGTTCCCCTATGAATTATATAGATGGAATTGCAACGTCAAACACTAAAATTTTTCACGGCAAACACGACCCGTTCGTACCACTAGAGCAAAGCGAAAAACTCTATCGTGCAATCGTTGAAAAATATCCACAATCAAGGGTTTATTTAGATATTTTTGACGGTTGCCACGAAATGGATATGGTGCTTGCATCACACTGGATTTTAAAACAATATCAAAAGAAACAAAATATAAAAGTTACTAACTAGGGAGTTGTTATGGAAATTTCTAAAAACATCAAATATGTAGGTGTCAATGATAAAACGGTTGACCTATTTGAAGGGCAATACGTAGTTCCAAACGGAATGGCTTATAATTCTTACGTTATTATTGACCAAAAAATAGCGGTTTTTGATACGGTTAGCGAAGGGTTTGGACAAGAGTGGCTAAATAATCTTGAAAACGCAATCGGTGATAGAGCGCCCGACTATTTAATCGTACAGCATATGGAGCCAGACCATTCTGCAAACGTTAAAACTTTTGCTGAAAAATATCCCGAGGCAAAAATAGTTGCGTCGTCTAAAGCGTTCGTTATGATGAAAAACTTTTTCGGCACGGATTTTGCAGGTCGTAACCTTTCTGTGGGCGAGGGCGACCAACTTGATTTAGGCGAGCATAAACTAACTTTCGTAACTGCGCCTATGGTTCACTGGCCAGAAGTTATAGTTACTTATGAAAGTACACAAAAAATATTGTTCTCTGCTGACGGGTTTGGTAAGTTTGGTGCGTTAGACGCTGATGAAGACTGGGCTTGTGAGGCAAGAAGATATTATATAGGTATAGTTGGAAAATACGGCGCGCAAGTTCAATCACTTCTCAAAAAAGCCTCTGCGCTTGATATAAAAACAATTTGCCCCTTGCACGGACCCGTGTTAACTGAAAATTTAGGATATTATTTAAATTTATATAATATTTGGTCTAGTTACGGCGTAGAGAGTGAAGGCGTTTTAATTGCGTATACTTCAGTTTACGGAAACACCAAAAAAGCCGTTTATGAATTAGAAAAAAACCTTAAAGAAAAAGGTTGTGAAAAGGTAGTTATAAACGACCTTGCGCGTTGCGATATGGCAGAGGCTGTTGAAGACGCTTTCCGTTATGGAAAAATAATTCTTGCCACCACAACTTATAACGGCGATATATTCCCGTTTATGAAAACGTTTATAGAACACCTTACCGAACGCAATTTTGCAAATAGAAAAATAGGTTTTATAGAAAACGGAACGTGGGCGCCCGTTGCAACAAAAATAATGAAAGGTATGCTAGAAAAGTGCAAAAACCTTACCTTTACTGAAAGTGGTGTTAAAATTTTATCTGCTATGAACGAAGAAAACGTGTCGCAGATAGATGCTCTTGCAACTGAAATTTTGAAATAATAATCAACGCTATATTAAAAACAAAAAACCTCACGGCTAAAATTACCGCGAGGTTTTAAATTTACTCTTTAATTATTTTCTGTATTTTCCGGCGTTTGAGAAACGACAGTTTCTAAATTAGCGTCTGTGTTACTCGTTACGTCTGGCGGGGGTCCGTTCTCATCCGTTAAAATCTCTTCTGTGTTCTCTTGCGTGGGATTTTCTTTTCTCAACTTTTTTGCTTTCAAGTCTTTTTTATAGTCAGAACGTTTCTTCATAGTTGCAAAAACAAAACCTACGACTATATGGCTATAAAAGCAGAAACATCTCCAAATAAGCGTTGCGGGGAAAGCAAGACCTGCTTTAAGACCCACTTCAAAGAAGTTATAGAAAGAAAGGTCGGCTGCACCCGAGTTACCTGGGGTAGGAATAAACGAAATAGATGCGAGCAATATGAGTGAAATTTGCACGGTTTGTAGCCACTCTTTCATAACCGTTACGTCAACTTCCACGCCGTTTATCGTTGAAACAACGTCGTAGCCAAAGGCTTTAAGAATAAAGAACGCCAAAGATGCGTTTGCCAAGTGTTCAATAAAACTTAAAATAAAACTTAAAATAAACGTTATAGGTTTACGGCAAATCTTTTTTAAGCACTCTGCATTGTGAATAACGTTTTTAATCGTTTTCATTGTGGTTTCGCGCGGTTTTTTTACAATGCGCAATTTACCGCCTAGCCACATTACAAAATTTACGCCCATTGCGCCTATTCGTGGCGTTAGGCAAAACACTATAACTAACAAGGGCATAAGCGTACACATTGAAAGCCCTATAATTGCAAACAACCTAATTGTATTTGGAAATATACCGTAAACGTTTGCTGCAATTTCTAATTTGTTATCTTTGAATAAAAATAACGCAACAAAACCCAAAATTACAAATGCAATTTGGCTCAAAATAAACGAACCGATAGGTATTGCCGCCGCTGCGCCACCGTGAACGCCGTGTTTTGAAAGGTGATAAATTTCAAAGGGCTGACCGCCAACAGCAAGTGGCGTAACGTTGTTATAGTAACTACCGATAATGCTAGTTTCTACACAAGTCCAAAAGTGAAACTTTTTAGTTAGAGCCCTACACATAAGCGAACATTTTACCGCCTTGCTTAAATAGTAAAGCAAAAGCGCACCTAATGCAAACGCAAGATATTTCCAACTTTCTTTAAGTATATCAAACAAACTTTCCCAAGAGGGGAAATCTTTGTTTGGTGCAAAGAAATCTCTATAGGCCGTGTAAATTAAAACGCCTACTACAAAGACGATAAAAATAATAGATAATATCGTTTTGTAAGTTTTTTGGCGTTTATCAATTTTTTTATCTTTATCTCTATTTAAGCCAAAAAATTTGTCTTGAACGTCTTTGCGCCTTATATCTTTATTCGATTTTTGTTCAATAAAGTCCGCCTCTTCAATTTTCGGGGTTTCATAAGGTTTTGCCCTGTCAATAATTTCGCTTGCAAGTTCAAGCTTTTTTTTGCGCTTTTTAGAACTTGCTTGCTCTATGTTTTCGTTGGGAACTTTATTTTTCTCAATACTCATACGATACATTATATTCTAAACATATTTAAAAGTCAACGAAAAAACACCTTTTCTCTAAAAGGCTTGACAAGTGCAAAATTAAAAGGTACAATTAAATACAAGTAAATACTTTTCTTAAGTTTTACTCTGTAATACAGGAGAATAAAGTTTTTGAAGATAGCGATTTTTGCAGACAGTTTTTTGCCGGGCACGGGCGGAACTGAAAACGTGGTTTTAAGGTTGGGCAGAGAACTTTCAAAAGAACACGAAGTTATGGTTTTTGCGCCTAATTATCATAGACCTTTTGACGATAATCAGTTTCCGTTTAAGGTTGTGCGGGCAAAAAGTATAGGTTTTACCGATAACGATTTTTGGGCGTTGCCATCGCTTACTAAAGAGTGTAAAAGGGCGTTAGAAGAATTTAAGCCCGACGTTGTTCATTCTCATACGCAAGGTATGATGGCGGAATTTGCTAACAAATACGCTAAAAAACACGGTATACCCTCAATATCCACGGCTCACACAAAGTATAAATATTGCTTTGTTTCGGCAATTTGGGTGCCTTTTATCGTAAATATTATGGTAAAAAGAGTGGTTAGGCGTGCTAAAAATTCAGATAGAGTTTGCGCAGTTTCTCAATCAATGATTGACGAAATGAGAAGTTACGGTCTAAAAAAAGAGATGACCGTTGTGAGAAACGGCCACGATTATTTAGGGTTGAAAAAGGCTGTGAAAACTTTTGAAAAACCCTTTACTCTTTTATACGTTGGCTTAATCGTTGACTTTAAAAACATAAAATTTTCGCTAAAAGTACTTGAAGAAGTTAAAAAAACACGTTCGGACTTTTTATTTTACGTCGTTGGCGACGGTCCGCATAAAAAAAGTTATGAAAAATACGCTAAAAAGATAGGACTAGGTGATAACGTAATTTTTACAGGTAGAATTGCCGATAGAAAAAAACTTTACGAAATTTATTCTCAAGCAGATTCAATGTTCTTCACTAGTATATTTGATACCGACGGTTTGGTTCTTTTAGAGGCTGCCGAGGCAGGCACGCCCTCTTTAGTTATCAAAGACACGGGTGCGTCTGAAAGATATGAAGATAACGTTACTGGGTTCTTTGCCGAAAACGATAAAGTCAAGGTTGCCCAAAGAATTTTAGAACTTATGGATAAGCGTGAACTGGTTGCCGAAGTTGGCAGTAGGGCAGACAGCGTGTTCGTTGGTTGGGATGAAATTGCACGGCAATACGTTGATATATATAAAGAAGAAATTGCAAAGAAAAAAGGCGAATAGTTTTTTACAAAAATAAAAAACGGTGCGTAATTTTACGCACCGTTTTATGTTTTTTGCAACTTAATTTATAACGTTTACGGAAATTTTTGCAGTTTCTTCTGCTGAAATTCTAATGGTTACGGGGTAAATGCCAGCGGTTTTAACGCCTGCTTGAATATTGATTTTCTTTTTGTCGATATCAAAACCTAGTTCAAAAAGTTTGTCCGCTATTTCTTTGTTGGTTACGCTACCAAAAAATTTGCCGTTAGCACCGCTCTTAACTTGAACGGTAATTTCTGTTCCGTCAAGTTTTAGGCGAAGTTCTTTGTTTGCTTTCAAGGTTTCTTGTCTGTGAAACTCTTGCGCTGCTTTTTGTGATTTATTTTCGCTTAAAGCCTGTGCGTCGGCAGGTTTGGCCAAGCCCTTTTTTATAAGGAAGTTTTGCGCAAATCCATCTTTAGCCTCTATAATGTCGCCCGCTTTGCCCGAGCCTTTAACGTCTTTTAATAAAACGACTTTCATAACTTGTCTCCCTTTTAAATATTTTGTAGTTAAAAACTAAATTTTTGTGCTTTCAAAAGAATATTTTTACGCTTATATTTTAACGCTTTAAGGGTGTAAAGTCAATAATATGAGGTATACTTTTCAAATTTTGCGTGCATAATATTTTTACAAGGAGCGTATTATGAAGAAAAATTATTGTATCAAATGCGACGTAGAAAAGTGCAAACATAACGCAGACGGTTGTAATTGTCAACTAGACAGCATTAAAGTAACTTGCGGTTGCGGTGAATCTTGCACTTGTTGCGGTGATTATTCTGAAAAAGAATAGTTATCTAATTTTAACAAAAGAAATTTAAAAGTAAAGAAGGTCGCTCAAAGCAACCTTCTTTTTTCATATATTATTCGGAAAAGCCTTTAACGTGTCGGTAAAAACCGACTGACATAAAAAATCATAAATCCCTTATTACATAGGTAATTATATCACAAAAAATGCGTTTGTCAAGGGGTTTTGAAAATTTTTTTCACTTTTTTATCATTTTTTTCAAAATATTTTTTAAAAAATGCATTTTTGTACCCCTAAAAGTTACCGACGGGGTGCAAACTTTATCATAAGGTTGACAAAATGGCACTTAAACGATATAATATTTAAGTCGAATTAAGGGGCGGAAAACCGCCTAAAATTTTATATTAAAAAAAACCGATTTAACACGGAGGTCATTTATGGCAGAAGAAGTAATGCTTACTAAAGAAGGCAAAGAGGAACTTGAAAAACGTTTAGAGTTTTTAAAACTTGTAAAACGTCCTGAAATCACTGAAAGAATTAAAACCGCAAGAGAATTTGGCGACTTGTCAGAAAACGCAGAATATGATGCGGCTAAAAACGAACAGGCTATGATTGAAGGCGAAATACTTGAGATTGAACACAAACTCAAATATGCGGTTATCATCAAAGATTCAGCCACTAAAAAGGGAACGGTATCGCTTGGTAGCAAGGTTGATTTTATTGACGACGATTTGAATGAATTATTCACTTACGAAATAGTTGGTACTACCGAGGCAGACGTTGAACTTGGAAGAATTTCTAACGAATCGCCTATCGGCAACGCTCTTTTGGGTAGAAAAGCAGGTGAAACGGTTAAAGTTGTTGTTCCTGCAGGCATCACAAGTCTTACAATCAAAAAAGTTTACTAATTTAAGGGTTACATTATGGAAGAAAAGAGAAACGTTCCGGTAACGGAAGAACAAGATTTAAATGAAATATTAAAAATCAGACGTGATAAACTTGACGCTCTTGTTAGCGCAGGCAAAAATCCGTTTGAAAAAGTTAGATACGACAGAACGGCGTACTCTCAAGACGTAAAAGACGACTATGCGTCTTACGAGGGAAAGTCGGTTGGTATTGCTGGTAGACTTATATCAAAACGTATAATGGGCAAAGCGTCTTTTGCCGTTATACTTGACGGAAAGGGAACTATTCAATCTTACCTTTCAATTAACGATTTAGGCGACGACTATCTTGCGTTTAAAGAATACGATATCGGCGATATCGTGGGTATAACTGGCGAAGTGTTTACAACTCGCACGGGTGAAGTTTCTATCCACGCAAGAAGTATCGAATTGCTTGCTAAATCACTTTTGCCGTTGCCTGAAAAATATCACGGCTTAAAAGATGAAGACACGAGATATCGTCAAAGAGAAATTGACCTTATCGCTAACCCAGAAGTTAAAAAGACTTTCGTTATGCGTTCAAAAATACTTTCTGCTATCAGAAGTTATCTTGACGGGGTTGGCTATTTAGAAGTTGATACGCCTGTTTTGCAACCCCTTGAAATAGGCGCGGCTGCAAGACCTTTCAAAACTCATCACAACGCTCTTGACATTGATATGTATTTGCGTATAGAAACCGAACTTTATTTAAAACGTCTTATAGTAGGCGGTTTTGATAAGGTTTACGAAGTTGGTAGAATTTTCCGTAACGAAGGTATGGACCGTTCGCACAACCCAGAGTTTACCACGGTTGAAATGTATCAAGCGTATAGCGATTACTTTGATATGATGAATTTGATTGAAGATATGTATCGCACCATAACCGTTCAGGTTTGCGGAACTGATAAAATCACATATCAAGGCGTTGACATTGATATGGGCAAAAAGTGGGAAAGACTTACTATGGTTGACGCTGTTAAAAAATACGCTGGCGTAGATTATAACGACTGGGCAACCGACGAAGATGCAAGAGCGGTTGCAAAAGAAAAAGGCGTTGTTGTTGAAGAGGGCGACGAGGCTACTAAAGGGCACGTTCTCATTGCTTTCTTTGATGCTTTCGTTGAAGAAAAACTCGTTCAACCTACTATTATTTACGATTACCCAGTAGAGAACTCACCGCTTGCAAAACGTAAGCCGTCAAATCCTGCGTTTACGGAAAGATTTGAATACTTTATTTACGCAAGAGAAATGGGTAACGCGTTCTCTGAACTTAACGACCCGATTGACCAAAAAGAAAGGTTTGTTAAACAGGTTGAGGCAAAGCGTGCGCGCGGTGGTAACGACGCAAAGGTAGACGAAGATTTTGTTACGGCACTAGAATACGGCTTGCCCCCAACGGGTGGACTTGGTTTTGGTGTGGACAGGTTGGTTATGCTTTTAACCGACAGCGCGTCTATTAGAGACGTTATACTTTTCCCCACAATGCGTCCTTTGAAAAAATAATTTAAATAGGCGGTTAAGTTGTAACGCTTATCCGCCTTAAAAAAACTTTTTAATCCCCTAATTTAAAGGAGTAAAATGGATAATAAAATTACCAAAAGAAGGTTGTCTGACTTTCTTGCTTACGAGTGGATTTTGATGATTGTAATATCAATAGTTGCCATCGTGGTGTGGGAACTTGCTTATACCATAGGCGCAGTAAGACTTACCGTAGGTCAAGAATTTAAGTTTTATTACGACCAAACTATAATGGGCGATTCAAGTGTTTTGCACGATTTGTTTGAAGATAAAAATACTTTTAGTTACGACGTTTTGTCTGTAAGCAGTGAATCGCTTACTTCCGAATATAACGTTTTAGCAACCCGACTTACCGTACAAGAGGGCGATATTTTGATTACCGATTGCAAAGGTATTGACGACGTTCCTGAAAACCCTGAAGATAAACCAAAAGAAATCAGGGCAAAAACAATGATTGACAACTATTACGGATATTCTTTTGAACAAATGCTTGCAGACGGGCAAAAATATCTTCTAGATACTTTTATGAAAGATAATAGCACTCAAAGTGTGTTTGACACTTACAATGAAAGTAACCTTGACCAAGCAAAGATAGAATCGGTGTTCCGTGCACGTATGAAAAAGGACAACCGTTTTAGAAAAGAATCACAAATTAAAGACGGAATAAAACTTGAAACCGAGCGTGTTAAACAACTTTATAAAGAACTTATTTATTTTGAAGAATTGCTTTCTCATAAAAACGATTCAGCGTACGACGGTTTGTTTTTAAAGTATACTAAATACGAACAAACTTTTAATAGGCTTGATGAAAATTCTGAAGATAAAGAGTACTGGGAAAAGGCTGTTCAAGAAGAAAAAGATAACGGCAGAGAAAATTTGGTTTACGCACTCAAGGTTGAGGGGCTTACTAAACACGCAACAACTGAACACTCAAACCCCTCTAAATATTTTACAGTTAGGGGCGCAGAAGAGGCTACTGCAAAAGACGTTTGCATAATGGCTTTTAATTTCCGTTCTTATCAACCGCATTTGCAATACGAGTGTATTTCGTTTATAAATACTATCGTAAGAGAGTGCAGTAACATTTACGATAACGTTAATATTTAATAAAATCAGGATAAAATTATGAAAGGTACTTTCGTTACTTTTGAAGGTTGTGAAGGGGTGGGTAAATCTCGCCAAATAAAACTTTTAGAAGATTATCTTAAAAATAACAACATAAAATATTACCTCACCCGTGAGCCGGGTGGCACGCCCGTTTCAGAACAAATTAGAAACGTTATTCTAGACGGTAAAAACGTTTCTATGACTGACGAATGCGAGGCTCTTCTTTACGCGGCGGCGCGTGTGCAACTCTTAAAAGAAGTAGTTGCGCCAAAACTTGCTAACGGTGAGTTGGTGCTTTGCGATAGATACGTAGATTCTTCGCTTGCATATCAAGGTTACGCTAGAGGTCTAGGCGTAGAGTTCATTGAAAAAATTAACGATTTTGCCATAAAGAACTTTATGCCCGATTACACTATTTTTCTTAATCTTACCCCCGAAGAGGCTTTTAAGAGAAAAGGTGGCGTAGATAAAACTGATAGAGTTGAATTGTCTGGCGCAGAATTTCACAACAAAGTATACGGTGGCTATTTAGATTTGGCAAAAAAATACCCCGAACGCTTTATAGTCATAGACGCTAGCGGTGAAAAAGAACAAACTCACGCTAAAGTTATATCTGCGCTCAAAGAAAAGGGAGTTTTATGATAGACCTTTTTTCGCTCGTTAAACAAACGGGTGCGTATAAAACAGTTAGAGGCGAACTTTTAAGCGGAAGGTTATCTCACGCCTATCTAATTTTGACGGCAGACGGCGAAAATCTTGACGAATATCTTAAAATTTTTGCGCGCCTTATGGTTTGTGGAAAAGAGCACCCGTGTTTTAATTGTCGCGCTTGTAGACTAATAGGGGAAAACGCTTTTTCAGACGTGGTGTTTTATCCTAAAAACGGTCAATCTATAAACAGTGAAGATATAAATTCACTCATTGAAGAAAGTTATTTAAAGCCTATTGAAGGGGATAAAAAGTTTTTCGTGCTTTCGCAAGCGCAAAATATGAATGCGTCTGCGCAAAACAAGTTGCTAAAAACTCTTGAAGAACCCCCTGAAGGCGTGCATATTATAATAGGCGCAACAAGTGAATTTCCTTTACTGGCAACGGTAAAATCAAGGGTCAAAAAGTTAGAAATTCCCCCTTATTCGGCAGACAAATTGTTTTCGGCAATGCAACAAGATTATCCAGACACGGCTAAACTTTCTTCGGCTATTGCGTGTGGTGACGGAACTGTGGGTAGGGCATCTGCGCTCTACGCAGACGAGGGTTTAAAAGACTTAACTGATTTTTGTTGCGATATGATTTGCAATATGCAATCTAGTAAAGACGTTTTAAAATATTCTGCAAAACTTACAGCATTAAAGTGCGAAGTGTCTGACTTTTTGTCTGTAACGGAACTTATGTTTAGAGATTTGCTTACGGCAAAGCAGGGCAGAGAAGATTTAGTGTTAGATAAACAAACTTATATAAGAATAAAAGATGCAAAGGGCTATTGCGTGGGCGCGCTAGTTGGCGCGTTAGAGAAAATAACTCAAGCGCAAAAGCGAAAAAAATTCAATGCAAACTCAACTATGCTGATTGAGTGGCTGTTGTTCCAAATTTTGGAGGGAAAATATAAATGGCAAAAATTATAGGCGTAAAGTTTAAAAACACTGCCAAAGTATATTATTTTGCACCCGCATCTGAAAACGAAATTTATGAAAAAGATTCGGGTGTTGTGGTAGAAACTGCAAAGGGTTTAGAATACGGAACGGTTGCTTTTGGTATAAAAGAAGTGCCAGATAGTGAAATAGTTCATCCTTTAAAAACCATATTGCGCAAGGCTGACGAAAAAGACGAAAAAATTATCAGAGATAACGAGAAAAAAATTCCAGAGGCAATGGAATTTGCAAACGAAAAAATTCGTGAAATGAAACTCGATATGAAACTTATCGGGTGTGAATATGCGTTTGACGGAAAAAAACTCGTGTTTTACTTTACTTCTGACGGAAGAGTAGATTTTAGAGAACTTGTTAAAGTTCTAGCGGGCAGATTTCATCTTCGCATAGAACTTCGCCAAGTTGGTATTAGAGACGAAACAAAAATTTTAGGTGGAATTGCGCCGTGCGGAAGAACTTGTTGTTGCGCAAGTTGTATGAGTGATTTTGGCAAAGTTTCAATAAAAATGGCAAAAACACAAGGTTTGCACCTTAACCCTGGCAAAATTAGCGGACTTTGCGGAAGATTAATGTGTTGTTTAGAATATGAAAACGACTATTACGCTGAAGTTTATAAAAAAATGCCCAAGGTTGGCGGAACGGTTGGAACACCCGAGGGGCAAGGCGTGGTGGTTTCTAACGATATGTTGAAACTAATTTCCAAGGTGAAAATTGCCAAAGGCGACGGAAGTGAAGTTTATAAAGATTTTCCCGTTGATAGATTGCAATTTAACAGAGCAAAAAATGGAAACTCTAAAAACGGCGAAGATGATGACGACGAAAAGGTTTCTGAAGATATGAAAAAAATTTTAGATTAGTTGTTTACAAATGGAAAAGTTTGTGATACAATATAAGTATAACAAAAGGAGGTAATTTCTCATGGCTTATAAGATTAGTGACCAATGCATCTCTTGTGGTGCGTGTGCAGACACCTGTCCTTGTGGCGCAATCAGCGAAGGCGAAGGTCAATACGTTATTGATGCAGAAGCTTGCATGAGTTGCGGAGCGTGCGCAGCAGGTTGCCCCGTAGAGGCTATTTCAGAAGAATAAGAATAGCAAAAGAAATGGCGGTGCGATTTTCGCACCGTCATTTTAAGTTTATCGGCAGTTTTAAAATTTTAATTCGTTTATACTAACGATATATAAAACTAAAAATTATGTTAAGATTAGAAGATTTACAGCGTGAAAATATAAAAGTATATCAAGACGACGGTCTTTATTGTTTTACTTCGGATGCAATTTTGCTATCCGAGTTTACGCGTGTAAAAAAAGGCGATACGGTTGCGGATTTTTGCGCAGGTTGCGGTATCGTTGGCTTTAATCTTTATTCGTTAAACGCTAATTTAATTGAATCGGTTACGCTGTTTGAAATGCAAAAACCGCTATATGAACTCTCTCAAAAAAGCATAGAATATAATAATTTGGGCAAAAAGTTCGTTGCGGTAAACGCTAAACTGCAAGACCTTGGCACTCAATACGCAGGTAAATTTTCACTTATAACTTGCAACCCCCCTTATATGGCAATAGGCAGAGGGTTTAAAGACGAAAAGGACCATATTGCAATTTGCAGGGCAGAGGTAGAATTAAGTCTTTCAGAGTTGGTTTGCGCAATATCTACCGCGCTTAAGTTTGGCGGAAGGGTCAATTTAGTTCACCGCGCGGATAGGCTTGCAGAAGTAATTTATGAATTAAAATCGCACGGCATAGAGCCAAAACGTTTGCAGTTTGTCAACGGCGGAAAAAAAGAACCTTACCTTTTTCTTTTAGAAGGTGTTAAAGGTGGAAAAAGCGGTTTGACCGTGCATAATTCAATCAAAAATTAAGGGTTATCAGTTATGCTGTATTTTGTTGGAACGCCTATCGGCAACTTAAAAGATATATCGTTACGCGCATTAGAAGTATTAAAAAGCGTTGACGAAATTGCTTGTGAAGATACACGCCACTCTTTGGGGCTTTTAAATGCTTACGAGATTAAAAAACCCTTGTTTTCTTATCACAAGTTTAACGAAAAAGAGTGTAGCGAAAAAATTATTGAAAAACTTAAAGATGGCAAAAACATTGCCGTTATATCAGACGCTGGTATGCCCGTTATTTCTGACCCTGGCAACGTGCTTGCCCAAATGCTAATAGAAAACGGGTTAGAATTTACCGTTATACCTGGGGCGTGCGCATTCGTTTCCGCTTTGGTGCTTGGTGGGCTTGATAGTTCAAAGTTTTGCTTTTTAGGGTTTATGCCAGAAAAACAGAGCGAAAGAAAAGAGTTTTTACAAAGATATAAAGACCTTGATTTAACGCTCATTTTTTATTGTGCGCCCCACGATATAAAAAGAGATATTGAAAGCGTTTATTCCGTGTTTGGTCAAAGGCGCGCGGTTGCCGTTAAAGAAATAACCAAACTTTACGAAAGGGCAGAACAGTTTAACCTTGAAGACGGAATTAAAAGCGAGCCTAAAGGGGAATACGTTTTGCTTGTTGAAGGCGCAAAAATAGAGAACGAAAACCTTAAACTTTCAGAAAAAGAGCATATAGAACTGTATATTGCTCAAGGGCTTGATAAAAAAGATGCCCTAAAGAAAGTTGCAAAAGAGCGTGGTGTTTCAAAATCTTCACTTTATAAATACACCATATAAAAATTGTTAAAAAACAAACACGCCCGACGGAAAAAATTCCGTCGGGCGTGTAGTGTTTATAAAAGTAATTAGTTTTCAGTTTTTGTCCAAACTGTTGGAACACCGTCTACATAATGCCAGTAATTGCCACCATCATTTGGCAAATCTTCTTGATTTTCAATATAATAATAACGCGTTGCACTTTTTAAATGTGAGTTGTTTCCACTGATAGAGATGTTATTCCACTCTTGAGCCGTTCCATTATAATATACTCTCGTTAAACTACTGCAATCCTCGAACGCCTGTTCACCTATACTAGTTACGCTATTTGGTATTTTTATACTCGTTAAACTACTGCAATCGCTGAACGCAGAATCACCTATAAACTTACAATTTTCGTTAATTGTTGCTGTAGTTATTGAAGTAGAAGTTGTATCTGCCAAATATAAATATGGATTAACACTGTTTCCTAAATATTTTAAATTATTTTCTATATTATATTGTAAACTACTGCAATTTCTGAACGCATAATCACCTATACTAGTTACGCTATTAGGTATTGTTATACTCGTTAAACTACTGCAATTCCTGAACGCATAATCACCTATACTAGTTACGCTATTAGGTATTGTTATACTTGTTAAACTATCGCAATTACAGAACGCATAACTAGATATTCTTGTTGCTGTAGTTATATTTGCATTCGTTATTAATTCATCGTTTATATATAGTTTTGCTGTAGAAGATGGTAGTATTGAGCCACTAAAACTAATTTGTACCCACTCATCTATAGTTCCCAAATAATTTATTTTTGTTAAACTACTGCAATTATAGAACGCAAAATTACCTATACTAGTTACGCCGTTACCTATCGTTACACTCGTTAAACTACTGCAATTATAGAACGCACTAGAACCTATATCGCCATTATCTATCGTTACACTCGTTAAACTACTGCAATTATAGAACGCACCAGAACCTATATCGCCATTATCTATCGTTACACTCGTTAAACTACTGCAATCCTCGAACGCACTAGAACCTATATCGCCATTACCTATCGTTACACTCGTTAAACTACGGCAATACCCGAACGCACTAGAACCTATATCGCCGTTACCTATCGTTACACTCGTTAAACTAGAGCAACAAAAGAACGCCCATTCAGCTATACTAGTTACACTATTTGGTATTTCTATACTCGTTAAACTACTGCAATTCGAGAACGCCTGTTCACCTATACTAGTTACGCTATTTGGTATCGTTATTTTAGTTATTAAATCATTGTCAAGAAACGATTCTTTCGCTATGCCAACAACTGGTAAATCTTTATAAACGCTATGGACAATTATCTCACTTTCCGTTGCCATGCCGATACCTGTTAAAATATAGCCTGTGCCATCGGCGTTTTTCATATACGATAACCCTTCAGTGCCTTCACTTTGCCCACAATCCTTGCAAACGTGATTAACGTAATTATGCTCACTTTGCTCTATTATTTCTGCGCCCATATAACGCCCACACAATTCACACTCTGCGTGCATTATCCCTTGCGACGTGCAAGTAGCCTTTTTGTCAATAATCCATTTTTCTTTATGCTCTGTACATTCAAAATTGCAACCAGTTGCAATAAAAAGCACGCTACACAAAGTAAAAACTAAAGTTAAAAGTTTTAAGAGTAAAGTTTTTTTCATAAAAGTTCTCCTTTTAAATAAATTTTTTAAAATAAAAAGTGCCGTCTCAAACGAAACGACACTAGCAAAAATGCACATTTCGCTCAAGTTGCGACACTCAGTTTAACAAAAAATCCCAAGAACAAGATTTATGCGTTGCGAAAACGGTACACTTATGCCCTATAAGTATACTTGTTCTTGAAAATATTAAACTGAGTCGCAGTTTTATTATAGCACTTTTATATTTTAAATGCAACAAAATAAAAGAAAAGGGTATTTGCTCGGTTTATACATTAAAGCGCTTGATTTTCGGGCGCTTTATTTTTATAATGTATAGGTAACTTTTTTTAAAACTTTTGTTGTACGGTATTAAAACAGTTGACTTTATCACTTTACCGTGCTAAAATGTTAAAAGATTAAAACGAAAAAGTGAGGGAATAATGGAAAATTTCCGTATGGACGCTTTTGACGATTTGTTTAAGGCGGTTTTAAAACTTAAAAATATAGAAGATTGCAGAAAGTTTTTTGAAGACGTTTGCACTATTAAAGAGATGCAAGATATTTCACAGCGTTTAGAAGTGGCTCGTTTGCTCAAAGAAGGGCTTAATTATCAAAGCGTTTCTAAAGAGACTGGGGCAAGCACGGCAACCATTAGCAGAGTAAACAAATGCTTAAATTATGGTAGTGGCGGTTATTCTTTAGTCATTGACGACAAGGAGAAAAAATATGAAAGAGTTTAATCGTGTGTTTAACGGCACGGATAGGGCGGTCTATCAGTTGCGCGCTCTTTACGGGGACTACGGCTTTAAGCAATATAGAATGAGTAAGTTTGAAAAGTATGACCTTTACGCTAAAAATAAAGATTTTTTAGTGTCGGATAACGTTATAACTTTTACCGACACTGACGGCGTGCTTATGGCGTTAAAACCTGACGTTACTTTGTCTATAATTAAAAACGGCAAAGACGGTGCAGGCGTTGAAAAAGTTTATTATAACGAAAACGTTTATCGTGTTTCAAAGGGAACTCGTTCGTTCAAAGAGTTTATGCAAGTTGGTTTAGAGTGCTTTGGGGATATTGACGAATATGAAATTTCCGAAGTGGTTTTTCTTGCAGTTAAGAGCCTTGAAACGGTTTCTAAAGATTATATATTAGACCTTTCGCATCTTGCTGTGGTTAAAGGGGTAATGGAAAACTTTAATCTTTCTACAGATGGTGTTAAAAAGGTTACCGCTTATTTAGCCGAAAAAAATGCGCAAGGTGTGTTTAGCGCTTGCAAAGAAGAAGGTTTAAGCGATAATGATGCGGAACTAGTTAAAAAGTTGGTTACCGTTTACGGCGCGCCCGATAAAGTTATAAACGAATTTAAGGCTTTAGATTTAGGCAAATGCGCAAACAACGCAATAATTCAGTTAGAAAGAATTATGGTTGCCCTTTCTGCGCTTGGCGTTAGTGATAAAATCCGCATAGATTTTTCAGTTGTAAACGATATGAATTATTATAACGGAATAGTTTTCAACGGTTTTGTTTCGGGTATTCCCACTAGCATTATTTCGGGTGGGCAATACGATAACCTTATGGCAAAGTTTGGCAGAAAAGATAGAGCAATAGGGTTTGCCGTTTATCTTGACGAACTTGAAAAACTCTCTAGTGGCGCAAACGAATTTGACGTGGACGTGGCTGTGGAATACGGCAGTTTAAGCGACGTTGCGCTTATAAATAGAAAGGTAAAGGAAATTACCGACGGGGGCGAAAGCGTGTTTGCGTCTAAAAAAATTCCCGAAAAAATAAAGTATAAAAGACTTATAGTTTTAGGGGGTAAAGATAATGAAAATGCTTAACGTTGCATTGCCCAAAGGCAGGCTGGGCGAAAAGGTTTACGATATGTTTGAAAAGGCGGGGTTTGCTTGTCCGTCTATTAAAGAAAATAACAGAAAACTAATTTTTGAAAACGAGCAAGTTGGCGTAAGATATTTTTGGGTTAAGCCGTCAGACGTTGCAATTTACGTTGAACGTGGCTCTGCAGACGTTGGCGTTGCAGGTAAAGATATTTTAGACGAATATAAGCCTGACGTTTATGAACTTTTAGATATGAAAATGGGCAAATGCGATATGTGCGTTGCGGCAAAAGCGGATTTTAAAGACGATAGGTCGCGCACGCTAACGGTTGCAACAAAGTTCACAAACATAGCAAAGGCGCATTATGCGTCGCTTGGTAGAGATATTGATATTATCCACCTAAACGGTTCAATAGAAATTGCGCCTATTTTAGGGCTTTCAGACGTTATAGTGGATATCGTTGAAACGGGAACTACCCTAAAAGAAAACAACTTGGTAGTGGTTGAAAGGTTTATGCCTATATCGGCAAGGCTTATAGCCAACAAAGCAAACTTTAAATTCAAAAGCGAGCGCATAGAAAAACTTATGAGTTCGCTTGCAATACAAACGGAGCAAAAATGATAAGAATTATTAACGGAAAAGAAAACCCAAGTCAAATATTTGCTAGGGCAGAAAGCAAGTTTGACGTTAGCGCAATCGTTACTGAAATTATTGATACGGTGCGTAAAAACGGCGACAAAGCGTTGTTTGATTACGCAAAAAAATTCGATAAAGCACAACTAAATAGCCTTGTAGTTAGTAAAGAAGAAATTGAACAGGCTTTAGAGAGCGTTGACGAAAAGTTTTTGCAAGTTTTGAAAAAGGCTGCGGAAAACATAAGGCTTTTTCACTCTGCGCAAGTTCGCAAAGGATTTGAAATAAAAAATCTTGACGGCGCAACAGTCGGTCAAAAAATTATACCTATAGAGCGTGCAGGGCTTTACGTTCCGGGGGGAACTGCTGTGTATCCTTCAACCGTGCTTATGGACGCAATACCTGCAAAAATAGCGGGGTGTGAACAGGTCGTTATGGTTACCCCACCAAACAAAGAAGGTAAAATAAACCCCGTAATTTTGGCGGCGGCTTACGTTGCAGGCGTAGATAAAATTTTTAAGGTGGGTGGCGCGCAAGCCATTGCCGCGCTTGCTTACGGTACGGAAAGTATACCAAAGGTAGATAAAATTGTCGGGCCGGGTAACGCTTTCGTTGCAGAGGCAAAAAAGCAAGTTTTCGGCGTGGTTTCTATAGATATGATTGCAGGACCTAGTGAAATTTTAATCGTGGCAGACGCAAAAAACAACCCCGACCATATTGCAGCCGACCTTCTTTCTCAAGCCGAACACGATAAAATGGCAAGCGCGGTTTTAATAACTGACAATTTTGAATTTGCAAACGAAGTTTCAAACAGTCTTGAAAAGCAAATTCCCTTACTTGAGAGAAGTGAAATTGCTAGAACATCTATTGATGATAACGGAAAAATTATTATTGCGGAAAATATTGAAGACGCCATAGATATCGCCAACGAAATAGCCCCAGAACATTTAGAATTGTGCATTGATAATCCTTTCATATATTTAGAAAAGATTAAACACGCAGGGTCTGTGTTTTTAGGTAGAAATTGCCCAGAGGCTATGGGTGATTATATGGCAGGCGCAAACCATACTTTACCTACTAGTGGAACGGCAAGGTTTTCTTCTGCGCTTTCCGTTGACGATTTTATTAAGAAAACGCAATATATTTATTATTCTGAAGATGCGCTCAATAAATCAGCGTTCGACGTTGAGTATTTTGCAAAACAAGAAGGACTTACGGCTCACGCAAAATCTGCAGTCGTAAGGGTGAAAAAATAATATGAGTAAATTTTTTAGCGAAAAATATAAAAATTTAACACCTTACGTTCCGGGTGAGCAACCAAAAGAGCGTGAATACGTTAAACTTAACACAAACGAATCCCCTTTCCCGCCGTCAGAAAGCGCGGTAAGGTTAGCAAGTGAAGTGGCAAAAAAACTTTATCTTTATCCTGACCCTGACTGCAAAGAACTCACCCAAAAGGTTGCAGATACTTGCGGTGTTGATAGAGATAACGTTTTGATGACTAACGGCTCTGACGAAATTTTGAACTTTGCTTTTATGGCATTTTGTGATAACAATTCGCCTGCGCTTTTCCCTGACATATCTTACGGATTTTATAAAGTGTTCGCTCAAATAAACAATATCCCCTATGAAGAAATTCCGTTAAGAGAAGATTTTTCGGTGTGCGTAGACGATTACATAGGCAAAAAGGGAACGGTGTTTATTGCAAACCCCAACGCGCCCACGGGTATATTGTTACCACTATCTGAAATAGAAAGGCTAGTTAAGGCGGATAGAGAAAGAGTTGTGGTTATAGACGAGGCGTATATAGATTTTGGTGGCGAAAGCGCGACCACGCTCGTAAAAAAATACGATAATTTGTTGGTTACGCAAACCTTTTCAAAATCACGTTCAATGGCTGGAGCAAGGCTTGGGTTTGGCGTTGCCGATAGTAAGATAATTAGCGACCTTGTTTCTATCAAATATTCAACAAATCCGTATAACGTAAATTCAATGACGGCGTGCGCAGGCATAGGCGCGCTTTTGGATAAAGGATATTTTGAAGAGAATTGCAATAAAATTATTAAAAATAGAGAGTGGACGATAGAAAAACTTAAAGAGTTGGGCTTTATATCGACGCCGTCTAAAACAAACTTCGTTTTCGTTAAAAACGATAAGATAGGTGGCGAAGAATTATATTTGAAATTAAAAGAAAAGGGCGTGCTAGTAAGACATTTTAGCAAAGAGCGAATAAAAGATTATAACAGAATTACCATAGGTAGTTTTGAACAAATGCAAATGCTAATAGGGGCAGTTAAAGAAATTTTGGAGGAATTAAAATGAGAAGTGCTGAAATTTTAAGAAAAACGGCGGAAACGGATATCTCGCTAAAACTTAACCTTGACGGTAAGGGCGAAAGTAAAATTGAAACGGGTTGCGGATTTTTAAATCATATGCTTACCTTGTTTGCAAAACACGGCAGATTTGATTTAGATATAAACTGTGTGGGCGACGTTGACGTTGATTATCACCACACCACCGAAGACGTTGGCATATGTCTTGGTCAAGCCTTTGAAAAAGCGCTTGCCGACAAAAAAGGTATAGTGCGTTACGGCAGTTTTATTTTACCTATGGACGAGGCTTTAATTTTAACTGCGGTTGACCTATCAGGCAGAAGTATGCTCGTTAAAGAATTAGACATAAAGGCTAACAAGGTTGGCGATTTTGATACCGAGTTACTTGAAGAATTTTTGCTTGCGTTCACAAGAACTGCAAACTGCACATTGCACGTTCGCCAGTTGTCGGGTTCAAACGCTCACCACATAATAGAAGGCACGTTCAAGTCGCTTGCGCGTTCACTTAAAACCGCCGTTTCTATCGATAAAGATTTTAGCAACGAAATTCCGTCAACCAAAGGGGTGCTTTAATGGTCGCTATCGTTGATTACGGCGTGGGCAATTTGTTTTCGCTTGTAAGTTCATTTAAGGCAATCGGGGTTGACGCTGTTGCAACCAAAGATAAAAGCGTTATCGAGAGTGCGGACAGAATAGTTCTGCCCGGCGTTGGCGCGTTTGGCGACGCAGCCGAAAAACTTGTTTCGTCGGGGCTTAAAGAGGTGGTTATTGAACAGACTAAAAAAGGCAAACCACTTTTAGGCATATGTTTAGGTATGCAACTTTTGTTTGAAAGAAGTTATGAATACGGCGTTCACCAAGGTCTTGGTTTAATAAAGGGTGAAATACGCGCCATATCCGAAGTAATCCCTAAAGATTATAAAATTCCGCATATAGGTTGGAACGCATTAAAGTTTACTCAAAAAAATTCTCTGTTTAAATATTTGAAAGAGGGCGACCACGTTTATTTCGTTCACTCATATTACGGCGCAAACTGCAGTGAAAGCGTTATAGCAACGGCAGAATACGGCGCGCATTTGACAGCCGCCGTTGCAAAAGATAACGTTTATGGCTGTCAGTTCCACCCTGAAAAGAGCGGACAAGTGGGGCTTAAAATATTAAAAGCGTTTTGCGAGGTGTAAATATGGTTACTAAAATTTACTTGGCGCGACACGGTCAGTCAAAAGCAAACGAACTAGATTTGTTTTTGGGACACGGCGATATGGATTTAACTCAAAAAGGGTTTGACCAAGCGCAACTGCTTGCAAACCACTTATCCACTATCAGCGTAGACGCTATTTATTCGAGTGATTTGCTTAGGGCTTATCACACTGCGCAAGCCACTGCAAAGTTAAAAAATTTACCCGTAATAAAAGAAAAAGGCTTAAGGGAAATTGATTGCGGTGAGTGGGACTTTATGAAATTTGACGACTTACGCGTAAAGTTCAAAGACAGTTTTGACGTTTGGGTAAACAACGTTGCCGAGGCGCGTTGTGATGGTGGTGAAAGCGTTGAAGAAGTTCAAAACCGAATGGTTGAAACCATAAGAAAAATTGCAGATAGTAATAGCGGAAAAACCATACTCATTTTTTCACACGCAACGTCAATTAGATGTTTTGCCGGTTACTGTACGGGCAAGGGTAAACACGGTGTTTCCGAAATACCTTGGGCAAACAACTGTTCGTTGACTGAAGTTGATTACGTAAACGGAAATTTTGAACTTATCAATTACGGTAAAGACGACTATTTGGGTAGTATTAGCACTGCGCTTCCTGGCGATGTTTAACGCAGTTAAGTATAAATAGAGGAACTAATTATGAAAATTTTTCCAGCAATAGATTTGTTTGGCGGAAAAGCCGTTAGATTATATAAAGGCGATTATGCAAATATGACGGTTTATAGCGACAACCCCGTTGAAATTGCGCTTGATTTTAAAAAATGCGGTGCAAAATATATGCACGTTGTAGATTTAGAGGGCGCAAAAAACGGTCAAACGCCTAATATTGAAACTATTAAAAAACTTGCGTCTATTCCAGATTTGTTCGTAGAAGTGGGCGGTGGAATACGCAGTATAGAAGTTATCGAAAGGTATATTAACGCAGGTGTTAAAAGGGTAATTTTAGGTACGTCGGCGGTAACTGACCCTGAATTTTTAGTTATCGCACTCAAAAAGTTTGGCGATAAAATTGCCGTTGGCGTAGACATTAAAGACGGCTACGTTGCAATAAAAGGGTGGACGGAAAAATCTAACGCAGAGGGCTTTGAATTTTGCAAGAAGATGCAAGATTTAGGTGTTAAAACTATAATCTGCACGGATATCAGTAAAGACGGCGCAATGCAGGGCGCAAACCACTTGCTCTATCGCCAACTTGCCCAAAAACTCAATATAAACGTAATTGCGTCTGGCGGTGTTTCGTCAATGGAAGACGTAGAAAAACTAACTGCGCTAAATATTTACGGCGCAATAATAGGCAAGGCTTATTATACCAAAGCAATAGATTTAGAAAAGGCAATAAAGGTATCAAATGATAACTAAAAGAATTATCCCCTGTCTTGACGTAAAGAACGGCAGGGTCGTTAAAGGTGTAAATTTTGAAGGATTATCCGACGTGTCTTCGCCCGTTGAACTTGGCAAATATTACAGCGACTGTGGCGCAGACGAGTTGGTTTTTTACGATATAACCGCATCTGCAGAAGGGCGCGCGTTATTTACGGATATTTTAAAAGAAGTTGCAAGCACTATTTTTATCCCCTTAACCGTTGGCGGTGGAATCAATACTCTTGATGATTTTGATAGGGTGCTTAAGTGTGGCGCAGATAAGGTAAGCGTAAATTCGGGGGCAATAAGAAATCCCGACCTAATTTATCAAGCGGCAAAGCGTTACGGAAATCAATGCGTAGTATTGTCGGCAGACGTTAAACGCGTAGACGGCGTATTCCGTGTATTCGCAAAAGGTGGTAGAGAAAACACGGGTATGGAAGCAGTAGAGTGGATTAAGCGTGGCGTAGATAACGGTGCAGGCGAAATTGTGCTTAACTCTATTGACACTGACGGCGTTAAAGGCGGGTTTGATTTAGAGATGCTATCGGCAGTTTGCAACGCCGTGTCCGTACCGGTAATTGCATCAGGCGGTGCGGGTAATATTGACCATTTTATAAAATTGTTTAAAACTTTACCAAAGGTAGACGCAGGGCTTGCCGCCTCGATTTTCCATTTTGGCGAAGTTAAAATTAAAGATTTGAAAGATAGGCTTTATGAAAGCGGTATTGCCGTAAGGAGATAGTTATGTGCCAACTTAACGTATATTGCGTGCCAAAAACCCTTGAAAAGCAAAAGGTTTTAAACCTTATGAAAGAACTTATGGGGTTTGAAGTTGCCGAATGTATTGACGACGAACAAATTTTAGACGACCTTAAAGAGCAATATTCTTTTTACATTAGCGGTGGTATGCGCTGTAATTGTGATTCTCTGCCGTGTAAATTTCAAGACCAACCGCAGTTGACTTATAGTGAGTGTTGGAAAAAGATTATAGACGACCAGTTTGAAAAGTTTAACACTCTAAAAGAGTTTATGGAAAGAAAAGAATACGAAAGTGAAAAAAAGGCGTTTGATAAACTTTACAAAAGTATTCAAAAGAAATGAACTCTGCGTTTGATTCCGTTCGTAAGTTTGAACAAGAAAAGTCGTGTGAAATTATGGAAAATAAAAACCTTTCCGACCAAGAAAAAAGCAAACTTATGAGCGAAGAAGTTTATCCTAAAGTAAACGAATTGATGCAAGAGGTTGAAAAGGACGAAAGGGTTAAAAGGTATTACGCTTTTTTAGAAGAAAATCGCGTTATGTGGGAAACTTATGCGCTAACAAAAAAACGCGCAAAGAAAAAGAAAGTTAAGGCGTTATCCGTTGATGGTGAAGAGAGTGTTGAATTAGATTTTCCCTCACTGTGCATTTACGATTTAATTGACAACTTATCAAAAACCACGGGCGAGAAAGACGGGCTTAAAGAGTATGCGGATATTCGTTCGTTTGTAGAAGGCATACTTAACGAAGTTCCGCAAATGAAAATAATCTGTTACTGGCAAGACGGCGAGTGGCTAAAGGTTGAAAGCGAAAAAAAGGTTAAACTAAACGAATTTACTATAGAAACGTTGTGCCACTTAAAATATTGCGAACTATTAACTATAGAAAAATAATTAAAGGTGAAATTATGTTAGATATTAAAAAACTCAAATTTGATGAAAACGGACTTATCCCCGCGGTTGTCGTTGACACCGTAACCAAAAAGGTTTTGACGCTTGCTTATATGAACGAAGAGAGCCTTAAAATCACTTTAGAAAAAAACCTTACTTGTTTTTGGAGTAGGTCAAGAAAAGAGTTGTGGCTAAAGGGCGAAACAAGTGGAAACTATCAACACGTGGTTTCGATAACCGCTGATTGTGATTACGACGCTTTGGTTGTAGAAGTAGAAAAAGACGGGCCTGCTTGCCACCTTGGTCAAGATAGTTGTTTTCATAACCCTGTGCATCAAAATCCAGAACTTAAAAGTTTTTCACTTGAAGGGCTTATGGACCTTTTAAAGGGAAGAAAAGAAACATTGCCAGAGGGTTCTTATACCACTTATCTTTTCCAAAAGGGTATAGATAAAATTTTAAAGAAGGTTGGCGAAGAAAATACTGAAGTAATTATAGCGGCAAAAGCAAACGATAAAAAAGAAACGGTTTACGAAATTGCCGACCTAACTTATCACGTTATGGTGCTTATGACCGAGATGGGTATATCGCTTGAAGAAGTGCATAAAGAACTTGCGTCAAGGCATATTATCGACCACAAAGTTAAGCAGGAGAAAATGACCAAATGATTTATTCTGATTTGCATATGCACACTAGTTTTTGCGACGGAAAAGATAGTCCGGAAGATATGGTGGTTTGTGCAATAGAAAAAGGACTTAAGCGTGTGGGCGTGTGCGTGCATTCGTATACGGATATGGACGGAACTTATTGCATAAAATTTGAAAATATTAAGCCGTTTATAGCAGAAATGGCAAGGCTTAAAGACAAATACGCTGATAAGATTGAAGTTTTATGCGGTGTAGAACAAGATTATTTTTCAAATTACCCTATTGAAGAGTTTGATTATGCAATAGGTTCGTTGCACTATTTTTTTGTGGACGGAAAGTTTTATCACGTGGACCATAGTAGGGAATATTTTGAAAACGTGGTTAAAAAGGTTTTTAACGGGGATTATTATTGTGCGGTAGAAAATTATTATTCAACGCTTGCAACCGTTATGGAAAAAACCAAAGCAGATATAGTTGGGCATTTTGACCTTATTATAAAGTTTAACGAGGGTAACCGTTATTTTGACCAAAATAATCCTAGATACGTCAAGGCGTGGCAAACGGCGGCGGATAGAATTTTAAAAAGTGGCAAGCCGTTTGAAATAAACACGGGCGCAATATCACGCGGGTATAAAACTACGCCTTATCCATCTTTAGACGTAATAAAATACCTTAAAGCCCGTGGCGCAAAGTTTATAATGTCAAGCGATTCTCATAGCAAAGAAAATATTGCTTTTCAATACCGTGAATGGTTTAACGCCTTATCGGATATAATCTAAAAGGGGCAAATTATGGCAAGTTGGCTAGATTCGGCTTTCTATTCTTTTGACAGAAAAATATTTTTTTCTATGCACGCGCTCTGCAAAAACGCAGGGGGCGTGTTTACGCCTTTATTTAAGTTTATTACATTTTTAGGTAACGGCGGTTGGGCGTTTATCGTGCTTGCCGTTATATGTTTACTCTTTAAAAAGAGTAGAAAAGTTGGGCTTGCCATAGGCGTTTCGCTTATGCTTGGCGGAATTTTAACTAACGTTATCCTTAAAAACTTGGTGGATAGAACTAGACCTTTTCTTGCTGATGAAAAGTACAGAGAGTTTTGGCAATTCGCAGGAGCACTTAAGGTGGGGGAATCTTCTTTTCCGTCAGGGCATGCAACAGCAACGGCTACGGCAATGACCGCCCTGTTTTTAACTGCTAACAAAAAATGGAGTTGGTTAGGGTTTATTTTAGTTGCCGTGATGTGCTTAACTAGAGTTTATTTTACCGTGCATTATACAACCGACGTTATTGCGGGGGCAATCATAGGTGGAATATGCGGTGTATGTTCATACTTTATTGTGAAGTGGCTATATAATCTTATTGACAAAAATCAAGATAAAAAGTTTTGCAAGTTCTTTACGGACTTTGATATTATAAAAGTTATAACTAAAAAATAGTATTACAGCATATCGGCGTTAGTTTAACTAAAAAATAAGGCGCACTCAAAACTTGAGCGCGCCTTTGGTTATATTTTGTCGAAAAAACGCATAACTTAAACTATTCTATAAAAGGGGGAATAGCAGTTTTGCGTGAAGATATTACCGATAGAATTTTAGACGAGGCAGAATATATTGCAACGACGGGTGCAACGGTCAGGGCAACGGCTAAAGTTTTTCATTTTTCAAAGTCTACCGTGCATAAAGACGTAACCGAACGGCTTTATTTTATCAACCGTGATTTACATAAAAAGGTAAAGTCTGTGCTAGAAAAAAATCTTTCAGAACGCCATATCCGTGGCGGTGAGGCTACAAGATTAAAATACTTAAAAAAATAAATTTTTTATCTTTTGTGGCAAAGATTAAGCCCACCATATTTCGCTTTTTTGCGAAGTATAGTGGGCTTTACTTTTGTATTAAATTTAATTCCCTTATAGGAACTACAAAAAACGCTAAATTTTGGTTTAGTCCTTTTAATTTTTTAAACTATTCTAGTTCAAGTTCTTCAGAACGAAAAACTTTATCGTCTAAAAATTCGTTTATGCTCATATTAAAACCTTGCGCAAGTCTATAAACGGTGGTAAGAGTTACCGTTTTGTTTTTGCCTGCTAAAATATTGTTCATTGCACCGTGTGCAATAAAAGAACTCTTTTCAAGCCGATATTGAGTTTTATTTTGTTGTTTTAAAAGTTTTTTTATTCTCTTTGCAACGGCGTCGTTAATAGTCATAATACAATCACCCCCAAAAGTTATCGTATTAAGTTTATCAACTTGCGCCGTCAAAAATACGCCTTTATAAAGTCGCAAGCGTTGTTTTTGTAAGTATTTTGTTGATTTTTATAAAAATATTAAGTTTTAAGGGTTGGGAATAAATTTTTCAAAAATAATGTTTTTTGCAAAAGGTTTAATTTTATCTGCGGTTTGTTGGTCGGTTACCGTCCAAGTTATAACGGGCAGATTTTTTGTTTTACTCTTTTTTAGCGGTAAGTCTTGAAAAGAATAACTTATAAAGTCGGGGTTAATTAAAAAGTTGAGCGACATATTTTTTATAATTTGACGCTTTAAAAAGGGTAAGTTTTTGCCGTGGCTTGCGGTTGCCAAAATTCCTCTTAAAAATTCGGGCGCAAGTTTTTTAATCTTCTTTAGTATTAGGGGATTAAACGACTGCACTGCAAATTCCCCTTTATATTCTTTGAGCATTTTAACTGCGCTATTTACGTAACTTTTATCTGGCATATCTTTAAACTCTATAAGTAGCGGAACTTTGCCGTCAACTAAATCTAACACCTGTTTTAGCGTGGGTATTTTATGCTCGCTACCATTAAGGTTTAGTTTTTTTATCTCTTCGTAAGTATTTTCAAAAATATAACCGTCTGCGCCAGTCATACGCTTTAAGGTTTGGTCGTGAAAAGATAAAAGCACGCCGTCTTTAGACTGATAAACGTCAATTTCAATAGGGTAGCCGTGTTTTATTGCGTTTTCGTATGCGGGTAAAGAATTTTCAATTATACCGTTTCCCCAAAGCCCCCTGTGGGCAATAGGTTTATTTAACAGCCAACAATCATTATTTATTCTCATTTTTAACACCGTTTTTAATTTACTTGCAAAATTTTTGTCAATGATATATACTATATGAGATTATTATACATTAAAAGGTAATATATGTCAATCAACAAAGAAAACGTTAGAAATTTCTGTATAGTGGCGCATATCGACCACGGTAAAAGTACGCTTGCAGACCGTCTTATGGAAAAGACTGGGCAGGTTAGCGAGCGTGATATGGAAGAACAACTTCTTGACTCAATGGATTTAGAGAGAGAACGCGGAATAACCATAAAACTTACGCCCGTTAGAATGTTTTACAAGGCAAAGAACGGCAAAGAGTATGTTTTTAACCTTATAGATACCCCTGGGCACGTGGACTTTACGTATGAAGTTTCACGTTCGCTTAAAGCGTGCGAGGGGGCAATTTTAATTGTAGACGCAACTCAAGGTGTTCAGGCTCAAACGCTTGCTAACGCATACCTTGCCATTGATAACGATTTAGAGATTATGCCGGTTATAAATAAGGTAGACCTTGCAAGCGCGCGCCCTGACGACGTGGCTATGGAAGTGGAAGAAATTTTAGGGATAGAGGCTACTGACGCGCCTCGTATATCTGCAAAAACCGGTTATAATATTGAAGAAGTTTTAGAGCAGATTATAGAAAAAGTACCTGCCCCAAAGGGTGATGAAAACGCACCTCTTAAAGCGCTTATTTTCGATAGTTATTACGATAATTTTAAGGGCGTTATTTGTTTCGTGCGCATTATGGACGGAAAGGTTAAAATAGGCACGAAGATTAAAACCTTTATGTCGGATAAGCAGTTCGACGTTACTGAAGTTGGCGTATTTTCGCCAAAAATGCAACCCAAAGACGAACTTTGCGCAGGCGAAGTTGGTTATATTGCCGCAAGTATTAAAAGTATTGAAGATACTGCGGTTGGCGACACTATAACTCAAGTGGAAAACCCTGCGTTAGAACCGCTTGCAGGTTACAAAAAGGCTTTGCCTATGGTTTTCTCGGGCGTGTTTCCGTTAGATGGTAGCAAATTTAACGACCTTAAAGACGCGCTTTTGAAATTAAAACTAAACGACGCTGCGTTGTCTATTGAACCAGATAACTCTGCCGCTCTTGGTTTTGGTTTCCGTTGCGGATTTTTGGGGTTACTGCATATGGACGTTATTCAAGAGAGAATAGAGCGAGAGTTCGACCTTGATATAATAACCACCGCTCCGTCCGTTTCGTATAAGGTTTATAAAACCGACGGCACGCAGTTGGTTATAGAAAATCCCACGCACTTACCACCCGTAACCGAAATTGACTATATGGAAGAACCAGTTATAAACGCAAGCATATTTACCCCACCTGATTACGTTGGACCTATTATGGAACTTTGTCAATTTAAGCGTGGCGTTTATAAGGATATGGTGTATTTAGATAAAACTAGGGTTGAACTTAAATATACTTTACCGCTTAACGAAATTATTTACGACTTTTTCGACAGTTTAAAATCGCGCACCAAAGGCTACGCATCTTTCGATTATGAAATTGCGGGCTATCAAAGAAGTGATTTAGTAAAGATGGATATGCTCTTAAACGGCGATATTTGCGACGCGCTTTCAATTATCGTTCATAAAGACAAAGCGTATGAGCGTGGTAGACAGATAGCCGAAAAACTTAAAGACGTTATCCCACGTCAAATGTTTGAAATCCCTATTCAAGCGGCAATAGGCGGAAAGATTATTGCGCGTGAAACGGTTAAGGCGTTTAGAAAAGACGTTCTTGCTAAATGTTACGGTGGCGACGTTACCAGAAAGAAAAAACTTCTTGAAAAGCAAAAAGAAGGTAAAAAGAAAATGCGTTCTATCGGTACGGTTGAAATTCCGTCCGAGGCGTTTATATCTATACTTAAAACAGATAACGACAGGTAAATTATGGCAGGAATTTATATTCACGTTCCCTTTTGTAAACAAAAATGCACTTATTGCGACTTTGCATCTTATCCTCGTGAACTCTCAAAGGCTGAAAGTTATTTTGCTTGTTTATATCGTGAAATTCAGGGCAGGGCAAAACAATATCCTAATAAAATTATTGACACGGTTTATATCGGCGGTGGCACGCCGTCGGTTGTTGACGCTAATTTAATTGCGGGCGCAATAAGGCAGGTTAAAAAGTGTTTTACCGTCAAAAAAGATGCGGAAATCACCATTGAACTTAATCCAGGCACGGTTGACGAACAAAAGATTAAACTTTATAAACAGGTTGGCATAAATCGTTTTTCAATAGGTTTGCAAACTGGTTTTGACGAGCAGTTAAAAAAGTTGAACAGAATACATACTGCAAAAGATTTTTTGCAGTGTTGCAATCTTTTAAAAGGTGAAAATATTAGCGCAGACGTGCTAATAGGTTTGCACGACCAAACTTTAGAGCAGGTTAAAAAGACGGTTGATTTAGCGTTGGCAGGTGGCGTAAGCCATATTTCCGTTTATGCGCTTACCCCCGAAGTGGGGACGCCTATTTACACTGACTATCTTAACGGTGAACTTCTATCTGATGACGAAACTGCCGACGTTTACGACGGTGTTCGCGCTTATTTAAAAGAAAAAGGGTTTGAGAGATACGAAGTTTCTAATTTTGCAAAGGCAGGCTTTAGGTCGCGCCATAATATGAATTACTGGAAACGTGGCGAATATATCGGGGTGGGCGTTTCTGCAAGTTCTTTCGTAGACGGCAGAAGATTTACAAACACTTTCAAGATTGACGAATATATAAATGCGGTAATTTATAATAAATCACCCGAAATTTCTAGCGACGTTATAGAGGGTTCAGACGCGCAGTTTGAACAAATTATGCTTGCGCTTCGCACTTCAGACGGGCTTAATATAAAAGAGTTTAACCAAAATTTTTCGGTTGATTTTGATAATGAATATAAAGAAGTTTTGGCAAAGAAAATGCGCTTTATGGAAAGAAAGGGCGATATTCTAACTATAAAAGACGAATATTTATACGTGCAGAACGATATAATTTTAGAATTTATGAAGTAAATTTTAATATTAAAAAAAATTTTATATATAAAATAAAAGTTAGGAAGGATAAAAATGAAAATAGTTAAAAAGTTTTGTTCTTTAGCAATGGCAACGTGTTTAATGGTTACTAGTGCAGGGTGTATAACCAACAACAATAATAATAACGATATTACTCCGCAATCATCAACCGTTAACAAAATTTCAGCGAGTATGCTTGACGGCAAAGTAGCAAATTTTATGGAAGCAGAAGGTTTTGGTATTTTAGAAAAAGAAACAACACCAGCGACTGCAAGTGCAAACCCTATGTCTGCAAGTGCAGGTACTTTTTCTGCAGACACAAGTTCTTTTTCTGCACAAACTTATGATAGTGATAATACTAAACAGAAAAAAAACGAATTTGCAAAAAAGACAGAAGAAGGTGTTTCGGATATACACTTTCATAATCTTGGCGGTGGCGTAAAGAAGAGTTATAAACATTTGAATAAAAAATATCAAAAACATCACCATAAAAGCGTTGAGTGTGCAGAAGTTGATTGTGACAAAATTTCAGATGAAATAACTCAAGAAGAAGAGAGCGGTGCTGTAGGCACGGTTTTATCTCTTGGCGCAAGGGTAAATAAACTTTATACCGTTGGTAATTTTACCTTCGTTTCAATTAGTAGCGCAGTTGAAGGTAAAATTAAGATTATACAACATTATTCAAGGATTCCTGACGACTGTGGCCCTGAACGTGGTTTTCCCACTTACGTAAACATTATTGATAACAATGGCGAAAGGGGATATGGTTTTAACTGGATAACCGTTCAGTCTTCAAATGGTAAAAAGGGTATGATACCTATAAAAGTTTATCAAGACGAAGAAAACTATCACAAAATAAACTACTGGTCAGACGACTTTAATCAAAGTTACATCATAGACAATTCAACTGGGCTTACTTGTTCTTTAAGTCAATTCGGATATATTTATTCGGTAAGTGGTGGAATTATCAAACTTTACGATAAAACTGCGCCCGGTGGGTTTATTTATTATAGACCTTTAGCGACTGAAAACGGAATAACTTTTAACAAGGTGGAATTTCCTAACGATAGCGAATTTCTTTTGGCGGTGGGTTCTTGTAGGGCGTATACCGATATTTATGGCAATATGTTGTTTGCGAACAACAATTTAAAGAATTCTGATAATCTGGATAGTAATGCAGAAAGAAAAGTAAGTCAAAAAATTATACTTGCGCAAAAGAATCAAGCAGTATTCGATAAACTTAACAATACCAACGATAGGTTTGGCGCAAATAATTATAGAAAAGCAAACCTTTATCACAACGGTAGCGACGGAAGACTTTATCGTGTAAATTTCTCTGGCGATTTAAATAACATTTCTATGTCCGTTCTTAACGAAAACTGTGAGTGGCAAGCCGTAGAAAAGAATATAAGCGTAGATTTTTCTTACGCATACGTAGTTTGGCAGGTTGGCGCAGTTGCAACCCGATTTGACTGTTTAAGATTAACTTGCATAATTGACGGCAACGCATTTTTTTCAACCGCAGCGCAGTCTGACGGCGGAATCATTTGGCAACAAGCATTTTTTAACAATGTTACGGATAATTATATAGGCGTTGTAAAAATGCCTGTTGACGGATTTAGTGAAGGCGATACCACTATAAGAGATTTTATTGAAGAATTTGCATATAAAGGTCTTCCCCAAGACCGCGATTACGGCGTTATTTTGGTGGGTAAGACCCAAATGCTGTATTTTGAAGGAAGTAGTCGCATTATTTTAAGAGACGTTAGAACGGGGCAAGAAACGTCGTTTAATGGTCATACCGAACACGTTATTCCACACAGAGGCGGAACTTTATATATTGACGGGGTAGGGTATTTGAACGTAGAAGAACAACTTGATTTAGATACTTTTGGACCAGAAAGTTTTTCTACAGAACCTATAGATACAAGGGGTAATTTTGAAGAGTATTATAAACTGTTAAAAAACATTAAATAAATTAAAAATACAAATTTAAGAACAAACCGCTTGAAATTTTTCGGGCGGTTTATCTTTTCTACAAAATAAATTAAAATACATAAAAAACTTACTTAAACGGCTTTTACCCTTATGCTACAATCTAAAGGCGCGGGGGCAAAGATGACCGTTTATATTGAATACGTTTTAATTGACAACGTTATAATCGATTATTTATTACTTAAAGCCACCTTTGCGCTTACCGGAAACGGATATAGTAAGGGTAGGCTTTTATTTTGCTCTTTTTTAGGTGCGGTCATTGCGCTTGTTTATCCGCTTATTGCTCACGTTAAGTTTATTTCGCTTATGGTTAGAATATTGTCGGGCTTTTTGTTGACGCTTGTTGCTAACGTTTATCCGTCAAAACGCGCGTACCTACTAAACACCTTAATATTTTTCCTTTTAACCTTTGCCGTGGGTGGAGCAATAGTTGGCATTTATAATATATTTGGTCTTGATTATTCGGCGCAATTTTCAGTTGCAATTATGGTGTTGCCTGTTTGGGTTTTAATAGCGTGTGTAAATTCTACAATTAAGTATATCTATAGGCGTAAAGATATAGAGGCGTTTATTTTTAAGGTGGATATAACCTTGCGCAAAAAAACTGCAACCGTTCGCGGTTTTTTGGATACGGGAAACGGGCTTTACGACGGCGAAAACCCTGTGGTTTTGTGCGAAAAAAAGTTTTTTGTTGATTTTGTGGGTGAAAACTTGCATAAAATAAAACTTAAAAAAATTATGGTAAAAACCGTGTCGGGAAGTGTTGAAAATATAGCAGTAGAACTTGACCAAATAAAGATATATATTGAAGAACAAGCGAATATATTTAATAAAGTAACGCTGTGCGTTGCCGATACCGTAGGCGACGGCTACGATTTAATTTTACACCCAGCGTTTTATAAGGAGAACAGTGATGAACGTATTAAGCAAGTTGAAAAAGTTTCTTGAAAAATTTTCTTTAAGTCAAAATCTTTTAAGATTTATAGGTGGCGGTGAAATTTTGCCCTTGCCTTATAGTGGGGAAGAAGAGGCGGATATGCTAAAAAAGTTGGGTGAGGGCGAAAAGCAAATACGCGACCAACTTATAGAACATAATTTGCGTTTGGTAGTTTATATCGCAAGGCGTTTTGAAAACACTGGCGTAGACTTAGACGACTTGGTTTCGGTGGGTACTATAGGGCTAATTAAGGCGGTAAATTCTTTCAATGCAGATAAAAATATAAAACTTGCAACCTATGCGTCGCGCTGTATAGAGAACGAAATTTTGATGCATTTACGGCGCACGGTTAAAATTAAAAGTGAAGTGTCTTTTGACGAACCGCTCAACACCGATTGGGAAGGCAACGAACTTATGCTTTCAGACGTTATGGGTACTGACGGCGACGTGGTTTATAAAAAAATAGAAAACGGCGTAGAGAGTGAACTTTTGGGGGTTGCGCTCACTAAACTTAACGATAGAGAGCGTGAGATTATGGAATTGAGATACGGGCTTAAAGGTTCAGAAGAAAAAACGCAAAGAGAAGTTGCCGATATGCTAGGAATTTCACAAAGTTACATATCTCGTTTGGAAAAGAAAATTATAGTAAGATTGAAAAAAGAGTTTGCAAAAATGATTTAAAATATATTTTCAACCGCAATCTTAAAAAGGTTGCGGTTTTGTCAATTTTTAAGGTTTTTGAAACTCTAATAAGGCTATATGGCGTTAGCGTGTTAAAACACTTGACATTTTTACTTTACAGATATATAATAGCACACGGATAGTTATTTATAATAACTAATACACTTGAAGAATCGTGAGTGTGCGCAAAGGAAAAAGTTTAATTTTTATCCGATTTTTATTCGGATATTTTCCATTCGCCGTTATGCCCGTTGCAAACGGCGTTTCTGTTTTTTTATAACGGTTTTTCAGCAAATAAATACGCAAAGGTATCTGCTTTCATAGCGGAAAAGGAGAAACTCAAATGTCAACGACTACAAAAGGTGGCGTAAGTTCAATCAAAAAATCTAGAAGTTTATACGCTACCGCCATTTACGGGTTTATCGCATTATTCATAATTATGGTTATTCCGTTTTTACCGACTGGTAAAGACGGTTCGCTTTTTGAATCGGGCTTAAAAAGGTTTGGTAGGGGCGAATATGGTAACCTAATTGCAACTATATCTATGCTATGCCACTCAATTATTTTGTTGGTAGTCGCTGTGGTTATGGTTAATAACCTAAAAAAATACCGCGCTGGTGTGGGATATAGTTTTTATAAATTGTTTGCAAACACTATAAATTTGACGCTTGGCGTATTTGTAGGGTTTTTCCTTACCAACAATATGGAAGCGCTCAGCACCAGTTACGGCATTGAATACTGGTTTATAGTGCTTATTCTTTATGCGATAGGTCTTATATTTGCGCTTATCGCTCAACTATGTAATTACGACTTGCGCCCAAGTAAAGGTAAAGTTTTATATTACCTTTTGTCTTGGGGTTCAAAAATATTTATGCTCTTTTTCGTTTTGCATAGAAGAGATACCGTTGGCACTCGTTATATGATGGAAAGTTGGTTTGATGGTTCTCAACATCATATTATTTTCGACACTGCTAGGCAAGACTGGGTTGCGGGTGTTTATAACACAGCAAGCGTAATTTACTTGTTCATTTTGGTGCTATCAACCGTTAAAATTTGTATGCCCTTGAACAACGCTTTTTCTTATATGACCACAAGAGGTCGCAAACATTCAAAATATAGTCCCTTACCTATTTGGCAACACGTTATATATTTAATCGCTTGCTCTTCACTCATAATCAATATGATTATCGCAAACGGTTATGAAGAAGTTTGGTCAATTATTTTGCTAGTTTTGATAGGCGTTTTAGATATAGTTGGCGCAAAAGTTTACAACAAATTAGTAAGCAGTAAAATGTACGTTGAAGAAGTTCCTAAATTTAAGGGTTTCTTCAAGAAAGACGAACAACCTGCAACTAATGACGTTTCAAAACCGTTGACCGAAACGGCTAAAGAAGAGCCTAGGGCTTGGAGTGAAACCGAACTTGAAATTCGTAACGAAAATCTTGACTTTAAAGATAAAACTTCTATTGACAAGATGTGCAAAAACTTGTGTATTGCAGTTAACGACCGTGGCATTATAACTGACGAAGGCGAAATGCAAAAAGTTCTTGCGGCAATACTTTCGTCAAAAGTTACGTTTATAAAAAGTGGCGCAAATTCTGACGTTTTAAGGGAATTTGCAGACACCATATCTACCTTCTTTGGTGAAGACTTGTTCTATGAGAGAAGAGAAAATCCTGAAGAAGAATATAAATCGGTTGTAACTAACCTTGCTGCGTCTATTGAGAGCGCGCAAGAACAAAAACCCGAAAGCAATTCTCTATCCGCTCTTGTTGGCGACCTTTCAACCGAAGAAAAACCCGAAGAGCAAAGTTCGGGTGGAACGTCTATTGCAGACCTTCTTGCAGGTATAAATTCGCAAAGCAGTTCTGAACAAGAAAATGCGGAAGAGGTTGCGTCTACGCAAGACGAATTAACGCCTGCCGAAGTTAAACCTGTGGTTAAGCCCGTTGAAAAACCCGTTTACGTTTATAAACCCAAAACGGACGAAGAGAAGAAGAGAGAACTTAAATACGGTGTTGCGGGTGGGTTATTCGTTGCAAACTATCTTTACAACACTTTCGGTTTGGTGTTCGTTGATAACACCGCCGTTGATGCAATAGGCGACTTTGATGCAGACGTAATTACCGCAATCGCTGGTAACGAAGAAAAAGTGTTCGTAGGCAAGATAAAAGGTTTACCAGAAACTGAATATTACGGACGTGGTAGCGTTAAAATTTCAGACAACTTAAGAATGGTAGTATTTATAGGGGAAGATAAGGCTACGGCGCTAGAACCCGAGTGGATTAAATATTCTTCTATCGTAGACTTGCCACTCACAATGAGAAACGACGCAGATAGTCAGTTGTTTATAAAGAGCGGAACTTCTTTCGGTATGATTAAAGAATCGCTTGAAGAGGCTCAAGAAACCTGTTATCTAACTGAAGATTACTGGAGAAAGATAGACCGTTTAGAAGAATATCTTGAAGAGAACACCGATATCCGTTTTGACAACAGATTTATAAGACAAATGGAAGAAAATATTGCGGCGTTTATCGCGTGCGGTATGAACAAGGCAGAGGCTCTAGACGCTATACTTTGTGAAAAAATAATTCCGCTTGTTGCTACCGAAAAAGATAAAATTTTGGCAGTTCCCGAGCAAGATTTTTCTTTCAAACTAGACGAACTTTTCGGGTTTGAAAATATTCCTTTAACAAAACAAGCAATCTCCGTTTACGGATTGAAAAAATAATTACGGGTGGAGAGATTAAATGTATAAGTTTGATGCGTTAAATAATTTAATGGCTGTAAGCGACAATCCCGTTGCGGATACAATTTGGACTGCGCTCTCTAGCCAAATAGCAATTTTAATTTACGTTGTAGTTCTTCTTCTTGCCGTAGTTATCCTAGTGGTTGCGGTGGTTTTTGACCACGGTAGGCGTGCGGAAGAAACCGAAGAGTTAGATAAACTTCGTGATTACGTTGAAAAGGTAAACAACGGTAAACCTGTAACCGCCACTTCTTCAATCGCAAGCACGACGGCGGTGGGTGCTAGCGCAGAGGAAAAAGAAAAAGATAGTGAAGAGCACCCCTCACGTTTCTATATGTTAACCGAAACGGATAGAGTAATGCGCAATAAACCGCAGGGCGGATTTGATGAAGAAATAACAATGAAAGAGTTTTGCGAAAGGTTTAGAAACTTTGCCGCAAGCAGATTGAAGTTATATTACGATATAAGAGAGATAAGAAGATTCGTAGCAAGTTTAGCAGTATCACATATAATCATAATGCAAGGTATGAGTGGTACGGGTAAAACTTCGTTAGCGTATGCGTTTGGTGAATTTTTAAGTAATCATTCAGTAATAGTACCTATACAACCTATGTGGAAAGAGAGAACCGACCTAGTGGGGTATTATAACGAATTTACAAAAAAGTTTAACGAAACAACCTTGTTGCAAAAGATGTACGAGGCAAACTATAGTAAAGAGATATACATAACGGTACTAGACGAAATGAATATAGCAAGGGTAGAATATTACTTTGCAGAATTCTTGTCGTTATTAGAGTTACCAAACCCAGAGGGAAGATATATAGACGTAGTAACGGACAAGTGGGATAACGACCCGAAGTTATTAAAGAAAGGACAACTAAAACTACCCGAAAATATGTGGTTTATAGGGACTGCAAATAACGACGACTCAACGTTTGCGATATCGGATAAGGTATACGATAGAGCAATGATAATGAATCTAGATAAAAAGACGCACGTATTTTACGCAGAAGATACGGAAGGCGTAAGAATAACGTACGATAGGTTTAAGAAACTAATAGCAAAAGCGAAGAGAGAATACGGAATAACGGGCAGGAAGTTAAGGCAGATAAAAGAGTTAGACAGATATATGATAGAGAACTTTCATATAACGTTTGGTAACCGTATAATGAAACAGTTAAAAGAATACGTATCAGCGTACATAGCGTGCGGTGGAACGGAAGAAGAGGCGGTAGACGACATCATAGCAAAGAAGATAATGAGAAAGTTAGAGATGCAAAACCCCGTATACGTAAGAAATGCGATAGACGGATTATGTGCGCACATAGAAGAGACTTTCGGACAAGAAAAGATGACGTTAACCAAAGATTATTTAAGACATTTAGAAAGAACTATTTAAGGTTAAGAAGGCAAAAGATATGAAGAAAAAAGAAAAATGGTTTTATGTTATGTCAGGATTCGTAATCACTATGGTCCTAGCAATAATCATTTGTTTTACGCTTGTTTTGACGGGCGTTGTATCTATGCCTAGAGAAATTATTGAAATAAAGTCAGCAAGCGCAAGCAAACTTTACGACGGAACGCCTCTCACTTGTGAAAGTTATGAAGTAACCAAGGGTAACTTAAAAGAAGGTCATACCATAAAGGTTATGTTTGTTGGCACTAGAACTCAAGAGGGAACATCCGATAACGTTTTTAGAGTAGTTATAACTGATGCAGAAGGCAAAAACGTAACTTCAAGTTATCAAATTATCAAAACTTACGGGCAGTTGGTCGTTTACGATTAACAATGTAAAAGGTAGAAAGATGAAAAATAAAATACGTTTATATTATTTTTTAATAGGTGTATTAGTCGCGCTTTTCGTTTCGATTTGCGCGTGTTTTGCCGTTATTTCTACCGGTTACGTTGACACTAGAAGACTAGTAATTTATTCGGGTATTGCTGAAAAGGCTTACGATGGAACACCGCTAACTAGCGAGAGTTTTGGTATTAGACACGGCAAACTCAAAGACGGACATTCGCTTATAGTTGAAACTTATGGTTCACAGACGGAAAAAGGCGCGTCTTTTAACTATTTCCACTACACTATCGTAGACCAAGCAGGTAATTCGGTTACTAACGAATACAGAATAATTGAAACGCCAGGGCTATTGATTGTGCACGAAGAGGGTTGGATTGACTGGGATAAACTTGACAAAGAAAAAATTGAAGATTTAATTGATAGATTTGGCAATTACGATTTTTCTTCACTCGACCTTGAAAATATGAATATAGAAGATTTGCTCAAACAGTTAGAAAATTCAAACCTGACAGAGGAACAAAGAGAGCAGTTGATGCAAGCGATAGCCGCAAAAGTTATGGCGTCAATGATGGCAAATCAAAATTTAGACACCGACGGCGACGGCATACCTAATTATCAAGATAACGACGTAAACGGAAACGGCACACCTAACGGTCAAGACGCAGACGTAGACGGCGACGGTTTGCCCAACGGTCAAGACGACGACGTAGACGGCGATGGTATGCCTAACGATATAGATAACGATATAGACGGCGACGGTATTCTCAATGAAAACGACGACGACCCCAACGGCGCAAGCGTAGGTGTTGGGCAAGGCGGTTTAGGTGGCGCAGGTAATCAACGGTTTGATAATAATCTTCAACAGCAGGGCAACGGTTTTGGCGACAATGCAGACGTTGAAGTTTTAAGTTTAATTTCTTATTCAAACGTTGCTAGCGAATATTATCTTCGTTACGAAAATTTTGGTGATTATAACGGCAGTGGTTTTGATTATGCTCAAGAGTATGACCAGTCGGTAGTTAGTCCGTTGTATTTTACTGGAACGGCATTGAATAACGCGGGCAGGGTTATGGACCAAATAGTTATAGAAAATCTTGACGGTTCAAACGCATATTATTTGCCTTATTATTCAATAACTGGCGGAATAAAAGAAACGGGGGACATTCGTTTTTCTCAATCTTTGCCTATATATATGACAAAGGCTAGTAATTACGACTATTTGGCAGAAGGGCAAACTTATTTAGTGCCATCTGATTTAACTTCGCAAGAGGGCAGATACCGCAATTTCGTTTATAATAACTATTTAAATATTGACGAGTGGTTGAAAAACGAGTTGTTAGATTTGACTGGATATTTTTGGGGGGATAAACTGTCTATTGCTAGACAAATTCGTGATTACGTTCAAAATTGCGCAGGTTATAACCTTGAGTTTGATACGTTCCCTGCGGGCGAAGATATGGTTTTATACTTCTTGAAAGAGGGTAAAGAGGGTATATGCCAACACTTTGCAGCCGCCGCAACAATGATATTCCGCGCTTACGGAATACCTGCAAGATATACTTGTGGATATAAAGTTACGGCAGAACCTTATAACGTTACCGTTGTTACGGGTAAATACGCTCACGCGTGGGTGGAAATTTACGTTGACGGTATGGGCTGGGTAGAAGTTGAAGTTACTGGTGGTGCGTTTGACGAAGTTAGAAAGAACGAACTTGTTCTTAAAACGCCTAGCGTGTCTAAGGTTTATGACGGAATACCTATTGATTATTCAGAGGCTATTAAATGGGAATACGACGGCTATCTTAAGAGTGGTCATTATATTGAAGTAGTTGGTGGGCAAGATATTCAAATGCCCGTCAACGCTTGCGCGCCCTATCAAAATAACGGATTTGAATACGTTATACGCGACGAGTTTGGAAACGATATTACAGAAGAATATGAAATAAAGCGAGTTGAATATGGCACTCTGCAAATAAGCAAGCGCCCCATAACCATTTGGGCAAGCGGAAATGTTGACAGCCCGTATTACAAAAAAGAAATAAAGTTGCCTTATACTGGTGAATTGCAAAAGAGTGAAAATTACGACTTTGAAGGTATAAATTATGAAGAATCGCGTGGTTTACTTAACGACCACAGCGTTGAGTTGTTGACCACGACTGAGGCAAAAGATATCGGTGTACACAAAAATATTCAAACGTATAGAATAGTTGACTGTACTAATTATAGAGAAGACGTAACTAACAACTATGAGATTGACGCAAAAGAAGGCGCGTTTGAAATAGTTAGAATAAAGTTATGCGTTAATACTGATAACTATAATCATCAATACGACGCTAATTATGCAATCCGCCAAGACAATAAAGAATCTTGGCAAGTGTACTGGTTTGACACCGGTTTAGACCAAGACGATATGCCTTATGGAAAAGTTCTTGACGGACATAAGGTGCAAAAAGGTGAATTTGAAGGCGAATTCAATCCTACTAACGTTGGTGAAACTACTGAAAATGAATTTAAGATTATAATTTTTGAAAACGGAATAGACGTAACTGACAAGTATTACGAAATTAAATACGAATATGGTACCGTCAAAGTAGAACCTAGAGATATCGTTATATATCGCAAAGACGCAGAGAAGGAATTTGTTGCATCTGCAAAATTATATAGTTATGATTTTGAATTACAAGATGAAAACGACTTGTTAGATGGACACAAGGTAGAATTAGCAAAATCATTTAGTGTTTCAACGTGCGGAAGACATAAAAACGAGTGCGAGTTTGGCATTGTAGATAGCAACGGCGATACGGTAACTCAAAATTATAAAATAAAGTACGAAACGAAAAAAGGTTATAATGGAGAATTGTTCCTTTATAAATCTATAAAGGTAACGGCTGAAAATATGTCTAAAGTTTACGACGGAACACCGTTAGTTTATGATAAGGGATATACACCGGTGGGAACAACGCTTTACGGACATACCATTGACGTTCAATTCAATAGTATAACCGACGTAGGCACAAAGAAGAGCGTAAGCGTAAAAGTTGTAGATACAAGTGGTAACGACGTTACTAAAGATTATTATAAAGTTACCGTTGTAGGAAATTTGAAAATTACTCAAAAGGAAATAACTGTTAAAACTAAAGACGTAAAGTATTCCTACGATGGAATAACAACGTTTAATGGTGAAATGGAAGATTTAGTCGTTAGCGGGCTTGTTGCTGGGCATAAAATATCAAACGAACTTGTATTTACTGGTAAAATATCTTATTACGGTGAATGCCCAAATAGTTTTGAGCGCAATACGTTAAAGATACTTGACGCAAGTGGTAAAGACGTTACTAAAAACTACCACATAGAAATTGCATTTGGCACAATCACGGTTGATGTGTAAACGTTAAATAAACGGGTAAAAAATGTTATACAAAAATTATCAAACAAAAATTGAAAAAATCGCTAAAATAGTCGATAAGATAAAAAAGCATAAAGTTCTGATACTTTCAGTTGTCGGGGCTATTTTGGCGTTGTACGTTGCATTTTTATCCGTGCGTGGAATTTTTACTGACGATATAAACCTTTCTACACCGCAAATAGTTTATGGTCAACGCGTTGAGTGTAGCGCAGGGGCGTTGTTTAGCAAAGTGGGTTATGAACATAAGTTAGCAGACGGTAACGAGTGGATTGACGGTCTGCCTACGCAGACGGGGGACTATAGTGTGCGCGCATATTCAAAGCGTACGTTCGGTATAAAAAATTATAGTCGTGCCGTTCCGCTTGTGATAGAACCTGCAAGTCTTGACGTTCAAATTAAAGAAAATAACCTTACTTACGGCGATATGCCCACTTACGTTGCTGACCTTAAAAACGGCGACAAAATTAGTCAAATAGATTATAATTTACAAAAGACGGTTGGAACTCAAAAAATATCTGCGCTAAAAGATAGCATTGTTATACAAGACAAATTAGGTAACGACGTAACGCATTGTTATAATATTAACGCGTCAGAAAAAAACGTATACGTTGCGCAAAAAAGATTTACTTTTAAGGTCGCTGACGAAAATAAAACTTACGACGGAAAAGAATTAACTTTTACAAATCTTTCAAAAGAACAACTTATCGAACAGGGCAAGATTGCGCTTGGTGAACTTGCTTTTGACGATAAAATAGAAATTGAGTTTAATAAGTCAATAACAAACGTTGGTTTTGTGGAAAATACCCCTGTTTTCGCTATTAAAAATGCAGACGGACAAGACGTTTCTGCGAACTATAATATAAACAAACAGTTTGGTACGTTAGAAATATTGCCACGCCCGTTTATAATAAAGGTAAACGAAGTAAGTAAAGAGTATGATGGAACACCGCTCACTTTTGTAGGCGAAAATATTGACACGCTAATTGAAAGCGGAAAACTTATGCTTGGCAACGTTGCAGAGGGCGACAGGATAGACGTTGAGTTTACAAAATCTATAATAAATGCGGTTACCGAGCAAAACACGCCTGACTACGATATTTTAAATTCTCAAGGCGAAAGTGTTATATCAAATTACGTTTTAACCGAAGATTTTGGCAACTTGAAAATAACGCCTAAACCGTTCGCAATTACCGTCAAAGACCAAGAAAAAGTTTATGACGGCACTGAACTCACGTTTGTTGGTTTATCGAAAGAAGAACTTATATCGCAAGGAAAAATTGAACTTGGGCAACTTGCCGACGACGATAATATAGAAATTGTGTTTGACGAGTCAATAATAGACGTTGACGAAATTCAAAACACGCCTATTTACTATATTACAAATGCATACGGAAATAGCGTTATATCAAACTACCTTATAACTGAAAATTTTGGCAACTTAAAAATAACGCCTAAACCACTCACAATTACCGTTTTTGATGACGAAAAGGTTTACGACGGCACTGAACTCACGTTCGTTGGCGAAACTTTAGAGCAACTTGTGGCGGATAACAAGGTTTATTATAGCGAACTTGGGTTTGGCGATAGATTAGATATTCAATTTTCTAGTTCTATAACCGACGTTAATTCGGTTGATAACGTGCCAAGTTATAGCATAAAAAGTTCTTCTCGTGGCGACCTTGTCGTTACAAACAATTACAAGATAACGGATAATTTTGAAGATTGTAAGTTGACCGTAACGCCCCGCCCTATTAGACTAAAGTTTAATAATGAAAAAAATTATGACGGCTATGCCCTTTTAATGGAAGATAATTTTGAATTTATTAGTGGGGAATTAGTTGACAGCCATTATATGACTGTTTGTTCAAATGACGTAAAGGCAAAAACTTACGGTAAAGAAAGTGTTGACTTACATATTTTTGAGCCTACAAAAGAAGTTACCACAAACTATCAAGTTATCATTGAAGAGGACTCTGCTTTAATCATAAACAAGCGTGATATAACTATAGAGTCTTATGACGGTAGCGCAATCTATAATGCAGAACCATTTACTCTCAACGAATACGTTTACTACAATATGCCTAGCGACCATACTTTAGACGTGAGCGTTACGGGTAGTATAACCGACGTTGGCAGTGCAGAAAACACCATAATCATAAACGATATTAAAAACCAAAATAATGAGAGCGCGTTAGAAAACTTTAACTACACAGTAACGGCAGGCACGCTTACAGTAACACCAAGGCAGGTTTTTGTTTTTGCAAACGCAGTTAAAACTTATGATGATAGCGCGGAAATCCACGCTAAGGATGTTTCTGTATCCGTATTAAAGGAAGAAGACGAGGGCGTTTTAACCGAAAATCTTTACGGAAATCAAAAAATCCGAGTTGCAAAATGCGAACTGCCCACAGGTTGCATAAATGCAGGCACATATTTAGAAAGCGTAAAAATTCTTGAGTGGGATATTGAAAGTGGAAACAAGGATAATTATAACATTACTATCAATGCTGGCGATTTAACTATTGAAAAAAGACCGCTTACGATAAAAACGCCAAAAGCAAGTATCATTTACGACGGGCAAGTTCATACCTTTAAGTTTAAAGACGGTGTTATAGACCAAGAAGGGCTTGTTGACGGTCATAAGATAGAACTTAACGACGACTGGACGGAACTTTTGCAAGGTTCTGGACCTAATGAGGTTACCGTGAAAGACGTGTTAAATAGCGTAAATCAAACGGTAAAAGATAACTACAAAATTATTTACGAATATGGTGAAATAACCGTTGGGTTGAGAGAAATTAGTTTAGTTATTGACGAAAATAAACAGTATAACGGACAAGAGTTTTATGCAACTTCTATCGATTATGCGGAAAGTTCTCTTGAAGTGGTTGATAATCATACAATAAAAGTTTGGACGGACGGCGTAAATGTGGGTGAATACAAAGGCGAAAAGATAAAATACTATATCTTTGACGAAGATGGAAACGACTGTTCTTCCAACTATATAGTTTTAACTGATAACGTGCAACTTGAAATTACCAAAAGAGAACTTACGGTAACTATTTCAGATTTTACCAAGGTTTACGATGGTGGGCAATATTCGGCATATTCCGTTGAATATGAAAACAATTATTCACAACCGTTCGCTCTTAACCAAACGCAAACTATAACCGTAGAAAATCTTTTAGATGAACACGTTTTTTATGCGGATTTATTTAGTTCCGCAATAAACGTTGATGACACAAATACTGCAATAACTATAAGAAACGGCGAGTATCGATGGCGTGTTGCCAACTTAAGTGCCGACGGCAAAGACCAAACGCAAAATTACGTTATAAAAACGCTAAATAACGGAACGCTTACAATAACCCCTTGCGAAATGTCGCTTAAAGTGGATATTGAAAAAGATTATGATGATACCACAAGTTTAGAAAACGCAGTTTTAAGTTATTATACTGCTGATGGCGAATTTTTTGAACTTATGCCACTTTATAATATGAAAGTTGATTGCACGTTGAAAGAGCAATGTATAGATGCGGGAACTTATTTGGGCGTTGTAGAGTGTAGTGGTGTTCAAATAACCGACGGACAAAACGAAAACGTAAGTAGAAACTTTTTAATAAACACCACCGCTTTGGGCGATTTAACTATAAATCAATTAAGCATATATCTTTATTCAGACAATATGAATAAAGAGTATGACGGCACGCCGTTGACAAACGATAAAATATTAGTTAATGAAGATTATGGTAATGCGCTTGTAGATGGGCACAAAATAGTTCCACAAGACCCAAGCAATTTACCCTTTGCTTTAACAAGAGAAGACGGCAGGGTTGATAATAAAATATCTTATAAAATAATAGACGCATTTGGCAATGATAAAACTGGCAACTATTATGAAATTGCTTACGATTATGGTACGCTTTCTATAGATTTGACAAAAATATCAATAGTAATTTTTGGTTACGAGGCTTATTACAATGGTCAGTCGCACGCATTTACCGGAAGAAAGTTCGTTGTGGAAAAAATAAGAGAGGGTTACGGTCAACTTGCCGAGGGTGATGAAATTTTAGGATTTGACACGTATACTGCATACGATAAAAACTCTATGCAATACGTTGACCAAATTGTAAACGCAGGCGAATATGAAGTTGGTGTAGATTTATCTTCAATGAGAATGCGTTATAACGGTCAAGAAGTTGGTTATGAAGAGGCTGGAAATTACGTATTTGAAGTAACTTCTGCTCAATACGTAATAAGAAAGCAAGAAGTTTATCTAACTGCAAATAGCATAACTAGTGACGAGCCTATAGATAGTGAACAACTGCAAGACGCCTATACCATAACTTACGGTAAATTTATGGCGGGGGACGAAGTTAAAGTTTACGTTAGCGGAAGTTGTTTAGAAAAAGGCACTTCAACCAGTAACATTTGGTACGTAGAAGTTGACGGCGAAAGAGTTTATACGCAAAACGAAGACGTATTGTACGAAGACTTATTAAATTACAACATCAAAGTATTTAACGGAACGCTCACTTATAACTAAATTTAACTTAATAAAAATTAAAGTCGTACGGGCGGTAGAATTTTCTACCGCCTTAAATTTTTATTATATAGTTAAACGCAAGGGTATAAAAACAAAAATAACGAGCATACTTAAAAAACCCCCTTGAGTCGTTTTACATAAAGGAGGAAATATGAACAGTAAAGTTGTTATTTGCGGAATAAACACCGCAACTTTGCCACACTTAAGTGATGAAGAGGCAACCGCCTTGTTAAAACGCATAAAACAAGGCGACGAGCGTGCAAGAGAAGAATTTATAGTTGGTAATATGCGTTTAGTGTTATCTATTATAAAGCGTTTTCATTTGAAAAACTTTTGTTCAGACGACGTTTTTCAAGCAGGGTGCATAGGACTTATAAAGGCAATAGATAATTTTGATTTGTCTTTTGGCGTAAAATTTTCCACCTACGCCGTGCCTATGATAATAGGCGACGTAAAAAGGTTACTGCGTGAGGGTAACAGTATGCGCGTTGCAAGAAGTATACGCGACACGGCTTATTTAGCGTTAAAAACACGTGGTGAACTTGAAAAGCGAGATGAAGAGGTAAGCCTTGAAAAAATTGCAAAAGAGATGAACGTTGCCCTGTCCGAAGTGGTTTACGCGCTAGACGCTATATCAGACACCGTTTCGCTTTACGACCCCGTTTATAACAAGTCTGGCGACGAACTACTGTTGGTTGACCAAATAGGCGACGAAAAAAACACCGACGAAAACTGGACTGATAAAGTTGCTCTAACAACTGCACTTGGCACGCTTGAGGGCAGAGAAAAGAAAATAATTTATTTAAGATATTTTGAGGGCAAAACTCAAACTGAAATATCTAAAGAAGTGGGTATATCGCAAGCGCAAGTTTCACGGCTTGAAAAAAACGCCCTAAAAGACATAAAAGAAAGAATAAGGGTATAATGTCATAACAAAACAGCATAGAACCGCCACGGCACGCCTTTTAGCGCACTCGTGGCGGTTCTATTTTAAAAAATTAAAATTTGTCAAAGCAAATTTGTAATGAAAAAACCACACCGTTTTATGTTTTTTGTTAAAAAAATAATAACGCTATATAAAGCGTAAAAATTTTTATGTAAAACACTTGACTTTTGGTGCGGTGGGGGGGTATAATTGCATTACAAATTAAGCGCGTGCGCGCAAAAAACATTATAGGAGATAAAGACTATGAAATTTATGAAGAAAATGAGTTTAATTATCAGCCTTGCGTTGATAGTTACAATCGGTGGCGTTTACGCAGCGTGGGTTTATCCCGGAACAGATGCAAGTGTTGCAACTGCTGACAAAACCTTAACCGGTAACATGACCACGGTTGAGTGGGCAGATAGCAAGGGTGCTATTCACGTAGACTCTGCAAAAGACACTTTGGCTTTCCATATTGACGACGCTGGTGCATATGTACCTGAAGTTGAAACTTCTGGCAATTTAGAATTCTATTTTGACCCTGCTGACGGTGTAAGCGCAGACATTGCTGATAATGGTATCGATATGATTATTGAGGTTACCGTTGAAGGTGGTAAACAAGCGTATGAAGGTGTTACAATTTTCACCGCTAAGGAGGATGAAAATACCATCACTATTCCTAAAGGTAGTACTGTAAAGCAAGCAGACGGAACGTTTAGAGCGTCAATCAGTTGTGCTCAAATTTTTGAATGCTTAACGTTCTTGCCCGATTCAACTGGTGTATCAAATCCTAACGCGATTGTTTTAGATACTTACCAAAAGAACAAAGCTTTTGAGGCTGCTCTTGCAACGTACATTATCACGTTGACTATCACTGAAGCACCTGCTCAACAAGGATAATCTTTACATAGTAAAATACTGAAGAAATCAATAATTTTAGAGGCGGCAAAAGTGTTTTTGTCGCCTCGGATTGTCTAATATGGAATTTAAAACTTACGTACTTTTGTTGTGCTTGTTCGTATTTTCTGCGTTTACGGCGCTTTTTACTTGCATAATAGTTTCTATGGTAAAAACGCAATTACGCATAATTAGGGGCGGACTTGACGACGAAGATATTAAAAAAGAATATAGCGAACAAAACAATCGCAAAAAGGGTAATTTTTTAGGGATAGTTGAAAAGATTGTGCCTATAGTTTTGTGTACCCTTTTATCGGTTGTTTTTATTTTTTCTGCCTATACTTCTTTATTTGGCGACGGTTTGGTTAAAAATATTCCCGCAGTTAAGGTTGTTGCCAGTCCGTCAATGTCTTCAAAATACGAAAAGAATAAATATTTGTTTGATAACAAATTAGATAATCAAATTGACACTTACGACCTAATAGTTTTGCATCAACTTCCTAAAGAAGAAGACCTTAAACTTTACGATATAGTCGTTTACGAAGTTGAGGGGTATATGCTCGTTCACCGTATCGTAGGTATAGAAGAACCTAACGAAAAGCACCCTAATGAAAGGCATTTTTTGTTGCAGGGTGATGCGGTGCAATATCCTGACCGTTTTCCCGTTAGATACAGTCAAATGAGAAGTATTTATCGTGGGGAAAGAGTTCCGTGCATTGGTAGTTTTGTGTATTTTATGCAAAGCCCCGCAGGAATATTGTGTTTTATTTTGATAGTGTTTGCAACCATTGCATTGCCTATTATTGAGAAAAAAATAAACGGTGCGCGCAGTGAACGCTATCAACTTATTCTTTCGTTGGCAACGCCTGTTGCGGAAGGTTCGGCAAACGTTCCCGACGGCGCAACCTCAACCGACGCTACACTTGCTTTTGGTACGGGAAATAGGCTTACGTTTAGAGAAAAACTTGCAAAATTAAATAAAGAACGTTTAATTTGGTTTAATCAAATTTTAAGCGCGTTATATACCATAGACGGCTTAAGGGTTAGTGAAAGTAAGCGTGGTATGACTTTTAGAAAGGGTAGCAAAACGCTTGCAAAACTTTCAATCAGCGGTAAAACCATAGTCGTTTGCACTGCCGTTGAACCTAGCGAATATCTAGAACCTAAATACGGCGCAAAAGACGTGTCTTCGGTTAAAGCGTATGCAACCGTACCCACGCAGTTTAAACTTACAAGCGAGCGCAGGGTTGGTTACGTAAAAGACGTTATTTTTGACAAACTTGGCGGAAATAGAGATAAATATCTATACACAGAGCACTTTACCGTTCAAGAAGTTGCAACAACTGCCGTTGAACCTGAAAATGGTTTTGACTTTGGTGGTCAAAGAAAAACCTTTGTTCAAAAACTTGCCTTGCTTGATAATGAACGTATGGTTTGGTTTAACAAACTTGTGGGTGCGTTCAAAACTATTGAAAATGTAAAAATATTGCTTGGCAACCGTGGTATGACTTTCCGCAAAGGCAACAAAACGCTTACTAAATTAACAATTCGTGGAAAGACGATAATAGTTTGTATGGCTGTTGAACCTAGCGAATATCTAGAACCTAAATACGGCGCAAAAGACGTATCTTCGGTTAAAGCGTATACAACCGTACCTACACAGTTTAAACTTACAAGTGAACGTAGGTTAGGCTATACTATGGACGTCGTTTTTGATAAGTTGGGTGGCAATAGAGATAAATTCAAAATAAATAAAGAAAAGTTTATTGAAGACCTTTCTCAAACTTCTGAAAATAACGGTTTTAATTTTAGTGGCGAAAGAAAGACTTTTGAACAAAAACTTGCATTGCTTGATAGCGAGCGTATGGCTTGGTATAGCCAACTTATATCCGCTTTCAAAACGATTGAAGACGTTAAAGAGATATTAGGTAAACGTGGAATAACTTTCCGCAAGGGCAATAAAACTCTTGCAAAACTAACAATTCGTGGAAAGACTATAATAATTTGTATGGCGGTTGAACCTAGCGAATATTCAGAGCCTAAATACGGCATAAAAGACGTGTCTTTGGTTAAAGCGTTTGCAACCGTACCTACGCAGTTTAAACTTACAAGCGAACGTAGAGTAGGCTACGTAACTGATATCGTTTACGATAAGTTTGGTGGCGTAAGACAAAAAGACTTTGGCAACACTTATTACGGAAGAAAAAATTATTCTTTCAAGAAAAAATTGTCTTTACTTTCCGACGAGCGCAAGGCGTGGTATAAAGAGTTGACTTCATTCTTGAAACAAAATGAAAAGTTGACTAGATACGATAGCAAAAAAGGCGTGTCGTTCAAGAAAGGGCTTAAACCTGTGGTTAAATTTGCAATTAAGGGTAAGTCGCTTTACGCATTTATCGGCGCAAACCCTGCACAATTTACGTCTGCTCATCTTGGCGCAAAAGACGTTTCTTTGATAAAAACGCACGCAAATTATCCGTTGCAAGTTAAAATAACTTCGAACAGAAAAGTTAAAAACGTTAAAAAGATAATAGAAAGCATTTGGTAAAAAACTAAAAAAATTAAAAAGGAGGTACGCTATGAAAAAATTAAAACTAACTAGTTATATAGTCGCGTTAGTGTGTTTTTTGGCATTCCTTCTTTCTAATTTTAGCGTTCACGGTGCGTGGCTTTATTATAGGGCTGCGCCAGAACAACTTAACTTAAATATAGATATAAGTTTGTTTCAATGGAAAGGTTCAGAGGGCTTGCCTAACAATCAGGCTGGTCAAGACCACCATAAACTTATTGATAATATCTTGAACGGAACTACAACGGAAAATGGTCAAACGGTAGGCGTTGGGCTTAACACGGAAGGTTCTTATTTGGTTGAGCAAATATCCGAAAGAAAAAGCATTTGGTGGCGAGATGCTGATATGCTTGGTAGTATGGATATTTGGGAAGACGATACCATAAATAACTATTTTGACTTGAACGAGGCAACTTCTGAAGTTTCGTTCGTGCTTAACTTCCCAGACGGTTCTGATGATTTTTATTATTTATTTACCACAAGCGTACCTTTGGGCGCAAGAAGAAACCCCAACATAGCAATAGGTCAAACTATATATCCGATATATCGCACAACGCTTAAACTTAATGAAAACGGACGTTGGGAAGCAATTCTTACCGAAATAGGCAGTGCGCCGTCGGCGTACTATCAAAACCCTATCTTGGGTGTAGCGGTTGACCCTGGTTTTAACATTGATAACTGGGTTGCTGGATATATCGGCAGTCAAAAAGGCACAGCAATCAATGCTTTTGTAGGGCAAGATGTTAGCGTAGACTTTGGAAGTTATGGCGAAATGTGGTATAAAATTACCACAACTTCAAGAATTTATATAACTCTTACCACCGAAACGGAAAATACCACTATTTACGCATACGATAGTAACGAGAAATTGTTATCTTTAGATTCCGGAAGTCAAGGGTCGCAATCGTTAAGGTTTAGGTCGGGCAACAATACTAACACTTATTATATAAAAGTGGTTGGTTCTTCGTCCGCCGTATTCTCAATAACGCAGGCTTAACGAATTGATTATAAATTAAATTTTACCGCGCTTATGGTTTTAAGCGCGGTTTTTGTTATATTTCAGATTGTTTGTTGCATATGATGAAAGTATGGAACTTTCTTACAGCGAACTTACAAAAAGAGACGTTATAAATATTTCAGACGGAAGATGTTTGGGGCGTATTACCGATATTAAACTTAAATTTCCCGAAGGCAAGTTGGTGGGGATTATTGTACCTGGGCGAAAGGTTAGGGGACTTTTTAAGTGTTTTGATAAAACGCAAGTTTACATTGAAGAGAGCAAAATTATAAAAATAGGTGGCGACGTTATTTTGGTTGACGTTAGGTGCTTTGATGGGGATAACCGTCCGCCAAGACCTATTAAACCGCCCAAAAAACCGCCTTGCCCACCACCTTGTGGTAATCATTCTTCTAATTTTTCGGCAGAAGATTTTGCATCTTCTTTTGATGGTAGAATAGACGACGGCGATTATTAAACTTTAATAATTATTTTTTTCCTACATTGCCGTTGTTAAAAAAATTTGGCTAAATTTAAAAACCCCCTTGAAAAATCTTAAGTTTTGGTTTATAATAAGATTAACCGCAAGTGGCGGTTTGAATTTTACCATATTTTTTAGATTTTTTAATCAAGGGGGACAAACATTATGGGTAAAATAACTTCTGATAAAATAAGAAACGTGGCGATTATAGGCCACAGTGGTTCGGGCAAAACTTCTCTTGCAGAAGCAATTTTGTTTAACGGCAAAAGTATTGACAGATTAGGCAAAACTACTGATAAAAATACCGTTATGGATTATGACGAACAAGAGATGCAAAGGGGAATTTCTATTTCTCTCGCTTGCGCCTACACTTACTGGGAAGATTGTAAAATTAACATTATTGACGTTCCAGGTTTTTATGATTTTGAGGGCGAATTTGAAGAGGCAATGCGTGCGGTAGGTTCTGCAATTTTAGTTGCAGACGCTAACGGGGCTTTGAGCGTAGGTTCAGAAAAAGCCATTGATTATTGCTTGCGTCGCCACATTCCGCTTATGATTTTTGTAAACGGCGTTGATAAAGAAAACAGCAATTACGTTGCAACCGTTGAGGCGTTCCGCGCTAAATACGGCAGAAAAATTTCACCAACGCACTTGCCTATTATGCGTGACGGAAAGATGAAAGGTTACGTTTCAGTTATTTCAGGCAAGGCTTTTGAATTTTCACCAGGTGGCAGAACTGCCGTTGAAGTTCCGCCCGCTATGGCTGACGACGTTAAAATTTTGAAAGATGCGCTAATAGAGGCTGCCGCAGAAACTAGTGAAGAACTTCTTGATAAATTCTTTGCAGAAGGCACGCTCTCTAACGACGAAGTTGTTGCGGGTATTCGCGCAGGTCTTTGCGTGGGGGAAACAATTCCTATTATGGGTGGCTCGGCACTTCAAAATATGGGCGTTCTTAACGTTATGTATGAAATAGTTGACTTGTTGCCGTCGCCTTTTGAAAGAAGACCCGTGCTTGCTACCGACGCTAACGGCGACGTTCAATCTATCGTTTGTGATGCGGATAAGCCTTTTGCTGCGCAAGTTTTCAAGACCGTTGCCGACCCGTTCGTTGGTAAACTTAATATGATAAGGGTGTTTACAGGTTCGCTTAAGAGTGGTATGACCGTGCTTAATTCCACCACGGGCGAAAAAGAGCGCATTAACGGTCTTTACGTTATGAAAGGCAAAAAACAAGAACCCGTTGACGAACTTGTTGCAGGCGACATAGGCGCGGTTAATAAACTTGTAAATACTAACACTAGCGACACGTTGTGCGACGAGAAAGTAAAGGTTAAGTTCTTTGATATTGCTTTCCCAAAACCCGTGCTTACTATGAAGATTTCTGCCGCTAAATCTGGCGAAGAAGATAAAGTTTTCCAAGGTCTTAACCGTTTGGCTGAAGAAGATTTAACGTTTAAGGTAGAAAAAGATAAAGATACTTTAGAAACGGTTATTCGTGGTCAAGGCGAAACACATTTAGAAGTTCTTTGCAAAAAACTTAAAGCAAAATTTGGTTGTGAAGCAGTTTTAAGTGAACCAAAGGTTGCATTTAAAGAAACTATAACCGGCAAGGCAGAGGCTGAAGGTAAGCATAAGAAACAAACTGGTGGCGCAGGTCAATTTGGTGTGGTAAATATTAAGTTTGAATCGGGTGCGTCTGACGGTATGTTTGAATTCGTTGACGAAACGGTTGGTGGTTCTGTTCCAAAACAATTTATACCTGCGGTTGAAAAAGGTTTGAGAGAGGCAATTCAAAAGGGCGTGCTTGCAGGCTATCCTATGGTCAACTTAAAGTGCACCTTGTTCGACGGTAAATATCACCCTGTTGATAGTAAAGAAGTTGCGTTCGTCTCTGCTGCAAAACTTGCTTATGACGAGGCAATCCGCAAGGCAAAACCCGTAATTTTAGAGCCTATTTATACTTATAAGATTACAATACCTGATAATTATACCGGCGATATTTTGGGCGATATGAACAAACGTCGCGGTAGAATTTTGGGTATGGAAACTGTAGACGGTTTGCAAGAAATTACGGCAGAAGCCCCCTTGGTTGAAATGCTTAAATATGCAACCGATTTAAGAAGTATGACGCAGGGCCGTGGAAAATTCTCAAGCGAACTGCTAGGCTATGAAGAAGTTCCTTTCTCTGCTCAAGAAAAAATTATTGCAGAGGCAAATAAATAAAGCGTTTATAAATTAAAACGCATAGGAGATGGTATAATGATACTTACGATATGTCCGAACCCTAGCATTGACTGTACTATAGAATTAGACAGTTTAAATGTAGGCAAACTCAACAAGATAGACAGCAAGGTAGAAACTTATTCGGGCAAAGCGTTAAACGTTGCCGTTGGCGTGGCAAGGCTTGGTGAACAAAGTTTTGCAACGGGGTTTATGTCTGAAGACCACGGTAGGATGTTTGAACACGTTCTTGATAAAGAGGGTGTAAAACACGGTTTTATTTACAATAAAGGTAGCGCAAGGGTAAACTATAAAATTATTGACAAACGCTCAATGCTTACGGAAATAAACGACAGGGGCGAAACTGTTGATAGAGATAAACAATTAGACCTTATAAAATTCGTTGAAAAAATAGCCCCCGAAAGTGAAATTGCAGTTATGAGCGGAAGTTTACCAAAGGGCGTTTCGCACGAGTTTTACGGCGAAGTTTTGTCGGTAATTCCCAAGCACGTTAAAGTTATAGTAGATACTGAAAAAAACAATATGCTTTCTGCCATAGGTAGCCGTGAAATTTTTATGGCAAAACCAAATCTTCGTGAACTTGAAAGTTTTGCAGGGGAAACGGTGGTTGACCTTAAAGATATGGTTAGAGCGGCGTATAAGTATATCGACAAAGGCGTTCAAAACGTACTTGTGTCTTTAGGGGCAGACGGCGCAATTTTGACTGACGGAAAGGAAAGTTATTTTTGCAAATCTGCGTCGGTTGCCGTAAATTCTACGGTTGGCGCAGGCGACAGTATGGTGGCCGCTGCGTGCGTAGGGTTGCTTAAAGGCGTACCTATGCACGAACTCTTAAAAATGTCGGTTGCTGCAGGCACGGCGTCGGTTACTACTAGCGGAACAAACCTTTTCTATAAGGATAAATATAACGAAATTTATTCTAAAATATTCTCACAAAAAATGTAATTAAAATCAATACAAAGTATAAACAGTTTGCGAAATTCGCAAACTGTTTATATTATGGTCAAAAAATCTGTAAAAAACTTTTACGAATTGTTTGCACAAAAAAGATTGTCTACCGTTGCTGGCGCGTGGGTGTTTTATTTTTTAACTGCAATAATTCCGCTAGTTTTTTTAATAATAACTGCTTTTGGCGTGTTTGGCGTAGAGTTTTCAACCGATATGGTTTCTAGACTTCCCGAAGAGTTTCGTGGCGCAGGCGAAGTGATTGTTAGCACGGCAAGTCGCGCGTCGAACGGCGCAACTTTATTGTTTGTTTTAACCGCAACTTATTCTTGCATAAGATTGTTAAATCAAATGTCAAAAGACGGTGATTTTATTTACGGGCAAAAATCTCAATATAAGCGAGGTATAATGAGAAGGGTGTTTGCGCTGTTATCGCTTGGCGCGTTGTTTGCGCTTTTTTTAGGCGGGGCTTTTTTGGTTGCTTTTGGCAGTGAACTTTTTAATTTTTCATTTTTAGTTGGCGGTGCTAAAAAACTTATAACAACCGTTATCGGCTGTTTTATGGTTATTGCAATATCTTTTGTGATTATAGTTTTGCTCAACAAGTTTATTTGTCCGCAAAAAACCAACTTTAGTCAGGTTGCAATAGGTTCGTTGGTTTCGCTTTTTGCCATAGTGTTGGGAACGATAGGCTTTGCCGTATATATCAGAGTTTTTAATTCTTATAACGCTTTTTACGGAAGTCTTGCAGGGGTAATAGTGTTTTTGTTGTGGGTGTATATTTTGATGTTGGGCATGGTGGTTGGCGTAATAATAAACGCAAGACTAAAAGAAACCGAAATTTTATTAAAAAAGGAAAAGCCGATTAAATATAAATTTTCTAAAAAATTAAAAAACAAAATCCCTAATGGCTTATAAAAAACTAAACCGTTAGGGATTTTTTGTTCCGTTATTTAATTTATAAAACGCCTAATGCCTCTAAAAAGGCCTTTACTGCAAGCAATAATAAAATACCTGCGCCAACCCACTCTGCATATTTTCCGAAAATTTTTCCAAGCGTTTTTCCAAAAAATAGAGCAAGCGTAACTAACAAAAAGGTAACGCCGGCAATTATTGAAACGGCAATAAAAACTGAAAAAGTTAAATCGATAAACGTTACGCCTATCGCCAACGCGTCAATGCTTGTTGCAACCGCTTGCAGAATAACTAAAGATAACGTAAAAGCAGATTTTCTTTTGCAACTGTCTTTAGTTATAATTTCTTCTTTACTTTCTTTTATTATATCCACTATGATTTTTATGGCTAATATAAAGAAAATAGTTGTGGTTAAATATTTGGCTATAGACGCTAAAACCGAAGAAAAAAGCGAGCCGACTAAATATCCTATTAGTGGCATAACGCCTTGGAATATGGCAAAAGTGATGGGCATAGACCACTCTTGCGCTTTAGTCAAGCAGTTTTTGTGGGTTGAACAGTTTGCAATGGTAACTGCGCACGCGTCAATGGCTAAAACCAAGCCTATTAAAACTATTTCGTAAATTTGCATACTTACCTTTTAAGTGAAAATATATTAAAATATTGTATATATACATTAAAATATTATATAAAATTATATTGCTTTTGTCAAAGAAAATATGTTATTATATTAGAAACTAGAAGTTGACTTTGTTGTGCAAAGTCTTAAAGTAAAAAGGGACTATCAAATGATAAAAATTTCAAGCGAGTGGGATGCAATTTTAGAAGAAGAATTTTCTAGCGCAGAATATCTTGCACTAAGGGAATTTTTGAAAAAAGAATATTCTCAATATACCGTTTATCCCTCAATGTACGATATATTCAACAGTATGAAATATACGTCGTTTGAAAACGTTAAGGTGGTTTTGTTAGGTCAAGACCCTTATCATAACGTTGGGCAAGCTATGGGGTTATCTTTTTCCGTACCTGACGGAATTGACGTTCCGCCATCACTTGTGAATATGTATAAAGAGTTATATGCTGAAACTGGCATAAAACCAAAGCCAACTGGAAATCTAACGGGTTGGGCAAGACAAGGGGTACTGCTGTTAAATGCAGTTCTCACCGTGCGTGAGCATCAGGCAAATTCACATAAAGGCAAGGGTTGGGAATTTTTTACCGACAGCATAATAAAAAAGATATCCGATAAAAAAGAACACGTTGTATTTTTGTTATGGGGTGGTAACGCTCGCAGTAAAAAACGACTTATAGACGACAAAAAGCATTTGGTTTTAGAGTGTGCGCACCCTAGTCCTTTGTCTGCGTATAACGGATTTTTCGGTTGCGGACACTTTGTGAAAACTAACGAATATTTAATTAAAAACGGCATTGAGCCGATTGACTGGAGTTTATGATGAAATACGTTGTAATTTTAGGCGACGGAATGGCAGATTATCGTCAACCGTCTTTACAGGGGAAAACCCCTCTTATGTTGGCAAAAAAACCTTATATAGACGCCCTTGCAAAAGTTAGTGAAGTGGGTTTGTTTAGAACCGTTCCGTGCGGTATGAAACCAGGTAGCGACGTTGCAAACCTTTCGGTATTAGGCTATAACCCTCAAGAGTGCTATACGGGGCGTTCACCTCTAGAGGCGGCGTCAATAGGTATTGAACTAAAAGATACCGACGTTACGGTTAGGGCTAATTTGGTTACCGTAACTGACGAAGAAAATTATCAAGATAAAACTATGGTAGATTATAGCGCTGGTGAAATATCTACCAAAGAGGCAAAAGAACTTATAGAATATCTAGCAAAGCATATAAACGACGACGTTTATAAATTATATGCGGGCATAAGTTATCGCCATTGTTTGCTTATTGAAAACGGACAAGTTGCAAGCGATTTAACCCCACCTCACGATATAACTGGCAAGCCTGTGCAAGGGCATTTGCCAACGAGCAAAGAGGGAAAAGAGTTGCTTGCCATTATGGAACGTTCTTACGAGTTGCTTAAAAATCACCCGATAAACTTAAAGAGAATAAAAGAGGGCAAAAGACCTGCCAACTCTCTGTGGTTTTGGGGCGCAGGCACCAAACCCAAATTAGAAAAATTTGCACAGCGTTTTGGGCTTAAGGGCGGAATTATTTCTGCGGTAGACTTGCTTAAGGGTATAGGCAAACTTACGGATATGCAAGTTATTGAAGTTGAAGGGGCAACTGGGAATTACGATACCAACTTTATAGGCAAAGCCAACGCTTGTTTAGATGCGCTTGGTAACGGTTTAGATTTTGTTTACGTACATATGGAAGCGCCCGACGAGTGCGGACACCACGGCGACGCAAAAAACAAAATTTATTCAATAGAACAAATTGACAGTCAAGTGGTTAAAACGGTGGTTGAAGGTTTGAAAGCAAGGGGCGAAGAATTTGCAGTTTTAATTGCGCCCGACCACCCCACGCCTATTTCTACAATGACGCATTGTAGCGACCCCGTGCCTTACCTTTTATATAAGAGTAATAAAGAATATCCGTCAACGGTGAGTGCTTACGACGAAGAAAATGCTCAAAAAACGGGAATTTTTGAAGAAGTTGGGCACAATTTAATGTATAAACTAATAAAATAATAAAGTAGGTTTTAACGCAGGATAACTTTTTTAGTCGTTCTGCGTTAAATTTTTTTGGGAGAAATTTTTACAAGAGTATTGACAAGGTTAAAAACATATGTTAAAATCAAGGTATAAAACTGAATTAGCCGTTTCTCCCGTTTGGGTTTTTGCCAAATCCAGATACCTCCCACGGCGAAGTTCAAAAAGGAGGATTTTATGATAAAGAAGAGGTTTTTTACTAGTTTAGTGGCAATTTTTACGGCAGTTGTTATGGTGTTTTCACTGGCGGGCTGTCAGAACGGCGAAAACAATGGTATTTCGCAAAAAGAATTTATGCAGGGCGTAAAAAAATCGTATGATAATTACGTTTCCGCATATAAGGACTATGATGCTTTTGGTGATATAACCATCACCGCAAGTGGAACTAATTATAGTTCTACGGACGGCGAACATACATATACGCCAGAGGGTGCATCTCAATCAGTAACAAAAAAATATACTGATAGTTCAAGCAAAACGGCAACTGCAACTATAAGCGTTAAAAGAATCAATAACGAAATAGTTTTGGTTGCAGAATATCAATTAACTGAAGTTGATACTGAACACGTTACAACCGAAACTACTTTTGAAAAGGTTGTTACAACGTCTATAGAACGCAACAGGTTTGAGTTTGGCGTTATCGGAACGGATTATTATGCAAAAGCGGTTTACACTGAAAAGTATAACGACGAGCAAACTGAAGAAAAAGTTTATCAAAAATTTGCAGATAGAGCAAGTTACGTAAGCGCAATAAATGAACATCTTGAAGAGTTAAACGACGAGTTTGTATTCCCAACTTATTCTGTTTTTGAAGGTTCTCAAGCAGAAATGCTACTAATGTTCCCTATGACATATTCAAAAGACGGTAATCTTTTTGTTATCGGTATGGACGTAAGTATGCTAATGATAGACGGAGATTCTAAAGAAAGCCATGTAATGGAAATGAGTTCTAATATGAAATACGGACCCAAAGGAATAGCACATTATGAAACCAACACGGATTATGGACTCGTAAAAGCTGGCATAGAGATGAAATTTGATTATACGTCTTCTAATAAAGCGTTAAGCGGAATAGAAGGGTATACCGAAGGTGTTGTAAATGGCGCAGTTATAGATGGCGGTATTCTTGAAATATTAGGGGCTTAAATCTGTTTTTAAGTTTGTATAGTAAATTAAATATTTATTATTAAATTAAATTGCCCGAGCGAAATATTCGCTCGGGCAATATTTTTGTTTCGACAACTTTCGGGGTATTATTTATAAAAACAAATTAAAAAAAGAGCATATCTAAAAATTATAGTTCATATATTTTTGTAGACGCTAAATGAAAAGGAGAAAAATTATGAACGAAAAACTTCAATATGCAACCATGCTTGAAATTCCCGTTTCCACTTGTAACGTAACTTTTAAGCCCGTGAAGAAAAGGCGGGGCAAACGTAAAAAGGTAGACATTGATGCGGTTAAAGACAAACTGGTTGACAAGGTTAATACGCAAATGCAAAGCGTTGAAACTGACAATGCTCAACCACAAGAACAAATTGCAGAGCAGTATGCGGTTAGCGTAGATAATAACCAAAATTTGCAATCGCAAGAAAGTCAAACGGAAATAGCCTTTGAAGAGCAAAACGGTTTAGAACAAGCCGAAGAGCAAACGGCTTTGGTTCGCCCTGCTCAAAAGAAAAAATTCAAATTTTCTATAGTAGGGGTTCAACTTGCAATAATAGGCGCGCTAGTTGCCGTAATTTTTTTGACCAACGCACTTTATACTGATAGTGGAATTAACGTATTTTTGCGTAACGTGTTCGGCACTCAATCAAGCGTTTCGGTTGACACGCGTGATTACGACGAGTTTGCGCCCGTAATATCTATTGACGACGGTGCAACCGTAACTTTGTCTGACGGCGTTATGACTTTTTCTGGGAAAGGCAGTTTATACGCGCCCTGCAACGGAAAGGTTACTATGCTCACTTTGGGTGAAGACGGTAAATATACTATGGAAATTACGCACAGCGAAAAATTTAAATCTGTGCTTACGGGTATTGACTACGCTTATGCGGGTATAGACGACACAGTTTATTTTAACATACCCGTAGGATACGTAACTGCTGGCGCAACAATGTGCTTTACTAATAGCAACGGCGCAGTTATATCCGACTATCAAATTATTGACGACGCGGTGGTATGGTCGGTTTAAATTTTGCCATACACCCCTTGTTTTTTGTTTTCGGTCTATATTACGCATTGACTGGGCGCATTTTCGTATTTGTAATTTATACCGTTTGCGCCGTAATTCACGAGTTGGGTCATTCTTTGTCGGCATCTTCGGTGGGGTATAAACTAAACAAAATTACGCTTATGCCTTTTGGCGCAGTTGTTTCTGGCAATATTGACGGATTAAATTTTAAAGACGAAATTAAAATTGCCATTGCTGGACCTTTTATAAATCTTGCAATAGCCTTGTTGTTTGTGGCAACGTGGTGGATTTTTCCTGAAGTATACGCCTTTACGGATATAATAGTAGAGGCAAACTTGTCGCTTGCGCTCGTAAACTTTTTACCTGTTTATCCTTTAGACGGCGGAAGAGTCGTCAATGCGGTTCTTTGCGGTGCGTTCGGAAAAGATAGAGCGTTTGTTATAAGCAAAATTATCGGCGCAATATTTGCAGTTTTGTTGTTTGCAGGTTTTGTTGTTACAATATTTAACAAAATAAATTTATCTTTGATGTTTTTTTCTTTATTCGTGCTTTTTGGAACTTTTGGTAAACATAAAGATAATAAATACGTTCGTTTATACACGGCAATCAATGAAGAAAGTTTAACTAGAGGGTTACCTATTAAAAAATACGCCGTACATAAAAACACCACGATTAAAAGATTGCTTGCAATGTTAGATGAAACGGCAGTAAATGAAGTTGCTGTTTTTGACGGGAAAAGGCAAGTGGCGCTTTTAACACCGCAAAGAATAAGCAAAATTCTAGAAAAGGGCGAAGTTTATTCTACGGTCAGCGATTTTTTATAAAAACATATTATAATAATACGCGCGCGCGTAAGAGCATACTTTTTTATAAGCCTTGCCATCAATATATTGTGGTGGGGCTTTATATTTTTGCAATATGTAGAAACCCCTATAAAAAACCCGTATATTTGTTTAAAATCTTTACAAAAAACGCTTAAAAAACTTGACATATATTTTTATATTTGGTAAAATCAATTAGCATCTCGGATTCGAGGTGTAATTTTTTGATGTTCGGAAGGTGCATTATGGCAGCAAAAGGCGCAAGAGCAAAGATAACTTTGGCTTGTACGGAATGCAAGCAGAGAAATTACGATACTTTTAAGAATAAGAAGAACGATACTGAAAGATTAGAAATGCAAAAGTATTGCAAATTCTGCAAAAAGCATACCGCTCATAAGGAAGCGAAATAAGTTTTTCGCAGTAAATCTGCCCGTAGGGGCATAGAAAATTAAGGGGCAAGCGCAATGAAATTAAATAAAACCGAAGCGCAGGGCGATTTCGTTCAAAACGACAACGCTCAACAACAAAAAGAAGTAAAGAAAACCAAAAAGAAAGACAAAAAACCCGGTTTCTTTAAGAAATTAGGGTTAAAAATTAAGGACATTTTCTCTGAACTTAAAAGAGTAAGCTGGCCTTCTTTTGGCAAGGTCGTAAAACAAACGGGCGTTGTTATCGTTGTCGTTCTTATTTTCTTGGTTGTCATTACTGCGTTTGATTACGGTTTGTTAAACTTGTTAAAGTTGATTTCACCAAGCATTAAGTAGGAGTTTGTAAATGTCTATAGAGCAAGCAAGATGGTATGTTATTCACACTTACTCCGGTTACGAAGCAATGGTGAAAGACAGCCTTGAAAAGTTAATAGAAAACAACAACTTACAGGAAAATATTTTTGAAATCAAAATTCCTACCGAAGAAACTTTAGAAGAAAAGGCTAACGGTAAGAAAAAGTTGGTTGAAAGAAAAAAATTTCCTTGTTACGTTTTCTTGAAGATGATTTATTCTAACGATATTTGGTATCTTGTTACTAACACTAGAGGTGTTACGGGGTTCGTTGGTCCGCAAGGCAGACCGTTACCTTTAACCGATACCGAAGTTGCTAGAATGGCACTTGAAGAAGTTGCGTTATCAGTTGATTTTTGTGTGGGCGACACGGTTACCGTTGTTTCAGGTCCTATCGAATCGTTTAGCGGTAAGGTAGTTGAACTTAACGAGTCAACCCAAAAGGTTAAGGTCAACGTTGAAATGTTTGGTAGAAAAACTGACGTTGAACTTGACTTCGTTCAAGTAAAAAAGGTTAACGTTTCAGAAGAAACTGAAAATTCTGCTGATAAGGCTGAATAAATTTTTAAGCGTATCTCGGCGAGGTTCGCCGTTATATAAGAGTGGGAGTTGTGTTAAATTTTAAGCACTGGCGCAACGATATTACCACTATATGGAGGAAACAATTATGGCAAAGAAAGTTACGGCAATCGTGAAATTGCAACTGCCCGCAGGCAAGGCAACACCCGGTCCGCCCGTAGGTTCTACGTTAGGTCCGCACGGAATTAACATTCCCGGTTTTACCAAGGAATTTAATGCGAAGACTCAAGATCAGGCAGGTCTTATTATCCCCGTTGTTATGACGATTTATCAAGACCGTTCGTTTACGTTTATCTTGAAAACCCCACCGGCACCCGTTCTTATTAAGAAAGCGTGCGGTATTCAAAGCGCATCTGCAGCCCCCAACAAAAACAAGGTTGCAAAGATTACTAAAGCGCAGGTTGAAGAAATCGCTAAACTCAAAATGCCCGACCTTAACGCAAATACTTTAGAATCAGCAGTTAGTATGATTGCTGGTACTGCAAGAAGTATGGGTGTAGAAGTCGTAGATTAAGAACAAAGTAAATGTGGGAGGGTAGAGATACCCGAACGTACCACGGGAGGTAATTTAAATGAAACACGGAAAAAAATATATTGACAGCGCGAAAGCGATTGAATCTGCAAAACTCTACGAAGTAGACGAAGCAATCGGTTTGGTTCTCGATACCGCTAAAGCAAAATTTGATGAAACTGTTGAACTTCACGTTCGTTTAGGCGTAGACCCCAAACAAGCAGACCAACAAGTTAGAGGCGTTCTCGTTCTTCCTAACGGAACTGGTAAAGAAGTTAAAGTTTTAGTTCTTGCTAAAGGCGAAAAGGCTGACCAAGCAAAAGAAGCTGGCGCAGACTTCGTTGGCGCAGAAGAAATGATTCAAAAAATTCAGTCTGAAAACTGGTTCGATTACGACGTAATTATCACCACCCCCGATATGATGGGTTTGGTTGGTCGTATCGGTAAAATCCTCGGACCTAAAGGCTTGATGCCTAACCCTAAGTCTGGAACGGTTACGATGGACGTTGCAAAGGCTATCAAAGATACCAAAGCAGGTAAAGTTGAATACAGACTTGATAAAACTGCAATCATTCACTGTGCAATCGGTAAAAGGAGTTTCGGTAAAGAAAAGATTAAAGAAAACTATGAAGCTCTTATGGAAGCAATCGTTAAGGCAAAACCCGCTGCTGCAAAAGGTCAATACGTTAAGAGTGTTGCACTTGCAAGCACCATGGGTCCTGGCGTGAAAATTAACGCTAAAATTTAGTTGACAAATTAAATTTTAAGTGTTATAATCACATAGTAAATTAAATAGCCCAAGACAGTAGGTTTTTAATTGCATATTTGCAAACCCACCGAGGCGGAAACATTTAAAGGCTAAATAGCGTTTTATGCCCTTGTATTCCGTTTTGGTGTACAAGGGCTTTTTCATTAAAATTAAGGAGGTAATCAAATGTCGGCAAATTTTGAAGCAAAGAAAGTAGTAGTTGAAGACATTAAGGAAAGAATTCAAAACGCAAAGTCGGTTGTTTTCGTTAAGTTTAGCGGTCTTACCGTTGCAGAAGATACTGAACTTCGTCGTGAATTCAGAAAGAACAACGTTGAATATAAAGTTTTGAAAAACACTTTGATTAGACGTGCTTTCAATGATATGGGTATTACCGATTTCGACGATGATTTGAACGGCCCCACTTCGGTTGCGTTTGGCGCAGACGAAACAGGTGCGTCTAAAGTTATTATCGACGCGGTTAAAAAATATCAAGACAAGGTATCCGTTAAAAGTGCGTTCGTTGACGGTGGTAGAGTTGATGAAAACGGCGTTAAGGCTCTCGCAGCAATGCCCAGCAAAGAACAACTTATTGCAAAGATGCTTGGTTCGTTGCAAGCACCTATTTCAAACTTCGTTGGCGTGCTTTCAGCTATGCCTAGAAGCTTGGTAATCGCTCTCAATGCGGTTGCTGAAAAAAAGGCTCAATAATTTGAGCAAAACAAATCTCGTTTAAAGCGAAAATTAAAAAATAAAAAAATAAAAAATTAAATTTAAAACATATTTTGGAGGATAGAAAAATGGCAGACATTCAAAAAATGATTGAAGAAGTTAAAGGTATGACAGTTTTGGAACTTAACGAACTCGTTAAGGCTTTAGAAGAAGAATTTGGCGTAAGCGCTGCTGCTCCCGTAGCAGTTGCTGCTGCTCCCGCTGCAGCTGCAGATGCTCCTGCTGCTGAAGAAAAGACCGAATTCAAGGTAGTTCTTAAAGAAGTTGGCGCTAACAAAATCGGCGTTATCAAAGTTATTAAGGACGTTACCGGTTTGGGCCTCGTAGAATCTAAAGCACTTGCTGAAAACGGCAAGACCATTAAGGAAAGCGCATCTAAAGAAGAAGCAGACGCTATGATTGCTAAATTCAAAGAAGCTGGCGCTACCGTTGTTGCTGAATAATTTCAAAAACTGCAAATTTAAAACGGCATTTCAATCGAAATGCCGTTTTTATTTATTGTGTTTATTTGTACACTAAGTTTAATAGTAAACGTAAAGAAAATTGTTGCATTTTTTACAAAAAATTTGCGTTTTAATAGGCAAATGCTTAATAAACATTGACAAAAATAATAAAATTCTGTAAAATAGAATAGTATATGAAAATAGGTTAAAATCGCCTATTATAAATAAGCAATTTTTTTCGGAGAATATTATGAAAAGATTTAAGAAAATTCTCGTAAACGTTCTTGCAACACTTTTGCTAGTTGTTGGGTGTTTCGGGCTTTCGGCTTGTAAAGAAGACATAGTTAAAGTTAAACTTAACGTAAGCGTTTATAATTATGCAGAAGAAGACGGCGCAGTTATCGGTCAACAAAACCTTACTTTGACGGTTGACCTTTATCGCCACGTTGCAAAAAATACCGTCAACAAAATGATAGGTTATATTAACGACGGTTATTATAACAACGCGGTTTTCTATGAACTAGAATCTTATCCCAACCAAATTATGCTTGGTGATTTAGTTGTTAAGGGAACGGCTGGTGCGCCCGAACTTAATGAAATTAAACCCCAAATTTCCGGTGAATTTGAAAAGGGTGGCGTAAGCGGTTCTAATTTAGTTGCTAAAAAGGGTTCTATAGGTCTTTGGAGAACTTGGACTGCTTATGATAATTCATATAATGAAAGCAACCAAACAATGCACTCTGGTCGTGCAACTTGGTTCTTGCCTACTAATACCGCATCTTCAACTCTTTCAGGTTATAACGGTTGGTTCTGTATTTTTGCACAGTTTAGTTTAACTGGTGATAATGCAAAGGCTTTTGAACTTATTCAAAAAGCATTAGAAGAAAATACTACTGAATACGTGGTTTATTATACTGGCGAGTATAAAGAAAATGCGCCTGACGAAAACGACGGGCACGGTCTTGAATATCATATCGTTGAGGCAGATAACTTCAAAGAAGATGAAATAGAAGGCTTGTTTGAGGCAAAAGACGCGCAACAAGTTTGCTATAATCATCATAAAGTTAGCGTACCTACTTTAGCGTCAACTGGCGCAGTTACAGCAAAAATAACTTCTGCAAAAGTAGTGTAATTGATAGTTTATTTGTAAAACATCATAGCCTGCGAAAGTTTATACTTTCGCAGGCTATTTTTTAATCGTCGCATTTTTTAACGTTGCAAATTTTTCTTCCATCAAGTTCAAACGTAAAATAATCTATGCGGTAAAAATTTTCTTTAACACGATATATTAGCCCCACTTCGTCAATATTTCTAAACCGTGGCGGTGGCAAAATTCCCACGTAATCACCTAAATAATCTTTAAGGTGATTTTTTTGTTCAATAATGTTTTTCACAAGATAATCATCAACGTTAGAATTTAGCAAAAAGCACTCTAAAAAAGCATACGGTATCAGTTTTTCGTGCAAATTATCAACATTAAAGTCAGGGTTTTCAGTAACGGAAACGTGCTTTGAAGTTAAAGTTTTTCCGTCAAAACCCCATTCCGTAACGCAATTATGCTTTGCTATATCGCAATATTTTTCGGTGGTAATTAAACCGTTATCAACAGAAAACTCATCTACGGTTCGGCAAAAGACTTTAGTTATTTTTTCATCAATACAAAATGCGTATAATAATTGTTTAGTGCATATAAAACTTATATATATTAGCGTTTTACCGTCTAGTCTAAATTTTTCAATTTCAGCACGGTTGCAATTAAGTTTTATCGTTTCAGCGTAAAAATCCTTGGGTGTTTCTATTGACAGTTTAAGCCCGTTTTCAGTAAAGACGGTTACCACTGCGTCATTAAATTTTTTTTGGCTGATTATTTGAAAAGAACTTTTTGATAAAGACGGATATAGTTTAATCAAATATCCGCCTTTCATATCAGTTACGGTTATTGATGCGGGCGGGCATTTTAAAAAGTTATCGTCTAATATAAAATTTACGCTCGTTTCTTGGTCGCACAAAGGGCATAATTCCACAAAAGGCGAACCGTTGTCTATTCGCAAATGTTTAACCGTTTCGTTCAATATTCCGTAATATATTCCGTTTAGTTTCATTGCCACAGGGTATTCGCTTGAAAAATAATAATACATATCGCTTAAATGTACGTATAAATCTTTATAAATATGTCAATAAACCATTTGAAAATTATAAAAAAGGAGATTTATATGGAAAAAATTTACGGTTACAAAGAAAAAGATATTATAGGTCTTGCAGAATTTTTGCAGTCTAAAGGCAATCAGTCGTTATCAAAGGTTTTTGAAAACTACGGCGTTAAGTATGGCAAAGCAAAGGGTACGGTTAGAAATCTTTATTACGCTCTTGCTAAAATGAGTGTAAAAGACAGTGAGTTTTGTGATAAATACTTAAACGGCAAACCCTTAAACGTAGGCAAGATTGTTGAGTTTAAAGATTGTGAAGAACGGCAGTTGATTAAAAAAATTCTAATTGCAACGGCAAACGGAAAGTCTGTTAGAGGGGCAATTATGGAACTTTCTAACGGCGAAGGCAAAGTGGCTTTAAGGTTTCAAAATAAGTATAGAAACGCTATTAAAAATAAGCCCGCTTTAATAAACGAAATTATAAAAGAATTACAAAGAGAGGGCACTGACGTTTGCGCCCCTTGTAAAGAAGATGAAAAAGAATTTTTGTCAGAAACGCAGTTTAAAAAACTTAAAAATGAAATAAATAATTTAGTTTTTAAAATTGCAGAAAAAGAAAAGAGAGAAAACGCCCGCTTAAAAGAGAGAATTATTTTGCTTGAGAAAGAAAACTTAAGGCTTTGTAATGCATTATACGGTAGTAGTCAGCCTGCGGAATTGATAAATTTTTTCAGCCGTGGTGGCGAACGTAACATTTTAAATTAAATAAGTTAAACAATTGTTGAATATATAAGCAAATAAAAAAACTTGTTAAATAGGTTAAAATATAGTATAATAAATTCATAAATTTAAAGGGGAAGTTTATGGATTTATTTAAGAAATGTGAGCATTTAACTAATGTTAAAACGGCAAAAGAGAAAGGAATTTATCCTTATTTTCATCAGTTGAACTCAAAACAAGGACCTCAAGTCGTTATGGAGGGTAAAGATATAATAATGATAGGCTCTAATAACTATTTGGGGCTTACTTCGCACCCTGAAGTAATAGAGGCTGGGGTAAAAGCGTTAGAAAAGTTCGGTAGCGGTTGTTCGGGTAGTAGGTTTTTAAACGGAACGCTTACGGCTCACGTTGAACTTGAAAAAGAACTTGCAGAGTTTTTGAATAAAGAAGACGTTGTAACTTTTTCTACGGGTTTTCAAAGCAATTTGGGCATAATTAGCGCAATAGCAGGTCGAACGGACTATATTCTTTGCGATAAAGAAAATCACGCAAGCATTTACGACGGGTGTAGATTGTCGTTTGCTAGAATGTTACGCTATAATCATTCAGATATGGAAGATTTAGAGCGTCAACTAAAAACCATAGATACTGAAAAGAGTGGGATATTGATAGTTACCGACGGCGTGTTTAGTATGAGCGGTGAAATATGCAAATTACCCCAAATCGTTGAACTTGCTAAAAAATACGGCGCGCGCGTAATGGTCGACGACGCACACGGGTTAGGTGTTTTGGGTGAACACGGCAGAGGTACGGCAGAACATTTTGGCTTGGAAAATGAAGTTGATATTTATATGGGAACGTTTTCAAAGTCGCTTGCATCTCTCGGCGGTTATATGGCTGCTAAAAGGGAAGTTTGTGAATACGTTAGGCACGTTTCTCGTCCGTTTATTTTCTGTGCAAGCATAACGCCTTCTAACGTGGCTTGCGCACGTAAAGCGCTTGAAATTATAAAACGTGAACCGCAAAGAATTAAAAATTTGCATCACATTAGCAATTATATGAGAGAGGGCTTAAAAAGAAATAATATAAGCATTATAGAAAGTCAAACGCCTATTATTCCTATTTATACGTATGAAGATGAAAAGGCATTTATTGCGTGTAAGATGTTGTTTGACCGTGGTGTATACGTTAACCCCGTTGTTTCGCCGGCAACACCTGCGGGACAAGCGTTGTTGCGCACAAGTTATACTGCAACTCATACCGAAGAGCAAATGGATAAAGCCATAAAAGAAATTGCAGAAGTTTTGCAAATAGTTGCAAAAATGTAACTTAATAAAGATTGTAAGCATATAAAAACCCGCCTAAAAAGTAGATTTATTTTTAGACGGGTTTTTTGATTAAAATTTAATTTTTTCCATAAATTTGAGCACCGTATATAGAAAAAGTAGCAACTATCACAAAATTTATATGCGACAAAAGCCCATTTCCGTTCTTAAAAAATCATCTTAATTTAAAGTGCAATTTTAAAGTGCAAAACGCATTTTTAAGTTGCACTTTAAGATTTTAAAATAAAAAATCAACGTTATACATTGTTCCGCATAAACGAAATAAATATTCCGTAAACATATTGACATTTATTTGAAAAAAAGAGTATAATATTCGAAAATATGCATATTATTTCACAAAGGAAATGGTTATTAAGTGATTAAATATATTAAATTATTAGACCGAGAAATTGAATACGATTTGCAGAGAAAAAGGGTTAAAAATATAAACCTGAGGATTAAGCCAGATAAGAGCATTACCGTTTCCGCAAACCCAAGAGTTCCCGAAAATAGGATTGAAAAATTCATATTAGAAAAGCAAGAATTTATTTTAAGAGCGTTAGAAAAATACGGTAAAATGCAAAAATCTTTGCCAAAACCTAAACAGTATATTGACGGGGAAACGATAAAGGTGTTTGGGCAAGATTTATCGTTAAAAGTTTTTTTAGCGAAAAAGAATCACGTTGAAAAAGACGAGCCTTTTATATATCTTTACGTTAAAGATTTGAACGATATATCGATAAAGAAAAAAGTTTTGGATAAGTGGCTTTATAATCAAGTTAAAGAAACAGTTATAAGAATTTGCGAGAAAGTATATCCGTTATTCAAAAATTACTGTAGCGATTTTCCCACGATAAAGTTTAGAAAAATGACTTCAAGGTGGGGTAGTTGCAACTTCGTGCATAAAATTTTGACCTTCAACTATGCTCTAATCAATGCACCGATAGAATGTGTAAAATACGTTATCTATCACGAATTTACGCATTTCATTGAGCCTAACCATTCTAGAAAATTTTATTTGGCGTTAGCAATTTTTTTACCAGATTATAAGGAAAGAAAAAAGAGATTACAAAAGGTGTTAATTATTTAGCGGATATACGTTAAGTATGTATAAGATAAAAAGTACTCAAGAAAAACCAAAACAGGTTAAATTGAGTGCTTTCTTTTAAAAGATAAACAACTAAATTATCATAAAAAGCTCTTAAAATTTCAGGTTTTTTTACATTTTAAAATGATAAGAGACCCTGTTAAACTTGGGGTTCAACAGGGTCTCTTATTGTGATGCTAAACCAAAGCCAACCTAAATCGAACAAAAATCAAAGCCCTAAAAGTTCTTTTTTCTTTGCGTTAAACTCTTCTTGGGTAATAATATCATTATCTAATAAGTTTTTAAGTTTCATTAAATCATCTAAATTTTTCGAACTGCTTTGCTTGGAAATTGCATTTTCTTGTGTTTCCGTTCTCTCTTGTCTTTCGTTTAAGAGTTGTTGTAGAACGTCTGCTATTTCTTTGTAATTACCGATACAATGGAATTTTATTAAACCAGATGCCGTAGTCACTGCAATAACTGAAAAAAACTTACTTATAGAATAAGCAGAAATCATATGAATAGGTAAAACTACTTTTTTACCGCCAAAAGTTTTTCCAGTAATATTTTTGTCTGTTACTACTATATTACAGCGCGATAATGAAAAATATATTAAATAAGCAATTCCGCCACCAAGAAAAAATACCCAATGCAAAATAAAGAAAACTAATCCAAAGGATACGTAATCAAACACCTGAATTTCATTCCTATGGTTCGATAAAATATGGCTGATAATCTCATCTTCATAACCACTTTCCCTACAAAATTCACACAGATACTGTCCACTATAACCGTAATCTCTATGAAACCATGCCCAATCATATTTACCCAACTCAATACCTAAAATAAGAAATATTAACGACATGGCAAACAAGCCAATTATAAACCCTATAAAAAAACGCTTTGTCTTTTTAGACGAATAACTTTTGATTAAAACTTTTTCTTCCATATGTATTTTTCTCCTTTTTATTTCATTTTATCTAAAACTTCTAGTTTTAATATTCTCCAAGGTCGACCGGGTCCGTCTTGTTCTGCTGTTTTGTAGTAATGTGTTTTACAACGATTTCGTATTGTTTGTTGTGTTAGCCCTGTTAGTTGAGAGGCTTCGTAAGTGCCAACATATTCTTTTTCCATTGCTTTTCTCCAAAATAAATTTATAACACTATTATACTAGACAAATTGTCTAGTGTCAAGACATTTTGTCTAGTTTTTGGGTAAAATATTATTATGGATGAAAAATTTTGTTGTAATTTAAGGGAATCGAGAAAGGCTTGTTGCCTGACACAAAAGCAAGTAGCAGACAAACTAAACGTGGTGGAAAGTTGCTATGCTAACTGGGAACAGGGAAGAACAGAACCAAACATTGAAATGTTGCGAAAATTAAGTGAAATTTTCAAAATTAAAATTGACGATTTAATCAACGGATAAAAGGACTTGTGTAATTTAGCAAGTCTTTTTTATTTTTATCTGTGATCCATCGGGGAAACTCGTCCGTGAGATAACTTGCATCGGGGAATCGGCGCCTGTGCGCCCATACCCGATAAACAGTGGGTGTCCACTGTTTACCCTACGGGAAATCACTAGTGATTTTCTCCTTAATTCGATTCCCCTTGCCCAAATAAACAAAAATACCAAACAGCATAAACTGTTTGGTATTTCTGGTGATCCATCGGGGAATCGAACCCCGGACACCGTGATTAAAAGTCACGTGCTCTACCGGCTGAGCTAATGAATCATTTATTGGTGCACCTTCAGGGACTCGAACCCTGGACCCACTGATTAAGAGTCAGTTGCTCTACCAACTGAGCTAAAGGTACGTTGGCAGGGGTGGCAGGATTTGAACCTACGGATGACGGAATCAAAATCCGTTGCCTTACCGCTTGGCGACACCCCTATGCTTTAATGGGGCGGATGATGGGAATCGAACCCACGACCTCAAGGACCACAATCTTGCGCTCTAACCAACTGAGCTACACCCGCCATTGGCGCGCCTGAAGGGATTCGAACCCCTGACCCTCGGCTTAGAAGGCCGATGCTCTATCCAACTGAGCTACAGACACATATTTGCCTATTGCCTAAATGCATTGGAGCGGGTGATGGGAATCGGACCCACGCAGCCAGCTTGGAAGGCTGGAATTCTACCAGTGAATTACACCCGCACGTCGTTTCCCAAGACAATGCTTATACATTTTATCAAAATGTTTTATTTGTGTCAACTGTTTGTAAAATAAATTTTCAAATATTTATCTAATATTTTTCATAAAAACAAAAGGAGGCGTAAAAAAGCAAATAGACGACAAAAATTTTGAATATTCTTTGACATATTTAAGTATATATTGTATAATATAGCGTAGATTGTTTTAAAATAGGCGGAGTCTTATGTACAAATATTTATACAAAGAATGGACTGAAAGCTTAAAGCTTACCGAAGAAGAAAGAAAGGAACTTTTGCAAATAACCGACGAAAAGGAAATCGAAAACCGTTTTGGCAAGGATTTAGAATTCGGCACGGCGGGTATGCGAGGATTTATTGGTCTTGGCACTAATATGATGAACGTATACACGGTAAGAAAAGCAACGCAAGGTTTATCAGAATATATAAAAGGTCTTGGCGAACAAGCAAAAGAGCGTGGCGTAGTGATTTCTTACGACACTAGAAGAAAATCATACGAATTTGCGTATAACGCGGCAATCGTGCTTGCAACCAACGGAATAAAAGCGCATTTATTTTCGGACGTTCACCCCGTACCCATGCTATCTTACGCGGTAAGGGAACTTAAAACGGTTGCCGGCATAATGATAACGGCAAGTCACAACCCAAAAGAATACAACGGATATAAACTTTACGGCGAAGACGGTGCGCAAATGTCAATTTCTGCCACCAACGAAATAGTTAAGTATATCGACGCGATAGGCAGTCCTTTGTCGGACAAAATTCTTTTTGACGAAAAGTTTGAAAAGAAGATAAAAAAAGTAAAAAAGTCGGTTGATAGAAAATATTATAAAACCATCAAAAAACTTTGTTTATCCCAAAAAGAATTAAGAAAGTATGGCAAGCAACTTAAAATCGTGTATACTCCCGTTCACGGAAGTGGTTACGTTCCTGTAACTACCATACTTAAAAAGATAGGTATAAAACCCATCGTAGTAGAAGAACAGATTAGAAAGGATACGGAATTTTCTACGGTAGAAATACCCAATCCAGAACATAAAGAAACGCTCACCTTAGGAATAAAACTAGCAGATTTCAGAAATGCCGACGTAGTATTCGGCACCGATCCCGATTGCGATAGACTTGGCGTGGCAATAAGGGACGACGGAGGGGACTTCGTTGCGCTCACAGGCAACCAAACGGGCGTGTTGCTTTTAGATTACGTTCTTTTAAGATTAAAAGAATCTGGCAAACTAAACAAAAAAGGTTTTGCAGTAAAAAGTTTCGTAACCACGAGTTTAGCTAAACTCATTGCAAAAACCTACGGCGTAGAACTTATGGAAGTTCCCGTTGGATTTAAGTTTATCGGCGAAAAGATAAAACAACTAGACGATACGGGTATGCGTAACTTTATCTTTGGTTTTGAAGAAAGTTGCGGATATTTAAGGGGAACTCACTGTCGTGATAAAGACGCGGTCGTTGCAAGTATGTTATTTGCTGAAATGTGTTGTTATTACGCTTATAACCAAATGAGCGTTTACGACAGACTAAAAGACATATACGCAAGATACGGCTACGTTTACGACACTAACGTAAGCACTGCGTATAGCGGAATTAATGCAATGCGTGATATGATTGCAGTCGTTGATAAAATAAAGCAAACCCAAATCCAAAATATTGGCGAAGTTACGGTAGAAGCGGTTAGGGACTATTCAGTTTTAAAAAGAACGCTTAAAGACGGAACGGTTGAAGATATGGAAGGGGATAGCGTAAACGCAGTTTACTACGAACTATGCAACGGTGGTTTCGTGTGCGTTCGTCCAAGCGGAACGGAACCTAAATTAAAAGTTTATTATTCAGTTCCCGCAAAAGATAGACACACTGCAACCGAACTCTTTTCCAAAATTAAACAAGATTTTGAAAGATATTTATAAACAACAATAAATAATATAAAAAGCACCGACAATTCGGTGCTTTAAAGTTAGAGAAAATGCCACATTTAAAGATTTCCAACAAAAAACAAAACGCATTGATATTTTTGTGTTGGCTAATGTATACCATAGCCTATCTAGGAAGATACAGTTATAATTCCAACATAAAAATAATCGGCGAATATTTCTCGCAAGGAAAGGACGCTACGGGGTTAGTTAGTTCTATGTTCTTTTTCTTTTACGGCGCAGGTCAAATAATAAACGGCTTGCTATGTAAAAGGTATAACAAAAGAATAATGCTATCCTTATCGTTAATCGTTTCGGCTATAATAAACCTAGTAATCGCACTGGGCGTGCACTTTACTTACTTTAAGTTTTTATGGTTACTAAACGGCGTTTCTCAATCTATTTTATGGTCGTCGTTAATACTAGTACTAAGCGAAAATTTAGATGACCAACACCTTAAAAAAGCAATAGTAGTAATGAGCACTTGCGTGCCGGCAGGTACTTTT
>JAFQEM010000017.1 GCA_017399035.1 Clostridia bacterium | reverse complement strand
CTTGAATAGTTTTATCTTTTTCGCTATCTAAAAGGCGTTTTTCAGTCCACGCGCAATAGAGCGGATTTTGTTCTATGCCTATATAATTTCTAGATAACTTTTTAGCGACGACTGCCGTAGTTCCACTACCTGCAAAAGGGTCTAAAATTAAATCGCCCTTATTTGAACTTGCCAAAATAAGTTTTGCAATAAGTTTTTCTGGCTTTTGGGTAGGGTGCGCGGTATTTTCAGACATTGACCAGTAAGGCACGGCAATATCGTCCCAAAAATTTGACGGACAGGTATTTCTAAATTTCCCCTCTGTAGTATCTTCCCAGTCTTTTGGCGAGCCGTTTTCACGATAGGGCGCAAGTACTTTTTTTCGCTGTTTAACTGCATCTAAATTAAAAGTATAATTTTCGCTTACCGTGGCAAAAAATATATCTTCCATAGAATTTTTCCAGTTCGCTTTAGCACCTCTGCCTTTTTCTCTTTGCCAAGTTATACGGTTTCTTAAAATAAAATGCTTTGACAAAATACTGCCTATAATCAACGCGCTTTTCCAGTCACAGCAAACGTATACGCTTGCATTATCTTTAAGTTTTGGCTTGACCGCCTCAATCCACTTTTCGGTATATTCGGCGTAGTCTTCTTCAGTTTTTTTCTTAAATCCGTTACCGTGAAAATTTTTATCTAAATTATACGGTGGGTCTACGATAAGCAAATCAACGCTCTTGTTTTCTACTTTTTCAAGCGATAAATAAGCGTCGCCGTTTACCGTGCTGTTCGGGGTAATTTTTTCAACGTTTTCTAACTTTACGCAACGGGCAAGATATTCCCCTGCTTGCTCTAAAGGAAAATCTATAGTTTTATTCTTTGGTGATTTCATATTATTTACCGTAAATTTTTATCCAACCGTCTAATTTATCCATAAGGTCGGAATTGTTTTTAGTTTTTTTCATCATTTCAATTAAACTGTCGGTAGCAACGTCGCTTTCAAAAAGCACTTTTCTAAGTTTATAAGCGGAATTTAATTCTTTTTCCGTCATCAAAAGTTCTTCTTTGCGAGTTCCAGACTTATATATGTCTATTGCAGGGAAAACTCTCTTTTCGCTTAACTCTCTAGAAAGATGAATTTCCATATTACCCGTACCCTTAAACTCTTCGTAAATGACGTCGTCCATACGGCTACCTGTATCGATAAGCGCAGTTGATATTATAGTTAAACTACCGCCGTCTTCAATATTTCTTGCCGCACCGAAAAAGCGTTTTGGGCCTTGCAATGCAACGGGGTCAAGACCGCCTGAAAGAGTTTTGCCAGAAGATTCTATCACGTTGTTATAAGCCCTTGCTAGCCTTGTGATTGAATCCATTAAAATTACAACGTCTTTACCCACTTCAACTAATCGCTTTGCCCTATTTATAACAAGTTCTGCCGCGCGAATATGATGTTCTGAACTTTCATCAAAGGTTGAGAAAACCACTTCACCTGTTACAGAACGTTTTATATCGGTAACTTCTTCTGGTCGTTCGTCTATTAAAAGTATAATTAGTTTAACGTCTTTGTGGTTATATTCTATAGATTGAGCAATCATTTTCAAAAGAGTGGTTTTGCCCGTTTTAGGCGGTGCAACGATTAAACCCCTTTGACCTTTGCCTATAGGTGTAAACAAATCTAAACAACGAATTGCAACTGAATTTACGCTATCTTCACACTCTAACCTTAAACGTTGCGTGGGATAGCACGGCAATAAATCGTCAAAATTTTTGCGTTTTAAGAAAAGTTCGGGCGACAAGTCGTTTATGGTTATAACTTCTTGCAGGGCGGCGGAATCACCATCACGAACTTCTTTAGCAATAGCCTTAACCTTATCACCTCTACGAAGATTATATTTTTTGATATTTTGTTGAGAAACATAAACGTCGTCTTTAGAGTTTTCGTAATTATTTACTCTTAAAAAACCGTAACCAGATACGTGTTGTTCAAGCACGCCTTCAACCACACCGTCTGCATTAGTTAAATCTTTTAATTTGGGTTTTTCCATAGGTTTTGCATCATAATCAGCATATTCAGGCTCTTTTTCTTCATAAAATTGCGAAAGGTCAACTTTTATTTTAACAGGCGCACCGCTCTTATTTTTCTTAAAAGGCTTTAGTTCGCCATTTTGAATAGCAATTATCTCTTTTGCAATCTGTTCTTTATTTTTGCCTGCAGGGGCGCGAACGCCCAAGGCTCTGCCCAACTCTCTTACTACGGACAAATGTAAGTTAGAAAACATATCTTCAGTAAACTTTTTTAGTACTTTCATAATTTACTCCTTGTTAAAAGTTATTTTGTACAAGTTGCCTTTATTCCTCGTGCAGATAAAATACCCGACACAAAAGCAAACGTTACGTTATATCCACCACAATCGCCGTCAACGTCTAAAGCCTCACCGATTACGTATAATCCTTTTTGCAATTTACTTTCAAAAGTTTTAGGATTTATAAATTCAGTTGAAACCCCGCCTTTAGTAACTTGCGCATAATTAAAACCTAAATTGCCAGTAACTTTTAGCGTAAAGTTTTTCAAAGCGTAAGACACGGTTTCTGCCGTGATTGTTTTAACGGTTTTTAAAATTGCTTGTCCTACGCGCTTATTGAGCATACAACAAAGCACGTCGTTTGGCGACATAAAATTGCAATCTAGTCGCTTTTTTAGCATAACGGTAACGTCTTTTTGCGACAAATCTGGCAAAAATTCTATTTTCAAACTCTCGCCATCTTCACCATTTAAATATGCAGAAACTTGAAAAACACTAGAACCAGAAACCCCGTATTCTGTAAACAAAATATCACCAGTTGAACTTGCAACAGGCCGACCATTTTTTATTGCGGTAACTTTTGCAATTTCTTTTAGTCCCTTTAGCCCTTTAATCAAATCAGTTTGAGTTTTAAGTTGTACGAGCGACGGATAAAGTTTAGTTATTTTATGCCCAAAATCTTTTGCTAAATTGTAAGACGTTCCGTCAGTTCCAAACTGTTTTGCAACCGAACCGCCAAAAGCAAGAACTACCGTTTGCGCATAAAAGCAATTATTCTCTGTATTTAAAACAAAGTTTTCTTGTTTGAAAATTTGCTTTACGCACTCACCTGTTACAGTAACGCAACCTTTACTGTCAAGATATGCCCTTAAAACGTCTACGACTGCAGAGGCTTGGCGTGAAAGCGGATACATTTTGCCGTCTTTTAACGTGCAAAGCGGTATTCCTAAAGAATATAGATATTCTTTTATATCCGTTTTATGAGCAAGTGCAATAAACTCATCAATAAAATATTTATCTCCACGATAAAATTCACAACTAATATTTTCGTTGGTTAAATTGCCCTGACCGTTACCCGTTGATGCAAGTTTTTTGCCCACCCTATCAGTTTTCTCAATGATTATAACTTCTGAACCGAGAAGAGCATTATCGCCAGAAAGCAATTCAACCGCAGTCATTAAACCCGAGGCTCCGCCCCCAACTATTGCGGTTTTATAAAGTTTATTCAATTTTTATTCTCCTTGCGAAGGTGTTTGTGAAATTTAGCCGAACGGCTTATTTAAGAAAGTTGCGCCGTAACGATTAAAGTTACGAAAAAACGGCGCAACCGCTAGAATTTATAAAAGAATTTTAAGAAGGTCTTGAGGCTTTGAAACAAAAGTTTTTGAACCAACTTTTTCAAGTTGTGAGCGGTTTCGATAGCCCCAAAGTACGGATACACCTTTAACGTTGGCGTTTATTGCCACTTGTACGTCAGTTTCTCCGTCGCCTATAAAATAAACGTTTTCTCTGTCAACTGCAAGTTTTTCTATCATTAAGTTTACAGATTGTGGGTCTGGCTTAATTTTTAGCCCTGCCTGTTGACCTATTATCATATCTATATCATAATCCTTTAGATAGGTCTTTTTGATTTCGTCGGTTGTTATTTGCGGTTTATTAGTTACTATGCCCAACAAATATCCACGCTCTTTCAACTGTTTAAGTAGTTGACCTATTCCGTCGAAAAGTTTTGTTTTAGGACTACCTGACGAAGTATAAATTTGATTATAATAGTCTAAACATTGCGCTAATTTTTCACTAGATATTTCTTGACCTATTGCCTTAATTACTAAATTTTTTGCGCCGTTACCTATCATTTGCTTAACTTCTTCAAGATTGCGCTTTGCAAACCCGAATTTTTCTAGCATTAGGTTAATACAATCTAAAATATCAACTACAGAGTCGATTAGCGTTCCATCTAAATCAAAAATTGCTAATTTTTTCACTTGCATTTCACCCCTACATTTGTTCAACCGTTTCTATACCTAAAAGCGTTAGCGCATTAGTCAACGTTATTTTAACCGCTTTTGTTATTGCTAAACGGAAATTCTTAACGGTTGGGTCGTCGCAAGCAATTTTATTGCCTATATAGAATTTATTAAACGCAGTTGCAAGGTCAATGGCATATCTCGTTACTAAAGACGGTTCGTATTTTTCTGCAGAATTTTTTACCACGTCGCCAAACTTACCAAGAATAGAAATCACTTCGTATTCTTCGGCGTTCATATCAACGTTACTATAGTCGCCACCGTTTCCGCATTTTGATATTACGCTATTGCAACGAGCAACGGTATATTGAACGTAAGGGCAAGTTTCCCCTTCAAACGACAAAACTCTATCATAACTAAACGTGATATCTTTGATTTTATTATTACAGAGAGCGCCAAAAATAACCGCGCCAGTTCCAACTGCTTTTGCAATTTTTTCTTTATCGGCAAGTTCGGGATTTTTATCTTCAATAACTTTGTACGCTTTATCAATGGTAGTATTTAAAACGTCTTCAAGCAAAACTACGTTACCTGAACGGGTACTCATTGAACCGCTTTCTAACGAAACCATACCGTAAGCAACGTGAACCATATCTTTTGCCCACTCTTTGCCCATAAGTTCTAAAACTTTGAAAAATTGCTTAAAGTGTAAATTTTGTTGGTATGCTACAACGTAAAGACATTTATCAAAATCATAAGTATTTTTGCGGTATACTGCGGCAGCCATATCACGAGTTGCATAAAGTGATGAACCGTCTGATTTCAAAATTAAACAAGGTGGCATACCGTATTCTTCTAAATCAACTATAGATGCGCCGTCAGATACTTTTATTAGTCCTTTTTCTTTAAGTTCGTCTACTACGGGCGCCATTTTATCGTTATAAAAACTTTCGCCAGCGTAAGAATCAAAGGTAACGTTTAATAGTTTATAAATTTTATCAACTTCTTCAAGCGTAATCTTTTTGAAAAGGTTAAAAAGTTCGTTGCTCTCTTTATCACCGTCTTCAATAAGTTTAAAATAGCGACGAGCCTCGTCATCCATAGACGGGTCTAGTTTTGCCTCGTCGTGATATTTAACGTAAATTCTTGTAAGTTCTTTTAGTCTACCCTCTTGAACAGCCTCAAAACTACTCCAACGCTTAAAAGCAACAATTAGTTTACCAAATTGCGTGCCGTAATCACCAAGGTGATTTATACCTACGACCTTATAACCTAAAAATCTAAAAATTTTGCAGAGTGCGCTACCTATTACCGTTGTGCTTAAATGCCCTATATGGAAAGGTTTTGCTATGTTTATAGACGAAAAATCTATACAGATAGTTTTTCCGTTACCCATATCACTTGCGCCGTAATCGTTGCCTGCGCAAATTATATCGTTAAGTAAAGAGAGGGCAAAGTTTTTGCGATTTATCTTAAAATTAAGGTAGCCGTTTACGGCAGAACACTCGCTAATATATTCGTCAGCAACAAAACTGTTAGCCAGGTCAGACGCAATCTTTACGGGTGAAGAACGCAAAATTTTGCTCAACTTAAAGCACGGAAGAGCAAAATCACCCATATCAGTATTCGGCGGAATTTCTATAAAAGAATATAAATCGCTTTTGTCAACGCCTTGTAAATTCAATTTTTCGGTAATGTGTTTCTTGTAATCCATAATATTCTCCATTTAAATAATATCATACCACATAATTTATAAAAAAAGCAACCTAAAAACTTGTATTTTTTTGTAATTTAGATTATAATTGTTAGGATAATTAACTTTTAACTGAACGGAGAACACTAAATATGAAATTAGGCGTTGTAGGGCTTCCCAACGTTGGCAAGTCCACTTTATTTAATGCAATTACTCACGCTGGCGCAGAATGTGCAAACTACCCTTTCTGCACCATTGAACCAAACGTTGGCATTGTTGCCGTGCCCGACGTTAGACTTGACGTTTTGGGAAAAATGTATAATACGAAGAAAATAACCCCCGCAGTTGTAGAATTCGTTGACATTGCAGGGCTTGTTAAAGGGGCTAGTAAAGGCGAAGGTTTGGGCAATAAATTTTTGGCTAATATTCGTGAAACTGACGCAATAGTACACGTTGTTAGATGTTTTGAAGACGAAAATATTACGCACGTTGACGCTGACATTGACCCGTTAAGAGATATTGAAACTATAAACCTTGAACTTATTTTCGCCGATACAGATTCTGTTAAAAAACGCCTTGATAAGGCAATTTCCATGACCAAAACCGGCGATAAAAAATATAAAATTGAGGCGGAATTTTTACAAAAACTTTTTGACCATTTGTCAGAAATGAAACCTGCAAGAACTTTGCCAGTTACTGATGATGAAAAAGATTATCTTAAAACACTTTTCTTGCTAACTGCTAAACCCGTTATTTACACTGCAAATATCGGCGAAAAAGATATGGGAAAAGATGAAAAAGATTTACCGCTCGTTCAAAAACTTATTGAGTTTGCAAATAGTGAAAATGCAGAACATATGGTTATTTGCGCAAAAATTGAAGAAGAACTTTCTATGCTTGAACCCGACGAACAGCAAATGTTTTTAGAAGAATATGGACTAAAAGAAAGCGGACTTGATAGACTTGTTAAAACTTCTTATAAACTTTTAGGGCTTCTATCATACCTTACGGCGGGTGAAAAAGAAGTTCGCGCTTGGACTATTGAACAAGGTACCAAAGCCCCGCAAGCAGCAGGAAAAATTCACTCTGATTTTGAAAAAGGATTTATCCGTGCAGAGATAGTTGACTACGACGTTTTAGTTGAACTTGGAAGTTTTAACGCCGCAAAAGAAAAAGGTAAAGTTCGTTCAGAAGGTAAAGAATACGTTATAAAAGACGGCGACGTTGTTCTATTTAGATTTAACGTTTAATTAAGCGGTAAAATTTTAAGCCACGCTCAAAAATTTGAGCGTGGCTTTTTACAAAAATAAATATCCACCAGCCTAGCTGGTGGTTTTTCATTTTCGGGCAATTAGCCCTAAACTATTCTGGCTTACGCACAAGTGCGTATTTATACGACCTGCCAGTCCTGCACCTTTTACTTGCTACCCGTAAACGGGTCTT